>JANNDE010000680.1:0-22907 GCA_031387395.1 Hymenobacter sp.
ACCGCACTATGTAAAACGAACCTTAAATCCAGACAATAGAGGCAGTTTTTACATAGCGCTTGCTAGATACCTGAAAAATCAAAAGTGCCTCCTGATGCGAAAGCGGCATTTCAACCTCTCATAGTGCGGTTCATCTGCCCCCAGCGGCATCCAAACGAAAGCACTGCGTCACATCACCACGGGAAAAATTATCCGGAAGCACGCCAGCTGCATGTTGCCCGGCCAGCGCAGTATGCCCGCCAATTTGGCCGCGGCTATTCTGGGCCGACGGCTGTTGCATTCATCGGTAGGGCTTCCGTACCAAACTACCCAACGGGTTTTGCCCGGCGCTTCAGGGTTTGGGACCAGGCGTTTTGATTCGACTAGAGCGGTTTCTGAGCTAATAGACAGAATTAAAAATTAAAAACGATAGATTAAAAATTTATAAAGCGTTGATTATAAAATTTTTGATTCAACCGTAACGTGTATGCCAATCCCGAAACCACTCTATCCCCTGGCTGGCGTAGCACAGCCGGGACTGAAGCCTCAAAACAAGGGGCGAATCCAGCATCCCGGCCCCAAAGGGCTATGGTGTACACACAAGTCTGACGAAGTAGAAACGGACGTTTGGGTAACTGCTTCAGCTCCTTCAGAAGCTACTATTTGCATCGGGAATCATAGAAAATTATGGTTGTTATCTGACCAAAAATGCTTTTGATATAGGACTTACGCAAACACGGCAGAAGGTAGCCCCAGCGGGGTCGTACCCGAAGGGCGGTATGTTGGTAGTAATTATTTGACAAACAATGGATAAGCCCCATCGGGGTCGTACCCGAAGGGCGACACCCGATTGCCAAACAAACAAGTGTCGCCCTTCGGGTACGACCCCGCTGGGGCTTGAAAACTGGCCTTCTGCGTAAGTTCTATGATAATCAGTTAGTTGCAAACTTATGCGTGCCTTAGCCCAAAGGGCCGGGTAAATGCAAGTGCAACCTTTTGGTGCGGAAGCCCTGACTCCGAAACTGCTATCAAGGGCTGGCTGCTTACCGGGGCTTGGGCCCGGGCCGGTTTTCCGGCGCGTAAGGGCCAAAGCTCCGGAAACCGAACCGGAAATCGCCGTTTTGGTGCTAAGGCACCGGGCAAAACCCGTTGGCAGCTACTCCATCGGTGCCACCCCACTCCCGCGCCGTTTGAGCTGCCTCACCAAGCATAACCCACAAAAAAAGTCCCGGCTGCAAGCGCAGCCGGGACTTTTTGCCTGGTAAGCAGTGGCGGTTATTCCACCGATACCTTGGTCGTAAGCTTCACGCCGTTGGCGGTAGCCCAGGTGGCAAAGTACATGCCGCTGGCCAGGCGCTGGGCCGGCTGCACAGTGGCTTCGGCCGTGCCGGCCGCTACCGTTTGGCTGAATACCAGGCGGCCGACATTGTCGAACACCCGTACCGTGCCGCTGGCCGGGGCCAGGTTCGAGGCAGCCAGCTGGAAGCCGCTGCCCGTGGCCGGGTTGGGGTAGGCTACCAGGGTTGGCGTGCCCGGCTTACCGTCGAAGCGCACGGTGGCGATTTTAGAGAAGGTAGTGGTGCCGTCCTTGTCCACCTGGCGCAGGCGGTAGTAGCTGGTGCCGCCCAGGGGCGAGCGGTCGAGCGTGCCGTAGTCGTGGCGCGCCGTGCTGCTGCCCAGCGCGTCTACCCGGGCCATTTCCCTGAAGGCGCGGCCGTCGGCCGAGCGCTCCACGGCGAAGTAGGCGCTGTTTTTCTCCGAAGCCGTGGCCCAGGCCACCTGCACGGCCTCGCCCTGACGGGTGGCCGAAAAGGCAATCAGCTCAACGGGCAGGGGAGCCTGGCCGCTGAGCGGGTTGTCGACTTTGTTGGTCGAAGCCAGCACGAAGAACGACGTGTTGTCGATAGTGGTCGCGCCCGAAGTAGCGTAGCCACGGGGGAAATCGGGCGAGTACACTCCCGAGCCGCTGGTCGACATCCACTGGCCGGCGTTGCCGGCCGAGCGGGCCACGCGCAGGTTGCCGGGCACATTCACCGTCTCATCCACTACATCGGTGTTGAAGCTAAGCTGCACGGTGGGCTGGTTGAGGGTGCCCGACAGCAGCTGAATGCGGTAGTAGCGGGTGGTCGCGATGTTCTGGAGGGTCGCGGGGTCGTAGTTGCCGGCGTTGTTGGCGTTCGGTGCGGCCCCATTGATGATTTCGACCAGTACCACGGCACTGGCTGAAGTACCCAGCGGCTTGATGGTGACGGGGCGGTAGCGCTGGCCGGCACCCACCGGGAACACGCGAATGCTGCTGGCGGCATCGGGCAGCGCCATGGCCAGGCGGCCAGCCACGTAGGCGGTGAGCGAGTTGCCCACAATCGGCTGGGTGGCGGTATTGGTCAGGTACAGGGTATTGAGGTTGCCGTTGACACCCGTGAAGATGACGCTGTTCTGAATCGTGAGTACGTTGGTCACCGTCACGTCGGTGTTCGTGCCCATGGTGAGGGCGCTGCTGCCCAGCTTCTGGAGGTCGTAGAAGCTGGTGGCACCAGTGATGAAGCGGTTGTTGTTGGTGATGAACTGCACCAGGCTGCTGCCCTGGGCGAAGGCGCCCGCGTTGGAAAAGTTACCGCGCAGAATCATGTTGGAGGTAGCGGCATCGAAAGCCCCGCCCGTCTGGTTGAAGAACTCCCCGTTGACGTGCATGATGTTTTTGGCGGCCGTGTAAGAGCCGGCGTTCGTGAAGTCACCGCCGGCATTGACCTCGCCCGTATTGGCCGTGAAAGTGCCGGTATTGGCGTTGGTCACGCTGCCGGTTACTTCCAGGTTGCCGGTGCCCGCGTTGTAGGCACTGGTGTTGGTGAAGTTGCCGCCCACGACTACCACGCCGGTGCTGGCTGGTGCCGAAGCCTCGAAGGTGCCGCTGTTGGTGAGGTTGGTGCCCACCGTGAGAGGGGCCGAGCCATTCACCAGGGTGCCGGCGTTGGTGAGGGAAGTGCCCACGGTGACTTTCCCGGTCCCGAAGCTGAGCGAGCCCGTCGAAGTCGTGCTCAGGAAAGCGCCCGTCGTTAGCTGCCCATCGTTCAGGGTGAAGGGACCAGCGATGGTGGCCCCGCTGGTGGCCGAGGTTAGGGTGATGTTCTGGCTGGTGGGGTTGTTCACGGCCGTGCCGGCCGTGATGTTCAGCGCGCCGTTGAGGGTCAGGTCCAGGTTGGTGAGGTCCTTGGCCGTACCGCCCGACAGCAGGAGGTTGTTATAGGTGTCGCGGGCGGGAAGCTGCACTTTGCCCGTGAATTCAATCGTGCCGGTATTGGCCGCCACGAAGTTGGCGTAGTTGCCCGCCGGGAAGATGGCCGAGCCGATGCGCAGGGTACCCGTGCCGCTCACGTTGCTGAAGTTATTGGCCAGGTTGATGCCCAGGTCGAGCGTGCCGTTGAGGATGAGCGACGCGGCCCCGCGGCCGGCCCCGGCCGAGTTAATCGTGTGGCCGGGCAAAATCACGGCCGGGTTGGCCAGCGTAGGGAACGTGCCCGTGCTGGCGCCGGAACCGTCGCTGGTGAAGGTCCAGGCCGTGGGGTCGTTCCAGTTGGCGCCACCGGCTATGCCCGCTGTTGCCGTGCGGCTGTAGAAGGTAGAGACGGCCCCGAACTCGGCAGTTTCGCCGCCGGTGTAGTCGCCGTCGATGTAGCTAACCCCGGTGTTAGTGAGCGTGTGGCTGGTAGCGTTCACGGTGCCGGCGATGCCGCCCAGTGGGGTCCACTGCCCGTTCAGGAAGCGGCCGAGCCGGTAGTTGGCTTCCGTGCCGTTCACATCGCTGGCCACGTAGGTGAACACCTGTGTTACCGTGGGCGAGGTCAGGCCCGTGCTGCCTACTTTCCAGTAGTAGCTCAGCTCCGTGGCTGCCCCGGAAGTAGTCGAAGGATGCGGGATGCCGATGGGCTGCACCGTGATGGTGCCGGCCGCCGAGCTGCCGGTTACGTTCAATTGCACGGGGGTGTACTTGGTTATCACGGCCGCGCCAAGCGGGAAGGTGAAGTTCGAGGCCCCGGCAGGGTAGCTCTTGCGCACGCCCAGGTCGGCCACAATGCCATTGGTGCGGATGCAGTGCGCGTTGTCGAGCGTAGCAGTGGTCGTAACGGCTGCCGCTGCGGGGTTGCTCAGGTGCAGCAGGTTCGAGCCGATGAAGAGCACCCCGTTATTCAGGGCCAGCACTTTGGTGATTTCCTGGTTGGTCGTGGTGGTAGCCCCGGCGGCGTTGTTCAGCGTCAGGTTGCCGAATTGGCCCAGGCCGTTGCCCCCAACCGCCTGGTTGGTGGTGCCCCCCAGGGTGAGGCTGCCCGTGCCGGTGCTGCTGTGCACGGCCGAGTTCAGCACCTGGCCAATGGCCGTGATGGTGTTGCCATTGTCGTTGAGGGTGCCTTTGGTCAGCGTCAGTACGCCGGCCACGCGGGCATTACCGCCCAGCTGCAGGGTGCCGCTGGTTTGGGCGTTGCTCAGCACCAGGGCCCCGAAGGAGGTGAGGTTGGCCGTCGCGCTCACGAGCTGCTGCAAGGCCGGGCCCTTGCCGGTGAAGGTCGTCGTCTGGGCCGCCGTGAAGGGCAGGAAACCGCCCGCGCCCGCCCCCGGCACCAGGGAAGTACTAGTCGAGCTGTTGTAGTTGTACAGGTTCTGGTCGATGTTCACGGCAATGCCATTGGCATTGAAGTAGGTGTTGGCGTTGGGCGTGCCAACGGCAGCAATCGTGAGCGACCCTTTCAGGTTCAGGGGATAGGGAGCCGCCAGCAGGCCGGTATTGGTGTTGGTGTTGTTGGCGGCGCTTTCCACAATCAGGTCGTAGAGAGCTGCCTTCGAGTTCACGCTAATCACGACGTTACCCACGCCGGCGGCCGTGTTGCCCAGGCGTACCGTACCGGCGGTTACCACCGTCGAGTCGGGCACGAGGTACAGGTCGGCCGTGGTGATGGGGGCCTTCTGGTTCGAGCGATGCAGGCTCAGGGTACCGCCCGTCATCCGGAAGATGCTGCTCGGGCCCTGCACTTCAAACAGGCCACGCTCGTTGTTGAGCAGGGCGTTGGCCCCCACGCCGGCGATGTCGACCGTGCCGCCACTTTGGTCGTAGCGCAGTGAGCCGTCGAGGTTGTTCACGGTGCGGCGAATCTGGCCGTTCACGTTCAGGGTGCCGCCGGCAGCCACCCGCAGGGTCGGGGCCCCGGCGCTGGCGTACTCCAGGTCGTTGCCGGCCGTGGTGGAGTTGGTGCCCACGCTCAGGGTGCCTTGCAGCACCCGGATTTCACCGGCCAGGCGCACGTCGGAGGCGGTGCTCACCGCGGTGGCGATGGTCACGTTCGCGCCCGGCGCGTCCACCGTCAGGCCGGCGTTGTCGGTGATGAGGTAGGGCGAAGCCGCGTCGTGGATGGTGAGCGTGCCCGTGCCCTTGGCGTAGCGCAGGGTACCGTTGGTCAGGGTCAGCCAGCTGTTGGTGGGGGTGGTCAGGGTGCCGGCCACGTCTACCAGCAGGGTAGCGCTGCGGCCCGCGCCCTTGTTCACGACGAGGGTAGCCAGCGTGGTGGCAACTCCCGTAGGGCCGGTCAGGCTGGTGTTCAGGCTGCCCGTGAAGGTGAGCGCGGCCTTGCCGGTGCCCGCGTTAAAGTTCAGGGTGCCATTGTTGGTCAGCGAGCCGCCCACGGTCACGTTGTGGGTCAGGGCCGCGTTGTTCAACACGTCAAACGTCGCGCCGGCATCCACTTTCACGTCGGTGTCGACGCTGAGCGCGCGGGCCGTCGTGCCCTGGAGGCGAAAAATGCCGTTTTGCACCTGCAGCAGCGAATCGACGCGCAGGTTGCCGGCGGCGGTGGCGCTAATCAGGGCGGTGCCGGTGCCGCTGCTCGAGCCGCTTCTCAACTGCGCATACACGCGCAGGTCCTGGTTGGGCAGGGTGATGATGCGGCCGCTGGCGGCGCTCAGCCACAGGTTGCGGTACTGGTTCAGCGTGAGCGTGCCCGAAGTCGTAGGCAGCGTGTAGTTCTGCGCTCCGGTTGTGTAGTACTCCACCGTGCCGCCTCCGCTCTGAATGAACGTGCCAAAGTCGCCGCCGGGGAACACGGCCGTGGCGGCGCTCGAGCTGATGCGCAGGCGGCCCGAGCCGCCCACTTTCGAATCGGGCAGCTCACCAAAGTTATGGCCGATGGTCGAGGCCACGTCCAGGGTCGAGTTGCGGTCAATCACCAGCGAGCCCGCCTTGGCGTTGGCCGCGGTTACCGTTACGGTGTGGTTGATGCTGGCCGCGGCCGGAATCGTGTTGGCCAGGCCAATGAACACGGGGTTGCCAGGGCCGGGGAAGTTGACCCCGGCTACCGCGCCCACTGGCACGGCCGCGCCGCTGTTGCTGGTGGTGCTCCAGGTGGTATTAGTTTCCCAGTTGCCGTTGGCACGGCTGTAGAAGGCCGTTACCGGGCCGAACGCAACGGTAGGCGTGGTATTGTCGCCGGCGGTAAACTCACCCGCGAAGCTGCCCATGCCGGTGAAATCGATACGCGAAGAACCGCTGCCCAGGTCGATGACGTTGGTCGAATACGTGGTGTTCCAAGCGGTTGGCAGGTAGCGGCCGCCCACGTAGTTGCCAATCACGCCCACCGCGTCGGCATTAAGCATCGTGAAGTTCATGTCGATGCCAGTCGCCGGCAGCGGGCCGAAATTAACGCTGCGCACTTTCCAGAAATACTTCAGCGCGTTGTTGCTGCCGGTCGCGAAGGGGTTGCGCAGGTTGGCGGGGCTAACGCTCACCTGGCCAAACTTGTCCAGCGAGCCCAGCGAAGTAATGGCTATCGTAGCCGGCGTGAATTTGGTGCCGGTGCCCACGGGGAACACGAATGATTGCGCCGTGCCGGGGCCGTAGGTCTTCTGCAGACCCAGGTCGCTGGCGTTGCCCGCCGTCTGCACCATGCGCTGGGCCGTAAATGCTCCCGCTGGCCCAATAGCATTCGGGGAAATGTTGGTCAGCGCTAGCCGGTAGGCACCAATAGAAAAAATGTGCAGGCTGGTCAGCGTCATAACATTGGAAACCGCGATGTTGGCACCCAACGAAACCGCCACCAAACCCGCCGCGATGCTGGCAGTCGGCACGTTGATTTTAAGGTTGCCAAATACCCCGTTGCCGTTACCGCCGATAGTCTGGGGCGTGGTGCCATTCATCGTGATGCTGCCCGAACCCACGCTCTGGTGCGACGCCGAATTGGTGATGTTGCCCTGTACGTTGATGGTTTTGCCCGCATCGTTGAGTACTCCGCGCAGAATCGATAGGGTGGAGCCGGTGGGGGTGTAGTACGTGCCCACCAAGCCGGCCAGCGTCAGGGTGCCAGCCGCTTTGTCAACCGTCCAGTTGTTGAACGTGCCCAGGCCCGCCGTGGCGCCGATGGTGCCGTTGGTGGTCAGCAGCTGGTTTTGGGTGCCGTTGAAGATGGTGGTGTTGGCACCGGGCAGGTAAGTGCAGCCCGTGCCGATAGTGAACGAGCCCTGAATGGTAACATTCAGGTTGCCAGCATCAAATGTAGTGGGATTGGTAGCGTCAATCGTGAAGTTGTTCAGAACAGTGAGCGGCTGCGCTGCGGTGGTTGCGTTGGCCGCATAAGCAGGGTCAAACGGCATGATTTGGTTGATAGCCTTGCTGGTGCCCGTAGCGCCGGATTTCTTAATGGTTAAGTTCCAGAGGGGAGCTGTACTCAAGATGATTCCATTGGCATCGGAAGCTGGCAAAATGACTTCAATCGTTCCACCAGTCACGGTGGCATTGTTGGGGTTCACCCCAATATGAAAAAGACCATCCGCATAGGTGGGTCCGGAAGGCAATTGGGTCCGAATCGTACCTCCAGTCATGCGGAAAGCTTGCGTGACGTATGGCACACTGAACCGGCCAAACTTATCATCAATTGACGTAGGCCCTGTCCCAGTACACTCAAATAAGCCATTCGACATGACAAATGAACCACGGTGGGTAGTGGTAGTGCGCGAAGGGCGGAATTTGTTCACCTTCGTCGTGCCCCCCTCAATCAGTACCTGCCCGTCTTCCCGCACCACCATGCCCGCATCGTTGTTATCGGTAAATAGACCGGCGCTGATGCGGTAGATACCGTACACGGCAATCAGGGGTTCATTGTCGTTGACCACCGTGGCGCCGGCAATCCACATGGTGGGGCTGTTCGTTGAAGAACCCAGCGAAAATCCGTTCGGGTCGTTGCTTATCTTAGCCAGATAGATGTTGTTGCCCAACTTGGCGATGCCGTTTGCCAGTTGCAGAAAGTCAACCGCCCCAATGTGGTTCAGGCGCAGGTTGCCTTGGGCAGTACCATGCACGTTGCCGGTTGAGGTGATATTAAGTAGCACTTGGCTATCAATACCCTTATCAACTTTCAAAATATCCAGGTCGGTGTCGCCGCTGCAGGCAAAAGTGGCATCGGTGGTACCCGTGAAAACGAGCAGGGCTACCTGCGTATCATTGGCCGTGCCGTTGTGTAGGTTTATGGTGCCGGCATTGATAAGGGTGCCGCTCACGTTCATCGTATGCGAGCCGGCCACGGCCGTTATTCCCAGGAAAGTGCCGGCCCCAATGCCTACGTCGCCCTGCACACTTAGTATCCGGTTGGTGCTGGCCGTTTTGCCCAGGGTGAGTGAGACGCCCGCGCCGGCGGCCGCGAGTGCGGCCGTCGCGTAGGTGCCGCCAGCCGGGAAGGTCGTTGCATTGGTGCGTGTCAGCGTCAGGCTGCCGGTCAGGGTGAGGTTGTTATCCAGCTGCGCCGTGTAAGCCGTGCCCGTCGTGTTCAGCAGGCGCAGGTTGTTGTACAGGCCCGAGCCCGGAATTGGCAGCGTCTGCGTGCCCGTCCAGTCGTAGAACTCAACGGTGCCGGTGTTGGCATCGTCGAAGTTATTGGTGGTTACCGCCGGGAAATTAGGAGCCCCGATGCGAAGCGTCCCTCTACCAGAGAGGCTATCGAGCGTACCTGTGAATTTTTTGGTGCCCATGTCGAGCACCCCCCCCCGCTGCACCGTCACGGCCAGGCTGGTGAGGGTAACGTCTGCGGTCAGCGTCAACAGGTAGCTGTTGGTCACGACCAATACATCGCCGGCTACCGGCAGGCGGGAATTGACACTGGTTGAGCCCGTTGGGTCCGTGGTCCAGGTAGTTGCCGTCGTCCAGGCACCAGTAGTGCCGCCACCATTGAACGTATACAAGGTGCCACCCATTGCCAGTGTACTCCAAAAAGTGGCCAATAATCCAAGTAGGAATGCTCTCATGTAAAAGAAAGGTTAATGAAAAATAGGATGAAAAATGAAGTTTTACGGCTGCGGTAATGTTGTTATAGTTCTACGAAATACGAAGATTGCTAAATTAGTTCGTTATAAAAACACATTCCGGTATGAGTGGTGGGAAAGCATCAATTATCTTTCTTCAAGTTAGTGATTTCATGGATTAGTACAGTAATATGGCCGGTTCAACCGTGCTCCAATATTAGACTAAAACGCGAACTTATCAAATCGATGGCTGCTGCTGCCCGCATCAGCCCGGTGCAGAATGCAGGGCTGCCTGGCGGCGATAAAAAAACGTGTGGTGCCGTGGCTTTCTCCGCTAGGGGTTTTCGGGTACCTTTGCCGGCCGGCCGGCTGCATTTTGCCCACTTGGCCGGCCCTGCCCATATGGACCCAACCGTTTCCCAGACTATCCCCGAAGTCATTCGGACCGTGCCGCTTCAGTACTACGTTTTCTTTGCCTCGGCCCTGTTTGCCATCGGCGTCACGGGTGTGCTGGTGCGGCGCAACGCCATCATCATCTTCATGTGCGTCGAGCTGATGCTCAACGCCGTGAACATTCTGCTGACGGCCTTCTCGGCTTACCGCTCCGACCCCAACGGCCAGATTTTCGTGTTCTTCATCATGGCCGTGGCCGCTGCCGAAGTTTCGGTGGGCCTGGGCATCATCGTCATGATTTACCGCAACTTCCAGACCACCGACGTCAATTTACTGAGCAGGCTAAAATGGTAAATGAGTGAGGGAGCAACTGCGTGATGTGGCCAAGGGGCCATACGCAGCCTGTTGCTCCTGCTTCCAACGACCTCATTTACGCATCTACTCCATTACTCATTTCCCCATGGAAACTGTTCTCCCCGTTGCCAACGCGCCCTATGCGACGTTGCTCTACATCCTGATTCCGTTGCTGCCCTTCCTGGGCTTTTTGCTGAACGGGCTGCTGAACCGCAAACTCTCCGGCACCGTGGCCGGCCTCCTGGGCAGCGCCACCGTGCTGGGCTCGTTCCTGATTTCCGTAGTGCTGTTCTGGGAGTTTCTGCACCCGGCGGCCAACTGGGCCATTCCCGGCACCGGTGCCCACGTGGCCTACACGGTGCAGCTGTTCGACTGGATTTCGGTGGGCTCGCTCCAGATTCCGTTTCAGTACCAGATTGACCAGCTGAGCCTGGTGATGCTGCTGCTCGTGACGGGCGTGGGCTTCCTCATCCACGTGTACAGCATCGGCTACATGCACCACGACGAAAACGTGGGCAAGTTTTTCAGCTTCCTGAACCTGTTCATTTTCAGCATGCTGCTGCTGGTGATGGGCAGTAATTTCGTCATTCTCTTCATCGGCTGGGAAGGTGTAGGCTTGTGCTCATACCTGCTCATCGGCTTCTGGAACAAGAATACCGCCTACAACAACGCCGCCAAGAAAGCCTTCATCATCAACCGCGTCGGCGACCTGGGCTTCCTGCTGGGCATCTTCCTGATATACCTCACCTTCAACTCGGTGCAATACGCCGAGGTGTTCCAGAAGGCTAGCCTCGGCCAGTTCGGCATCTATGGCGCGGGCATCTGCACGGCCATTACGCTGCTGCTGTTTGTGGGCGCGATGGGCAAGTCGGCCCAGCTGCCGCTCTATACCTGGCTGCCCGACGCCATGGCCGGCCCCACGCCGGTTTCGGCCCTCATCCACGCCGCAACTATGGTCACGGCGGGCATTTATATGGTGCTGCGGGCCAACGTGCTGTTCACCCTCGCGCCCGATACGCTGGAGGTGGTCGCCATCGTGGGCGCGGCCACGGCACTATTCGCGGCCACTATTGGCCTGGCCCAGAACGACATCAAGAAAGTGCTGGCCTATTCCACCGTGTCGCAGCTGGGCTACATGTTCCTGGCGCTGGGCGTAATGGGCTACTCCACGTCGTTGTTCCACGTGCTCACGCACGCCTTTTTCAAGGCGCTGATGTTCCTCGGGGCCGGCTCAGTCATTCACGCTATGAGCAACGAGCAGGACCTGCGCCGCATGGGTGGCCTGCGCAAGGCGCTGCCCATCACGTTCATCACCTTTTTCATCGGCTGCCTGGCCATTTCGGGCATTCCGCCGTTCGCGGGCTTTTTCTCGAAAGACGAGATTCTGGCGCATGCCTACGAGCACAACAAGGTGCTGTGGGCCATGGGTTTGCTCACGGCGTTCCTCACGGCGTTCTACATGTTCCGTCTGCTGTTTCTGGCCTTCTTCGGCGAGTTTCGCGGCACTGAGGAGCAGAAGCACCACCTGCACGAGTCGCCCGCTTCGATGACGTTCCCGCTCGTCGTGCTGGCCATTCTGGCGGCCGTGGGCGGCTTCATGGGCGCGCCGATGTTCACGGGCGGGCACCACTACCTGGCCGAATACCTGGCCCCGATTTTCACCTATTCGCAGCGCCTGATGCCGGAGGCCTTCTCGGCCAAGCCCGACGAAAGCACCGAGTACATGCTCATGGGCCTGTCGGTGGCGGCGGGTGTGCTGGGTATCATCCTGGCCTACGTGCAGTACGTAGCCCGCGCCCAGCGCCCGGCCGAAGACGAGGCCCAGCGCTCGGCCCCCGAGAGCCTGGTGTACCACAAATACTACATCGACGAGCTCTACAATGCCCTGTTCACCCGGCCGGTGATGTGGCTGTCGTCGGGCTTGTACAGGTTCGTCGAAAACGGCGTCATCAACCCGGTTACGGGGCTGTTTGGGCGGGCCGTGAACGGCGGCGGCACCCTGCTCCGCTACGTGCAGACCGGGGCCGTGGAAACCTATCTGATTTTGATGGTGGTGGGCATTGTGCTGATTCTGGGATTGAACTTCGGGCGTTTTTAGGCCACCGTTTTCCGCATGTATTACAAGAAGCCGCCCGCATCCGCAGGCAGCTTTTTTCATTGCCTTCAGAAGCCGCCCGACGAGCCAGAATTCCGGCTGAGCCAGACTGTGGGCGTACAACTTTTTTAGCTGGGAAGGGTATAGGAACGCAATCGGCGAGGCCAGCAGGCTTGTGCCGGGTATATACCCACCGCCTGCGAGCGGCTCATTTTACTCCTTTTCACTATGGACTTTAAACTTAAACTCCTTCGCGCGCTGGCATTGGGAACTGTTGTGCTCGGCATGGCCGCCCCGCACGCCAAGGCGCAAACGGCCGACCGCAAAACCGCGCTCAGTGGCAACGTTGGCCTGCTGCAATACCGTGGCAACATGGGTTCCGACTTCTCGAACCGCTCCGGTGTCGACATCGAAGTTGGCGGCGGCGGCGGCATCACCCGCTACTTGTCGCCTTCGTTCGATTTGGGCTTGCTGGGATATTATGAAACCTATAAGTTCAGCAGCCAAGTGCGGGCTGGCGACAACTTCGAGTCGCGCACCGGCATGGTCGATTTGGGTCTCAAGCTCAAGATGAATAACGGCAAGCTGCTGAAGGAGGACTTCTTCCTGCAGCCCTACCTGATGGGCGGTGGTGGCATGTTCCTGGCTAACAGCCAGGGCCGGGCCAACGGTGCGACATTCTTCAACCAGATTCGCCGGCCCGAGGTATTTGGCTTGCTGGGCCTGCGTTTCCGCCTCAGCGAGGCCGTGGCCCTGGACCTGACCATCAGCCAGCACTACCCTTTCACCGAGCGCGTGGATAACCTCTACGGCCCTGCCAACCCCGCCGATAAGCTGTACGACCGGTTCCTGCTGAGCCAGGCCGGCATTACGGTGGCCCTGGGCAAAATGAAGGATGAGGATAAGGACGGCGTGTCGGACAAGAAGGATAAGTGCCCCGGGACCCCCGCCGGCGTGGCCGTGAACCCCACCGGCTGCCCACTCGATAAGGACGGCGACGGCGTGCCCGACTACCAGGACAAGTGCCCCGACGTGAAAGGCGTGGTTGCCCTGCAAGGCTGCCCCGACAAAGACGGTGACGGCATCACCGATGCCGAAGACAAGTGCCCCGACGTGGCCGGCGTAGCCGCCCTGCAGGGCTGCCCCGATGCCGACGGCGACGGCGTAACCGATGCCGATGACAAGTGCCCCGGCACTCCGGCCGGAGTGAAAGTAGACGCTACCGGCTGCCCGCTTGATAAGGATGGCGACGGCGTGCCCGACTACCAGGACCGCTGCCCCGACCGTGCCGGCCCCGCCAGCAACAAGGGCTGCCCCGAGGTGAAAGCCGAAACCAAGAAGCGTCTGAAAGAGGCCACGAAGTACATCAACTTCGAGTTCAATAAGGCGGTGCTGCTGCCCAGCTCGTACCCCACGCTGAAGGACCTCGCCGCCGTGATGGCCGAGTACCCCGACTACACGCTGGGCATTTCGGGCCACACCGACAGCAAGGGGGCCGACAATTACAACCTGCGCCTCTCGGATGACCGTGCCGCTTCGGCCCGCGCCTTCATGCTGAGCCAGGCCGTGCCCTCCGACCGCATCGTGTCGCACGGCTACGGCGAAACCAAGCCGATTGCCGATAACGCCACCGCCGCCGGCCAGGCCCTGAACCGCCGCGTCGAGTTCGACCTCTACCTCACTGGCGACCCCAACGCGTCGGAGGTGAAGTACGGCCCGGCCCCGACCATCGCTCCTGAGCCGGTGAAAGCCGCTCCGGTGAAGAAGAACCCGGCCAAAAAGGCCCCCATGAAGCGCAAGGTCCCGGCCAGGCGCAAATAGTCCCGGCGCAAGCTGATGAACGAAAACGGCCCGCTCGATGAGAGCGGGCCGTTTTTTTTAGGGCTGAAGCCAACGATTCGAACTACTTTACCGCGTACGTCATCGCCAGGTAGTAGAGGCCGCCCAGGCTTGGGCCACCGAGATACGACACATAGTACTGGTTCAGCACGTTGCTGGCCCCGAGCCTGATGCGCAGGCTGGGCGCGGGCACGGCATAGCTCATCTGGGCGTCGAGGGTATGGTAGGCGGGCACGGTGCCATTCACCAGAAAAGTCTGGGAATAATAGCCCTGCTGCCAGCGGTAATTAAGGCCAAAGCCGAAGTTCTTGTAGGCGTTTTTGTTGCCCAGGCTCAGGTTATAGGCCCAGCGCGGGGTATTGAAGCCGTCTTCGAGGCCGTCGCCGTTGTCGGTGCGGGCCAGGCGGGTGTAGGTGGCGTTGGCCCCGGCGAAGTAGCCGCGGGCCAACTCGTAGCGCAGGCCGGCCGCGCCGCCGTAGTTCTGCACCTGGCTTTGCGAGTTGGTCCAGAGGCGGTAGCGGGCCTGGGTGGGGGCGGGGCTGGTGAGCGTGGTGTTGTTGAGCGCGGTGGCTACCGCATTCAGGCTGGCGTCGGGCGGCAGGGGCGGGCCGCCGCCGCGCTGCACCGGTACGTAGGCCCCCACCTGCGCGATGAAATCGCGGTAGGAGTTGTAGTAGAAATCGAGGTCGAGCAGCAGGCGGCCGCCGGGCCCGAAGGTGGCCTTGTAGCCCGCTTCCAGCGAGCGGATATATTCGGGCCGCAGGTAGGTGTAGGGGTTTTTGACGAGTAGTTGCTGGTTGGCCGCGATGGCCTGGGCGCGCGTCTGGCCGGGCGAGCCGTTGATGCCCGCCGTCACGGCCACGTTGAAGCGGTCGATGCTGCTGCGCAAATAGCTGTCCTCAAATACGCCGTCTGACATCACCCGCAGCCCGCCGATGCGCTTCACCTGCCCGCTGTTCACGTTCGAAAAGCCTTCGAACAGGCTCGGGAAGCGGTAGCCGCTCTGCCCGCTGACGCGGAAGTGCTGGCGCGGCGTGGGCGAGAGCACGGCCGTGAAGCGCGGGTTGAGCTTCAGGGCGAAGTAGTCGTTTTTATCGGCTCGCAGCGTGGCGGTGAGGCGCAGCTTCTCGCCGAAAAACCGGCTGCCGGCCTGCACGAAGCCGCCCGTTTTTGAGTACGTCAGGTTGTCGCGCAGCGGGTCCTGGCCGGGGTTGGGATTGATGAAATAGTTGCCGTCGGGCACCACGATGTAGGTGCGCGAGTCGGCCCCGGCCAGCAGGTCGAAGGTAGCGGGCAGGGCGTGGCCGGCGCGGCGCAGGGCTTCGGCCAGGTTCAGTTGGGCCTCGGCGTGGGCTAGGGCGGCGCGCACGCGCAGGGCCGCGCCCACGTCCCAGTTATTGATGTCCTGCAACTCGCCCAGGCGCTGGCGAAAGGCGGGCGTGCCGGGCTGCAGGCGGCCGGCGTCGGCGGCGGTGCGGGCGGTGGCCAGGGCCTGGGGCACGGGCTGGCCATTGCCCGTCGCGGTGTTGAAAGCGCCGGTAAACTCGCTGTACCACTGCGCGTCGGGCTTGTAGCCGCGGTCGAGGTTTTCGCCCATCGAGCGCAGGTTGTAGCTGCGGCCGGTGTTTTCCTGGGTGAGGTAGGCGCGGGCCTGCACCACGGGCGTCGTGAGGGTGAGGGCGTGCTGCTGCAACAGGTAGCCCTGCAGCTGGAAGCGGTTCGAGCGCTGGTACACGTTGTCGAAGCTGGCCACGCGGTAGGTGTAGGCCAGCTCGGTGCCGGGCCGGAAGCGGTAGTGCAGGGCCACGTCGCCCTTCAGCGTGCGCAGGTGGTAGTCGACCAGCTCCTGCTCGTGGTAGCCGGTGCGGGCCACCGAGTAGCTTTTGCCGCCCAGCGTAAGGCTGCGGCGGTCCGACGACTCATTGCCGTAGCTGTTCACGGGGTCGCGGGCGGGGTTATCGGCTCCGAACAGGCCGGTGCTGGCGTTGCCGTTGGGGTTGATGTCGGTGGGGTCGCGGGCCACCCAGTCGTAGCCGCGCAGGTAGCTGCCATTCAGCTTGAAAGCGAATTTCGGGCTTATTATTTTGGCGTAGCGCAGCGTCGTTTCGGAGAAAAGCCGGGCTCCGCTGCCGGGGTCGGCCAGGTGGTTGACGCCGGTTTTTTGCTGCACGCTCAGCCCTTCCGAATTGAACGGGTCGCGGGTGCGGAAGTTGGCGAGCCCGTTGATGGCATTTAGCCCGTAGAGCGCGGCGGCCGTGCCGGGCACGATTTCCACCGCGCTGATATCCAAATCTGTCGGCCCGAGCACGTTGCCAATGGGCCCGCCGATGTGTGGGGCCTGGTTGTCCACGCCGTCCACGAGCTGGGCGAAGCGCACGTTGGTGGTGTTGGTGAAGCCCCGGGCATTGATGACTTTGAAAGCCAGGCTGGGCGTAAGCACCTGCACGCCCTTGAGGTGCTCAATGGCCTCGAAAAACGACGGCGCGGGCGTGAGCCGCAGGGCGCGGGCGTTGAGCTTTTCCACTGTCACCGGCGATTGCAAAAAGCTCTCCTCCACCCGCGAAGCCGACACGACGACTTCCTCCAGATTAACTTTTTTGCGGGTGGTATCGACGGGGGCAGGGGCCTGGGCGCGGGCAGCCAAGGCGGGGAGGCAAGCGGCGGCCAGCAGCACCGGGCCGGGAAATTTGGGTAAGCGAGCGGGCATAGAAACGGGCGTTATATCTAAGAAGATATAACGTATGACGCCACCAATAGTTATTCCCGCAGCCGGTTTGTTTCGAGGGCCATAAATTCCTGAAAGCGCGTTTGCAGGGCCTGGAAAGCTGCCACGGCCGCCTGTCCGGCTTCCGTCACCACGGCTCCACCGCCTTTGGTGCCGCCGGTCTGGGTGCTGACCAGCGGTGTGGCGGCCTGCGCATTCATCGAGCTCACCAAATCCCAGGCCCGCTTATACGACATACCCATGGCCTGCGCCGCCTTCGAAATAGAGCCCAGCTCGGCAATGCGCTCCAGCAATTCGAGCCGGCCGATGCCGAGGAAGCGGCCCTCCTCGGTTTCGAGCCACAGGCGGCCGTTGAGGCGGTACGTTTTGGTGGGGTGGAGCAGCGTTTTCATAAGGTAAGTATAGCCCGAAAGCCCGAGAGCCCCGATTTTTCAAATTGGCCCGTCGAACATCAATCGTTCAACGGGCCGATTTCAAAAAATCGGGGTACTCGTACCATACGGCGCGAAAACCTACTGTTTCAGTAGTTTCTGGTGCAGCACCTGGCCGTCGGGCAGGGCCACGGCCAAGTGGTAGATGCCGGCGGGCCAGGTGGCCGTGGCCAGCTCCAGGCGGCCATCGGGCAGCAGCCGGGCGGTGGCGGCCAGGCGGCGGCCCACGGCATCGTGCACGGTCAGGGCCTCGGCGCTTAGGGGCTGGTCGGCATCCAGCCGCAGATGGTCGGTGGCCGGGTTAGGCAACAGCAGGAGCCGCGGAGCGGCCGCCGACACCACGGCCCCGCGCGTGGGCAGCAGCGTGCTGAGGCGGTAGCGGCGCAGGAAGCGCCAGGCCTCGCGGCTGGCGCTGATATCCTGGTTCGTCACGCCGATGGGGAAGGCCGAACCCGGCCAGGTGTGGCCACCCCCGATGATGCGGAAGTGCTCGACCACGCTGCCGTTGCGGCCGCCGCTCCACACGCTGCGCTCGGCGGTGCAGCCGTCGGCGGTATTGATGTCGGGCACGGCCGTAACGGTGGGCGTGGGGTTGCAGCCGTTGCGCTGCACCCAGCTGCTCAGCAGCGTGGGGATGGCCACGAACTGCAGGGCCGTGCCACCGGTGTAGGGCACGGTGCCATCGTCGGTGCCGTGGATTTCGAGTACCGGTACCGGGCGGCCGCTGGTGCAGCCGGCGAGGCGGCTGGCCGTCATACTACCCGTGACCGAAGCAATGGCCGCGACGCGGTTGCCCAGCTGGCAGGCCAGCTCGTAGCTCATGAAGCCGCCGTTGCTCATGCCGGTGCTGTACACGCGGTTCAAATCGAGGCGGTAGCGGCGGGCCAGCGTGTCGATAAGCGTCGAGAGGAAAGCCACGTCATCCACCCCCGTGCCGCGCGGGCCGAAGGTGTTCCAGTTGCGGTTGTTGGCCGCGTCGATGGTGCCGTTGGGGTGTACCACCAGGAAATTGGCCGTGTCGGCAATGGCGCGGAAATCGCCGTAGTTTTCCTGTTCCAGGTTGTTGGAGCCGTAGCCGTGCAGGTTCAGCAGCAGCGGTACCGCGCCCGTAGTGCGGGTATAAATAGCCGGCACATAAAGGCGGTACTCGCGGGTAAGCCCGCCCGCCTGCAGGGTGCGGATGAGGGTTGTCTGGGCGCGCAGCGCCACGGGCGCGGCCCATAGCGCTAGTAGCAAAACCAGGCTCAGAAGGTAGGTAGGGGTTTTTTTCATGGCAAAAATGAAACGAAAGAAACAAGGCAGGTGAGGAAAACCGGCCGCCGCGCAAACGCGCAACAGCAATAACGGCCGCCGTGCCGCAAAGTTCGCTGCAGACGGCCGGCTGCCCGGGCAGCCAGTCGTCCGCAGCGGTATGTAGCCAGCGGAGTCGGCCGGCCGTCGTTGCTGTCCTGCGGGGGGCGCAGGCCAGGGGCCGGGCCGCTTTTCTCCCTTTTCCTGCTTGCCGCGTATGAACAACCTGCTGCTTCCCGCCCCCTTGGCGAGGAGCGCACGTTCTGGCAGGCCCCGGAGGTGTACAACGCCATGCCGCCCTTCAACAAAATGACGATGCCCCTGCTACTCATCAACGGCGAGGCCGGCCACAACTCGGGCATCTTCCCCCTTCAGTCGGAGCGCTACTTTGCCGCCCGCAAGGGGCCGGGCGCTACCGCCCGCTACATGGTGCTGCCCGCCGAGGCTCATGACTACGCCACCCGCGAAAACCTGCTCCATATGCTTTGTCGTGGCTGAACAAGTACGTGAAGGCCCCCGCGCCGCAGCCGGCGAATCAGGGCGGGTAGTGTAGGTTGAAGAACGTCATACTGTAATTTGAGCCACGCATGCCCAATCTCATCGACAAAATTGCCTGGCTGCACCTGCACAACGGCCACATCCTCAGCACCCGCAGCCATGGAAGGGACCGGTATTACTTCCCCGGCGGCAAGCGCGAGGCCGGCGAAACCGACCAGCAAACCCTGCTGCGCGAAATCGCGGAAGAGCTGACCGTGGCCCTCGACCCGGCCAGCCTGGAATACGCCGGTACCTTCGAAGCGCCCGCCCACGGCCACCCCGCCGGCGTGCGCGTGCGCATGGCGTGCTACTATGCCCGCTACACCGGCACGCTGCAGCCGGCCGCCGAAATCGCGGAAATGGCGTGGCTGACCTACCGCCACCGGGCCCAGGTGTCGGCCGTCGACCAATTAATTTTCGACTGGCTGAAGCAGCGGGGAATGCTGGCCGAATAGGGGAGGGGAGGACGCGGGGCCGCATCCACATTCAGCGAACGGAAAGACGAGGAAGCTGCCTGGCTGTTCTGGCTGGTCCCATCCCGTGGTTTGGCCGGGGGTAGCGAAAGCTGAAAGGACAAGCCCGGCCGGCTGGGCCTTTTTAGGCGATTCTTTTTGGAAAGGGAGCATTTGGGAGATGAGTTGGGCGTAATTTTGCGCCCTTTTTCGCCCGCTTTTCGGGTGGCTTTATTTCTTATTTCCTTCGAATGAATTCTTTTTTTCGGCAGGCTGCCGGCGCGCTGGCGCTGGTGGGCCTGCCTGCCCTGGCCTCGGCCCAAACCCTCAAAGACGGTAAGCTCACCCTCAACCCCGACGGCACCCATTACGTCAAATTCACGCTGCTGAACCAGGCCTGGGCCCGCTTCGACCAAAGCAACCCCGGCACGCTGGTGAATGGCTACCCGAAGCCCACTACCTACGACATCGGCATTCGCCGCTTCCGCATCCAGTTCTTCGGCCAGCTGACGGACCGCGTGTTCATCTACTCGCAGATTGGCATCAACAACTTCGGCTACCAGTCGGAGCGCAAGGCCGGGTTCTTCCTGCACGATGCCGTGGGTGAGTACGCCGTGGTGAAAAAGCACCTCTCGCTGGGCCTCGGCCTGGGGGCCTGGAACGGCCTGTCGCGCTTCACGGCCTCGAGCACGGGCAGCATCATGGGCATCGACCTGCCGTTGGTGGCCGAAACCACCAACGACGTGAACGACCAGTTCGGCCGTAAGCTCAGCGTCTACGCCAAGGGCAAGCTGGGTAAGCTCGACTACCGCGTGGCCGTAAGCGACCCGCTGATTGTGCCCAACGCGCCCATCAACACCTTCGCCACGTTCTCGGGCCGCCCGCCCAGGGCCCAGTACCAAGGCTATTTCATGTACCAGCTCAAAGACCAGGAAAGCAACCTCACGGCCTATAACGCCGGCACCTACCTGGGCACCAAGCGCGTGCTGAACGTGGGCGCGGGCTTCATTGCCCAGCCCCAGGCCGTATGGTACCGCAACGCGGGCAGCCCCGATACCCTCACCCAGGCCCTGAAGCAGGTGGCCGTTGACCTGTTTTACGACGCCCCGCTCGATACGGCCCGGGGTGCGGCCAGCATCAGCTTCTACGCCGCCGCCCTGCACCTCGACTACGGCCCCGGCTATCTGCGCTACGTCGGCCCGCTCAACCCCGCCAACGGCATCAACCCCAAAGCTGCCGCCACCCAGGTGCCTGGGGCCGGCAGCACCTTCGGCGATGCCATGCCCGCGTACGGCACCGGCAACGTCATCTACTCGCAGCTGGGCTACAAGTTCCGCGAAAACCTGCTGGGCACCACCACGCTCATGCCCTACGTGAGCTACCAGTACGCCGCCTACAAGCGCCTGGCCGATGATTTTCACTACTTCGATGCCGGCATCAACTGGCTGCTGGCCGGGCAGGCCTCCAAGCTCACCCTCAGCTACCAGAACCGCCCCATTTACAGCCAGCATCCCGACGGCACCAACCGCGCCGATTCGCGCAATAGCGCCGTGGTGCTGCAGTACCAGGTGTTTTTCAACTAACCGCCCGGGCGGCTGGCTGCCGGGTAGCGGCCGGCCGGGTATCTTGCGCAGCTGGTTCGCCGTTGGCCTTCGGGGCCGGGTGGGCCAGCTGCGCATTTTTTTTCACCGGGTTTAGTCCTTCGATTTTGGCCGCATCTCCTCCCACTTCTTTCGGTAGCGCCGCCCCGGCCACTATCGTGCTGGCCGGGGCCACCGGCGACCTCGGTTTCCGCATCGCCCAGGCCCTGCTAAAGCGCGGGGCCAACGTGCGCGCCTTGGTGCGCCCCGGCAACCACCGGCCCGTCGTGACCGCCCTGCAGGACCTGGGCGCCGAAATCGTGGCTGTCGATTTCAGCAGCGTCGGGGCCCTCACCCAAGCCTGCGTGGGCGCGGCGTGCGTGGTATCGGCCCTGTCGGGCCTGCGCGACGTGATTATCGACACCCAGAAGCGCCTGCTCGATGCCGCCGTGGCCGCCAGCGTGCCGCGCTTCATTCCCTCCGATTTCAGCATCGACTACACCCGGCTACCCACCGGCAGCAACCGCAACCTCGACCTGCGCCGCGAGTTCAACCAGCGCCTCGACCAAGCCCCCGTGCAGGCCACGTCCATCCTCAACGGCATGTTCACCGACCTGCTTACCGGGCAGGCCCCGGTAGTGCTGTTCGGGCTGAAGCGCGTGCTTTACTACGGCAGCGCCGACCAGCCGCTCGACTTCACCACCATTGCCAACACCGCCGAGTACACCGCCGCCGCTGCCCTCGACCCCACCACGCCGCGCTACCTGCGCGTAGCCGGCGAAGTAGCCACCGTGCGCGGCCTGCAACGCGCCGCTACTGCCGCCACCGGCGAGCCGTTCGGGCTGCTGCGCCCGGGCGGCCTGTGGGTGCTGGGCGCGATGATAAAAGCCACCAAGGCCCTAATGCCCGCCAGCAACGACGTATTTCCGCCCTGGCAGGGCATGCAGTACCTGCACAACATGTTCACGGGCCTGCCCAAACTGAACCCACTCGACAACAGGCGTTATCCCGACATTCGCTGGACGCCGGTGCTCGAAGTGCTGGCGGCCCGGAGATAGCGCCCGCCGCCCCCGCCGCTGGAAGCCGCTGGAACGATACTCCAGCTTCCGCGGTATCAGGTACTGAGCATGAGGAACGAGCTGAAGTTCGCCGCTAGAACGATACTCCAGCTTCTACCCCCCGGCAGCCCCATAACCCCCGCCGCCCGCTGCGCCCGCCACTGGAACGATACCAGAGCTTCTGCCCCCAACCGCCGTCCCCAACCGCCGCCTCCCCGCCCGCTGCCCGCGCCGCTGAAGAAACGGGAGCTTCTTGGGCAGGCGAACCGGCCAGGTTGTATCTTCGTTTTGCAAGGACATCACCGATTCTCATCCCCATGCCAACCCTACCGCTCACCACCGATTACCAGCAAGTAGCCGAAGCTGTGCTGCGCTTTTCGCCGCGCCAGCAAGCGCTATTGGCTGGCCGCATCCAGAAGAATCTGGGCAAGCTGGTCGATGCGGCTAGCAAGCTGGTCAGCCGCCGGGTAAGCACTGCCGCGCCTGAGCTGACTGAGGCCGACATTGCGCGGGAAATAGAAACCGTACGCACCGAGCGGTATGCCCGACGCAAATAAGCTACGCGTTATCGCTGATACCAACGCCTGGATAAGCCGTTTCATCCTGCCCAATAGCCTCACTGGCCAGCGGATGAAGCGGCTTGCTGCTGACAAACGAATAACGCTCGTATTCAGCCAAGCACTGAAAGAGGAATTGCGGGCAGTGCTGCAACGGCCCAAATTTCGGAAGTACATCACCGCCGAAAACCTGACCGTGTTTCGCGCCTACCTGGATGCCTTTCCCACCACGCCGGTAACTTCAGCCGTCGAGCTGTGCCGCGACCCGAAAGATAACTTCCTGCTCAACCTAGCGCTGGACAGCCAAGCCGACTACTTGCTCTCCGGCGACGAGGATTTGCTGGCGC
>JANNDE010000695.1:0-4310 GCA_031387395.1 Hymenobacter sp.
CACGGCCGCGATAGCGGTTTTCACCCGCTCCTTCACCATTTTGCTCAGCGCCACGCGCGGGCGGCCCAGCTTCGCCAAACCATAGTTCACGAAGCGGTTGATGAGAATCAGTAAATCGTAGCCGTGCCCGCCCAGCTTGGCCAGCCAGCGCGAGTGCCGCATGGTTACGTCGAACACGTCGCCGTGAAACAGCCAGGTACGGCCGTGCGGCAGGTCGAGCACCAGCTTGTTGTCGAGCCGAAAGTTGCCCAGCTTCAGGCCCGCGAACTTACGCAGCAGCTCGTCGTGGTTGCCGGTGAGGTAGTGGATTTTCACGCCCTTGGCGGCCAGGCCGGCCAGGTAGCGCACCACCCGCATGTGGGCCGGCGGCCAGTAGTTTTTGCTGAACTGCCAGATATCGATGATGTCGCCATTAAGCACCAGCACCTGCGGCCGGATGCTCTTCAAATAGCGCAGCAGTTCGCGGGCGTGGCAGCCGTAGGTGCCCAGGTGCACGTCGGATATCACCGCGACCTGCACCCGGCGCTTGCGGCGGGCCCGGGGCCGGCCCGCCGCTCCCAAAGCTTGGCCATGCAGCGAATCCGGCAGGTTTGCTATGGCTAAGCTCATGCGGCGGCGGCTGGGTTGAACCGGCCGCCCCGTGCGGGCACCGGGCTGCGGCGCGGCCGGATGGCCGGCCCCGGCCGCCGCTCGGCCAGCGCGCCCCCACCCCCAAAGGCCGAGCGCAGGCTGCCGAGCGTGTGCAGCAAAAAGGCCACCCACAGGGCCAGCTGAAACAACTCGTAGAGGAACCAGCGCCCCAGACGGCGCAGCCCCGAAAGTAAGGCCGGGAAATACATGGTGTGCAGCAATGAAACCGGTGAAAAATCCTGTTTCAAAGGTCGCTGCCCATGATGAAGCCTTTATTACGGCCGGATTATGCTTTCGTCACGAAGGCTACGACTTAGGCAGTGCAATTTCGCGAGGTGGCGGCCAGCCGAAATTTGCCGGGGCTTTCGTTACTTTGTTGGCCCGGTTTTTCGTGGGTCATCCGCTTCATCCAACCCCCTCTTATTTCCTTCCTATCCGATGCATTCGTTACCCCGCCTCGCTCGCCACTTCCTCACGTTAGCCCTGCTGTGCCTGTGCGCCGGCGCAGCCTTGGCCCAGCCCACCGGCAAAGCCGCCAAAGGCCGCAAGCGCTACGCCTTAGCCCAGAAAGACGAGGAGTCGCCCTACGTGAAGAACGTGACCAAAAACACCGACGAGGAGCAGGACGTCGACGGCTCCTTCACCCGCGTTGGCTACCGCACCTACACTGAAATGGTGGCAGAGCTCACCCACCTCAAAAAGCTGCACGACTGGGCCGACACCACCTACCAGCGCCGCGTGGGTACCGTGCCCCCCGGGGGCGTGCTCGTGGTCATCATCCACCGCCAAGGCCCTAAAAACGCTGATTTAGGCACCCTGACCATCACCGCCACCGACAAGGACGGCAAGGAAGTTTTCACCCACACCCCGCCCGCCGGCACCGGCCGCTTCTTCGGCCGCGACCTCTACCAGGCCAAAGCCGTTATCCCCTTCCCTAGCCTGGCCCCGCAGGAGCTCACCGTGAGCATCCGCGATGCCAAGCTCTACCAGACGTTCGATTATATCCTGGAGATTCCGGCGGCGCAGTAGCCGCGCGGGTTTCTTTTCGCTTCAATATGGGGGCGACATTCGCGCAGGCGGGTGTCGTCCCTTTCTTTTGCCTTATCCAAGCTTAACGGCAACATCATTGTGAAGCGTAAACTCCTCCTGGGCATTGGCGCAGTGCTGCTGCTACTGGCCGCCGCCTTCAGCTGCCCCACCTATCATTATCCCGAATCCACGGAATTACGCCGCAAAGCCCACTACCTGGAGCGGATAATCACTACGCCCGAAGCTGAAACGCCGGAACTGCTCGCGCTGGGCAACGCCGAATGGTCACTATTCTCCATGTCGTATTCGGTGTATGCCTTCACCAACATGGCCCAGCTGGATAGTAGCTTTCGTCCCAAAGCGGCGCATTATACCGCGCTGGCTATAACCAAGATGCTGACGGGCAGCATTGCCCAAGCCTTTCGCAACCCCAATGCCGCCATCGCCGCCGACTCGGTCACGTCCGTGCTCTACCTCGGCCACCTCAACCTGATGCTGGGCTGCCATCGTCTGCTCGACCCGGCTTCTCCTTATAAAGCCCTGCACGACTCCCTATCCGCCAGCCTGCACCGCCGGCTCGCCGCCGCGCCCAGCCACTGCCTCGAATCGTACCCCGGCGGCGTGTGGGTGCCCGATAATACCGTGGCCCTGGCCTCGCTCCAGCTCCACAGCGACCTCACGGGCAGCCCCTACCGCTCCTTCTGCCAGCAGTGGGCGGCCTACGCCCGCCAGCAGCTCACCGACCCGGCCACCGGCCTGCTCCTTTCCAAGCCCCGCACCCGCCTCCAGGCCGCCGAAGAGCCGCGCGGCTCGCACCTGGGCTGGAGCATCTTCTTCCTTTATCGCTTCGCCCCCGCCCTGGCTGCTGAACAGTACCGGAGTTACCAGCAGCATTTCAGCACCAACTTCGGCGTCATCCGCCTCTACCGCGAGCGCATAGGCAGCTATGAAACAAGCGAAGGCGACCACGACAGCGGCCCGTTGATTCTGGGCTATATCATTACGGCCAACGCTTTCGCCTTTGGCAACGCCGTCGCTATGCGCGACTGGCGCAATGCCCAGCGCCTGCGCCGCGTTATCCGCTTCGGTAGCCGCGAGGTGGAAACCCCAACGGAAATGCACTACGGCGTACGCTTCGTGGATTTACCCGTCAGCCCGCTGGCCGAGGCCCTGTTGCTGCACGCAGAAACGATGACGCCGTGGTCAGTGCGGTAAATAGCAATTATGATTAACTTCCCCCAAAAACAGCTTTAATTCAACAAAATGGGCGTTGACATTTACTTGTGTGCAACCAATCAGGATGTACTGGATAACTCCAAACAAAAACGCACGCATAGCCACAATCTCAGCCGCACTTTTGGCTATTTCATGAGCCGTCAGGGCGTAGTAGAAGGTGAGCCTGAACTTGACCAGATTGGCAGGTTAATAAATATTGATATCGCTCCTTTATATGAAATGGAAAAGTATGTTACAGAAGAGGACTTGCAGTCTTGGCTTGAATATGAGGATGAGGAAGATAAGCCGGAAATTATTCAACGAGTAGAAGCCGACCGAGCTAGCGTAGAAGGGAATATTGACCGCGTTGCATCAACCATTGAAGCAATACTCATAAGCTTAGCGGCAATTACCAATTTGCCTCAGCTTTTGACTGATAATGGACATGATACCCTTAATCATCAAGTATATTTTGCTGATTTCACCAAAGACAATGACAACACATACACTAGCAACAACTTCGGTCAAGACTTAAGAAACTTCAAAAGCTTTCTGGACTACGCCAAAGGTCACGGTACAAACACCGTATTCTTTGTTTACGGGTAAATTCCTATTTCTTCCGCAGCCGCACCCACTGTACCGCAATCACCGTCTTCGCGTCGCGTAGCGGCTCGGCTATCAGCGCCTCCCAGCTCAGCTCTACCATTTCGATGTGCTCGTTTTCTTCGGCCAGCCCGCCGCCGGCGCCGGGGCGGTGGCTCACTTCGGCGTAGTACACGGTGATTTCCTCCGAGCTGGTGCCCGGCGAGGGCCAGATGCATACTATTTCTTCCAGCTGGTCGATTTCGTAGCCCAGCTCCTCATGAATCTCGCGGCGCACGGCCGTTTCGGGGGCTTCGTCGCTATCAATCATGCCGGCGGCGATTTCCAGCAGCTCCGCTTCCGGGCCGATGCGGAACTGGCGGGTGAGCACGTACACCTGCCGGGCCGTGTCGAACACCAGCGCGGCCACGGCCTTGCCGGGCGCGAACTGCTCGCGCCGGAGCTGCTGCTCGCCGTCCTGAACGATTAGCTGGTTGACTTTGTAGTGGCCATTGAAAACACGGGTGCGCTCGATAATCTGCATGGTCGGATTTGTATGTTGTACCTTTGTTGTTACCAGGGCCGCCGTCGGAGCAGCCCGCTGCCCGGCCGCGTCGGGCAAAGCCCCGCGCCTCGGCTGTCTCCGCGAAGTAAGCGCACCTCACCCCAATTCCTCTTCATTCCGGGAATAGGTCGGTCTCCGACGAGCCGCCCACCCTCCCCACGCCCGGCCTTTGCCAGCGTGGCCATGCCCGCCTATGCTACGGCGCAGGCTGAACCCCTCTTTTGGCACACTGTTGTCTGCCACTATTTTACTGAGTTGTTGAGTTCTTATTACTCGCTACTCAATACCT
>JANNDE010000769.1:0-4053 GCA_031387395.1 Hymenobacter sp.
GGGTTGCTGGCATCCGGGGAGACGAGAACTTACATGAGGAGGTGAGGGCCTAAACGGGCGGGTGTGTGAGAGACGAAAACGACCCGGCCGCCAGCAGCGCCGGCCCCGACCCGACTGCCGGCCCGGCCGCCGGGCGCGGGCCGGCCAGCCGCCGGCGCAGGGCCGCCCACAGCCGCCCGGCCAGGTGGGCGCGGAAATCGTGGGCATCGGCCCGGGCATCGCGCAGCACCACCAGCGGGTGCCGCAGCGGGAAAGCCAGCTCGGCGGCGGCCGGATGGGCGTGCTGGTCGTGGGGGTCGAAGGTGTGGGTGGCGTCGTCGCCGAAGCCGAGATTGTCGACCAGGTTCACGGCCGGCACCACGGCCAGGCCGCCCTGCGCCGCCACCGCGAAATGCCACTGGTAGTCCCAGATGTGGGGTGGCTGCGGCCCCCGGCGCACGGCCTCGAACTTGCGCAGCCAGAACTGTCGCTCGGCCCAGCCGGGGTAGATGTTGGCCAGCTGGCCCCGCCGGCGCAGCTCGGGCAGCAGCGCGAGCTGAAAATCGAAGTAGCGCCAGGCCCGCCGCCAGCTGGCCCAGCCCCAGCTGTGCACCCGCCCCGAAAACCGGTACGAGTCGGCAACTGGGGCCGGCGGGCGGCGGGCAGCCGGGCTCAGGTTGTTGCCGCTGATGTGCAGCACGCGGCTGTCGAAGCGGTAGCGGCATAGCAATTCCTCGCAAAACCGGAAAAAGCTGGCCGTGGGCAGGCAGTCGTCTTCGAGCACGATGCCTTCGGCCTCGTGCCGGAAAAACCAGTCGATGGCCGAGGCCGGCCCCTGCCCGCAGCCCAGGTTGTCGGCTCGAAAAAGCGTCTGCACCTGGCAGGGCCAGTCCACGGCCGTGGCGGCGGCGCGGGTGGCGGCGCATAGGGCGGCCTCGCCGGGCCGGTCGGGCCGGGGGCCATCGGCGGCCACGTACAGGCGGGCGGGCCGGGCCCGGCGCACGGCCGCCAGCACCCGCGCCGCCAGCGCCGGGCGGTTGAAGACGATGAGCAGCACCGGCGGCACCAGCTCAGGAATGGGGGGCGGGGGCAGAATCATGACGGGATGCGGAAAAAGAGTCGAAGCGGTGCAGCAGGATGGGGCGGGCCACCCGGGTAGGGCGCGGCGTGGCGGGGGCGGGCACCCGGCCGGGCACGGCTACCGCGGCCAGCGACAGGCCCACCAGGGCGAAGAAGTACAGGGGCCAGTCGTAGGAAATGCTGTATACCAGCGCCCCGAACGTGAACACGGCCAGCGCGGCGGTCGGCGGCGGCAGCAGGGCCCGGCTCAGCAGGCGGCGGCCCAGCAGCAGCACCGGCACCAGCACCGTGAGCAGCAGCCCCAGCCCCCCGAAGTAGAACAGCCGGTCGACGTAGAAGCTGTGGAAATGGTGGCCGGTGCCATCGGCCCACACCTGCTCGTCGCCGCCGCCGTTGGCCGCCAGGGTATAAAACTGCACCGGCAGCTCGAAGCCCTTCAGGCGCATGCCGGCCACCGGGTATTCCTTTAAAAAGGGCGTGTACACCTCAAACTGCTTCATGCGCCAGCTGCCCGTGCCGCGGGTGTCGGGGTGGGCAATGTCGTCGAGGCTGGCTTCGAGCTTCCGTACCACGTGCGGGTCGCTCAGGGCCACCAGGCCGCCCGATATCAGCACCAGCAGCGGAATGAGCACCATGGGCAGCAGCCGGGCCGTGCTCAGGCGGGCCCCTTCGAGGCGGCCCAGCAGCAGTAGGGCCGCGTTCAGCCCCAGGGCCACGCCCATGGCCACCCACACCGAGCGGTGCTGCAGAAAGATGATGAGCGCCGCCCCCAGAAAAAACGTGAGCAGCCGCAGCAGCCCGCCCCGCGCCAGGTACTGGTTGAGGTAGTAGAGCGTGGGCAGTAGCAGCAGCATGGCCGAAGTCGACGCAAAGCCCCGCTCGTTGCCCAGAAACGCCGACAAGCTCAGCGCATCGGGGTGGTAAATAGCCAGGTTGGCCAGCAGGCCCAGCAGCACCGTGCCCAGCAGCAGGCCAAAGGGCGGCAGCCCCACCCGCCGATAAAACGCGTAAATCCCAAATACGTGCAGCAGCACCAGCAGCTTCGAAAACACGTGCGGGTACACCATCCAGGAGCCCCAGCCGGCGTACGACTCCAGGGCCAGCCCCGCCAGCGCGGCCGCCCACACCCATAGCCAGCGCTGCATCAGCGGGGCCATGTAGCGGTAGCCCAGCCCGATGAACCCCGCCGACATGGCCAGCAGCAGCAGTCCGAACTGCGCCAGCAGGGGCGAGCCCTCGTCGGGAAACACGAACTCGGTGAAGGCCCGGTCGGTGCACAGCACGGCCAGCACCGGCAGCAGGTACAGAAAACGGAGGCTGAGCTTCATGGAAGTTGGGGTCGTATTGAGGTTGAGGAACGTCATGCTTCGACTGCGCTCAGCATGACGTTCCGTTGGGAGTGAAGTGAGTCAGCAAACCATCGCCGGGGCATCTTCGCGGGCTTCCTGGTACACGCGGTGGGTTTCGGCCACGGTGCGGGCCCAGGTGAAATCGTGCAGTCGCTCCAGGCCGCGGCGCACCAGAATCTGGCGCAGGGCGCGGTCGTAGAGCACGCGGTCGAGCTGCTCGTGCAGGTCGTCGGCACTGGCGGGGTCGAAGTAGAGGGCGGCGTCCTGGGCGATTTCGGGAAAGCACGAGGCGTTGCTCAGCACCACCGGGCACTGCTGCCCGAAGGCTTCGAGAATGGGAAACCCGAAGCCCTCGTAGCGCGACGGAAACACGAAGGCCCGCGCCCCCCGGTAGAGCTGGCTGAGCTGGCCGTCGGTGAGGTAGCCGAGCTGGTGGGTGCGGCCGGCCACGCCGGCCCGGCGCAGCTCCTCCAACTCGGTGGGCGTGAAGGGCCCGCCGCCGGCGCACATCAGGTGCAGGTCCGGATACTCGGCGTGCAGCCGCCCGAAGGCCTGCACCAGCACGCCGAAATTCTTATAGGCCCGGCGGCTGCCCGTGAAGAGCAGGTACTCGGCCGGCGCGGCCACGGCGGGCGTGGTGGGGTAGTCGCGCACGGTGTGCCCGTGGTGCACCACGGCCACGTGCTCGGGCGGCACCGGCAGCAGGCGCAGCACGTCGGCCCGGGTGTTTTCCGACACCGTGATGATACGGGCCGCGCGGCTGGCCAGCGTGCTCAGGGCCGGGCCCGCGGCCTGGTAGTAGTCGCTGAACAGGGCCGGAATCATGTCGTGAATGGTGATGACGAAGGGCTTGTCTTCGAGCAGGTCCAGAAACCAGGTCTGGTCGTTCACCGTCGGATGAAACACGTCGAAGTTCTGCCGGCGGATAGCGCGGCGGGCGGCGTGGCGGTTGGCATATTGCAGCAGGCGCCACAGGCCGGGCACCGGCACGCCGGGCAGCAGGCGCAGGTGCCGGGTGTGGCGCCGCCCGGCCAGGTACAGGTTGTTGCTGAGCACCACGGGCAGCTCGCAGGCCACGTTGGGCCCGGCGTTGTCGATGAGCTCGTAGAAGTAGCGCGACACGCCGCCCACGTCCTGAATCGAAAAGGTCTCGGGTTCGTAGAGGATTTTCATGGCCAGCAGCTACACGAGCTCGGTTTCGGCGGTGGAAAAATGAACGGGCTGCGGCTCGGCTGGCGCGTCGGCTTCGAGCTCCAGGGCCAGGGCCGTGGTGGCGGGGGCCACGGGTGCTTCGCCGGCCAGGCGGGCCAGCCGGGCGGCCAGGGCGTGCAGCAGGCGCGGTATCAGGCGAACCGTGGCATCGGCATGCGTGCCGGTGAGGCGGTCCAGCAGGGCGCGCATCACGTTGCGCAGCTGCAACGGCGGGCGCACCAGCACCAGCGCGCTCAGCACGGCGGCCCCGGCCAGCATCTCGGCCACCAGCAGGGCCAGGGCGGGGGCGTGCAGGACCAGCAGCCCGAAGCGCACCACCGCCACGGCCGCCGCCACCGCGCTCCCGGCCAGCAGGCCCGGCCCGTAGGCCCGCAGCACGGCAAATGGCGCGGCCCCCAGCTCGCGCCGCATGATATTGGAATACAGGGCCGTG
>JANNDE010000094.1:0-6870 GCA_031387395.1 Hymenobacter sp.
AGCCTCCATCAAATGCGTGGCATAGGAGTGGCGCAGCGTATGCAGCGAGATGGGGCGCCGGATGCCAGCCCGGCTGGCGGCTTGTTTCACCACCATTTGCAGGCTGCGCTCGCTATACGGTTCGCCGGGGTGCTGGCCCTCGAAAAGATAAACAACCGGGCGAAACTCCCGAAGCTGTTCGCGTAGCAGCAGCAGTAAGGATTCGGGCAGAGGTAGGTTGCGGGCTTTTTTACCTTTGCCGCCACGCACACACAGCACCATGCGCCGGCTATCGATGTCGGTGGGCGTGAGGGCCAGCACCTCGCCCAGGCGCAAGCCCAGGCCGTAGGCCAGCATCAGCATAGCGCGGTGCTTGCGGTTTGCGGTGCCTTGCAGCAACGCCCGCACCTCGCTCTGGGCCAGTATCTGCGGGTTGGGTTGGGGGCGTTTGGGGCGCGGAATGGCGTAGGACTGGGGGGGCTGGCCCTCTACCTGCTCGTAATAGAACGTGATGGCGCTGATGAGCAGGTTTTGGTACGTTTCGGAGATGCCGGTTGCCACGCGCTCCGTGAGGTAGTCGAGTACCTCCTGCCTGGTGAGGTCGAGTGGCAGGCGCGGGACATGGTGCTTGAGAAAGAGCAGAAATGCGCCGCGGTAGTTTTTGAGGGTGCTGGAGCTGTAGCGTTGCAGGGCAATAACCTGGCAGTAGCGCGAAACCAACGCCTCGTGCGGGGTAGGCAGGCGTGAGGCCCCGGCCCCGGCCGGCGTGGGCGGCCCCAGCAGGGCCAGGCCCAGGCGGGTGCAGGCCGCCTGCACCTGCGCGAGCAGCCGGGCATCGGCGGGCAGCACGTAGCCCTTGGCAGCGGGTTGGTAGTATACGCCGGCGGCGAGCAGCGCGGTGCGCACGGCCTCGTTCGAGAACGGAAAGAACACCAGAAAATCGGTGCGGGATGGGCGGAGGCGAAGTGAAACAGTGGCTTTCATAGGCGGGCGTGAGGGGTATTGCCCGTTGGGCTTCTTATCGAGTAGCAGCAGTTGCCCGCCCATTATCCCGGTTGCGTAGTGCCGCCCGCCGGCGGCATCGTCGTAGTGGCGGGGGTATGCGTTTGCCCTCCAGGTGCACCCGGCCGCCCGTGCCCGGCCGCGCCATCGCACCACGGGGGCAGTTGGTGCCGCTACGCGCTGCCCGCTTTTGTCGGGGCAGGTTTCGGAAGTGGCCCGTGCGAAGCGGGCCACGGGCACATTACCCTGCGGTACCCGTGTTTCGGGGCTGTAGCCAGGTTACCGCTGAAGGGGGCTTTATTGAAGCCGCGCATGAGGTGAAAATAAGTGGGGTAAAGCGTGGGCAGCGGGGTAACTGATGGGTCACAGTAGTTTCCGGGTTGGTGTGCACATTGCGGTTGGAATTGTAAGTATAACCAAAAACGACGAATCTTAATATTATTATTAAAATATTACTAATTGCAGGATTTGCGCACCAAAATCTATCGGTTGTATTTGCCCGGCCCTTCAGGGCCGGGATGGTGGGTTGGCCGAAAAAATACTCGCGGGCCACCCCAATAGCCCGGGGTACGTGGCTGGCGGTAATGCCCGCTACGATAAAAACAGGGCGCTGACCGCCTGGTGGGCCAGTAAGCGCCTCGGGCCGGCCTTTCTACCGCCCTGCTCGCCCATCGCCAACTACTTCGTGACGAGTATGGAACAGGTTGCGGGTTGTCCGGGTGCGGAACGGTTTTTTGGCGGGCCGGGGTGGGATTCGGCCGGTTAAATTTGCTTCAGGATAGGGAGAATGGCTGTTTTTCGGGGGAGGGCTGTCTTTTTAGTGGGCCGATATTAAACGCGGCGGTTACTTTACCGTCCAACTCCCGCCTTCGCCGCCCAGGCAAGATGCTCTCCGCGTTTGGAAGACCACGAAATTCTCCTCAGGTTCCAGGACCCCGCCAGCCGCAACCTGGCGTTCAACCAGCTCGTGCGCAAGTACCAGAGCAAGGTTTATTGGCACGTGCGCAAGATGGTGGTCGACCACGACGACGCCGACGACCTCACCCAGGATGTGTTCATCAAAGTGTGGAAGCACCTCGAAAACTTCCGCCAGGATGCCCAGCTCTTCACCTGGATTTACCGCATCGCCACCAACGAGTGCCTGAACTTCCTCAGCAGCAAGCGCCGCAAGTTCCTGTTGCCGCTGAACGACGTGGGCCAGGAACTAGCCGCCAAAATCGAAGCCGACCCCGCCCTGGCCGGCGACGAAATCGAGCTGAAGCTGCAAAAAGCCATTCTGCGCCTGCCCGACAAGCAGCGCCTCGTTTTCAACCTGCGCTATTACGACGAAATGCCCTACGAGCAGATGGCCCAAGTAACCGGCACCAGCGTGGGGGCCCTGAAAGCCAGCTACCACCACGCCGTGAAGAAGGTGGAAGACTACGTAACCCGCACCACCGACGACTAACCCGCTTTCTCTGTCAGTGTATCAGAGTTAAAAGTTGAGAGTTAAAACTAAAAATCAGATGATAAGTATTTTAACTTCTAACCCCTTTAAAAGGTGTACACCAACCGAAAAACCGCTGTAACCGGCTTCTTGTACAAATTTTTATTCGTTGCATTAAACGTTCGACCTTTGTTATCATCAAACGCTCATGAAACCTGCCTTTAAGCTCGACGCGCACCCCCGGCGGCCCCGCCCGCTGCTGAGCAGCCCGCCCGCCGACTATTTCGATAAGCTTCCCACCCGCATCATGGCCCGTCTGCCGCAGGCCGAAGAGCGTACCCCGGCCTGGGGCTGGCTTTCGTTCCTGACGCCGGCGCTGCGCACCGGGCTGGCCTCGGTGGCCGTGCTGGGCGGCTTCGCGGCTTCGTTCTATCTGAGCGGCCCGGCCCCGCTGGTGCCCACCACGGCGAGCACCGCCTCGCTCGATGCCGTGCCCCGCACCGAGCTGGCCAACTACCTGCTCGATAGCGGCGCCCGGGTCGAAAACGCCGATTTGGCCACGCTCACCGCTGCCCATCCCAACGTGGCCAACGGCTTTCTGCGCGTGTCGGATAAGGAGTTGAGCGACGTGCTCGATGCCCAGCCCACCGACGAACCTGCCTATTTATAACCCCTTGTTTACCCGTTCCGCTATCATGTCCGTTTTCTCATCCGTATTTCGTTTGCTGAGTCTGGCCGCGCTGCTGTTCACGCTGGTTCCGGCCGCGCAAGCCCAGGGTGGCCGCCGGGCGCAGCGCCTGGGCCAACTCGAAAACGCCAAAATTGCCTTCATCACCAACCGCGTGGCCCTCACCCAGGACCAGGCCCAGAAGTTCTGGCCGCTCTACAACGAGTTTTCCGGCCGCCGCCGCGAGCTCAACCGCAGCGGCCGCCTGCTGCGCCGCGATATTACCGAAGGCATGACCGACCAGCAGCTGCGCGACAATTTCGCGCAGTCCTTCAATACCCGCCAGCAGGAGCTGAACCTGGAGAAGGAGTATTTCGAGAAGTTTCAGCGCGTTATTTCCCTGCGCCAGGTGGCCCAGCTTTTTCAGGCCGAGCGCGACTTTACGAAGGAAGTTATCAAGCGTGTGGCCAATGCGCCGGACCAGGTAGGGGCCGGCACCGGCAACGACTAAGCCCACTGCTCCGCTGGTTCAGGAAGAAGCCGCTGCCCCCGCAGCGGCTTCTTTACTTTTGTGGGATAATCGAAACCGGTCCGGCCCGGTTTCCCCGCCGCAGGGCCCGGGCGTTTGGCCACGGCTAAGGGGGGCGGCTCCGTTCCAGCTTCCTCATGCCCAGCCCTGCTTCGCCCACAAAATCCGTGAAATCCGCTTAAATCCGAGCCAATCAGTGATTACGCCACGCCAGCTTTTCCTTCGCCACCAGGCCCAGACCTCCGATTTCCCGCTGCTGCTGGAAATTGAGCGGGCCGAAGGTGTGTACATGTACGGCCCCGACGGCCGCCGCTACCTCGATCTGATTTCGGGCATCGGGGTGAGCAACGTGGGCCACCGCCACCCGCGCGTGCTGGCCGGCATTCAGGCCCAGCTCGACAAGTACCTGCACCTGATGGTGTATGGCGAGCTGGTGCAGGCCGTGCCCGCCCAGTTGGCCCAGGCCCTGCACCAGACCCTGCCCGCCCACCTCGATTCGGTGTTTTTCACCAACTCCGGCACCGAGGCCATTGAGGGTGCCCTGAAGCTGGCCAAGCGCCACACCGGCCGCGCCGAGCTCATTTCCTGCCTCAACGCCTACCACGGCTCCACGCACGGCGCGCTGTCCATCACCGGCTCCGAGGGGTTCAAAAACAGCTTCCGCCCGCTGCTGCCCGACGTGCGCCACATCCGCCACAATGACTTTGCCGATTTGCTGCTGATTACCGAGCGCACGGCGGCCGTCGTTATCGAAACCGTGCAGGGCGAAGCCGGCGTGCGCGTGCCTTCGCCTTACTACCTGCCAGCCCTGCGCCGCCGCTGCCGCGAAGTAGGCGCGTTGCTCATTCTGGATGAAATTCAGTGCGGCTACGGGCGCACCGGCACCATGTGGGCCTTTACGCAGTTCGGCATCGAGCCCGACATTCTGGTGTGCGCCAAGGGCATGGGCGGTGGCATGCCCATCGGGGCCTTCATTTCGAGCACCGACATTATGGCGGGCTTCAAAACCAATCCCATTCTGGGCCACTGCACCACGTTTGGCGGGCACCCGGTGAGCTGCGCGGCGGCCCTGGCTACGTTGCAGATTATGCAGGACGAGCAGCTGCCCGCCGGCGTGGCGGCTAAGGCGGCCCGCTTCCGGGCGCAGCTGCGGCACCCGGCTATTCGGGCGGTGCGGGGCTGCGGGCTACTGCTGGCCGTCGAGTTCGACTCCTTCGCGGTGCTCAAGCCCATTATCGACCGGGCGCTGGAGCACGAGGGCATCCTCACCGACTGGTTTCTGTTCTGCGACAACTCGTTGCGGCTGGCTCCGCCGCTCACCATCAGCGCGGCCGAAATTGACGAAGCCTGCGCGGCCCTGCTACGGGCCATTGCGCACGTCACGGGCCAGTAGGGGCGGGGCTGCTCGAAGCGAAACCGGCCTGGTTCTGCGACCTGCCGTGCGGACTTTGAAACCGGGCCAGTGCAACCGCCAGGGCAGACGGGCAGCTGCTAGTGCAGGGTGATGACGGGACGCGGCAGCTCGTTGTAGTTCAAAAACTGATTGCTCTCTTCTTTGATGCGCTCGCGGGGGTGGCCATCTTTCACACCCTGCGAAATTTTGCGCACCAACACGCCCACAATGGCCTTGCGGAAGCCGAGCTTTTCGGCCATCATAATGCAAAAATCCATTTCGGTGTCGTCCACGATGCCGTCGGCGAGCATCATATCGACCAGGTCAAAAATCTGGTCGAACCGCTCGGAGTCGTTGGTAGGCAAGTCGTTGCTGGCTCCTTTGGACCCCGATACCAACGCCTGGACTTCCGACGAGCTGATGCCATTCTTCTTTCCTACCGCAATAATAAAGTTCATTTCCCGCTCGTCGATATGTCCGTCGGCTTTCGCCAGCGCCGCGAGATTCAGCAAATGGCCCTTTATTTTATTGGCTTGCTCATTCTGAAAAAAACCGAACATAAACGTGAGAATTAGAGGTGAAAAGATGATTTTTCAATCGAAACCCCGATTTTACCAGTAAGATACACGGAAAACTGACCGGTTGTTACGGGGAAAATACCCAAATCGGAAAAATGCTACTTGGTGGTTCAACGCGAATCCTGGGATGGGAGTTGAGGGTTTGTATTCATTTCGCCAACTTTGCGAGGTTTGGGGGCCTTTTGCGCGCCTGCTTGCTATATGAATGTTCAGATGAAAAGAATCGCGGTTTTTACCAGTGGGGGCGACGCGCCGGGCATGAACGCCGCTATTCGCGCGGTAGTACGTACGGCCACTTACCACGGCATCGAAGTTTACGGAATTATGCGGGGCTACAGCGGCATGATTAAGGGCGAGTTCGTCCGCCTCGACTCCGCCTCGGTATCCAACACCGTGCAGAAGGGCGGCACTATTCTGAAATCGGCCCGCAGCCAGACGTTTATGACCAAGGAAGGCCGCCAGCAGGCTTTCGACCAGCTCGTTAACAATGGCATTGAAGGCCTGGTGGCCATTGGTGGCAACGGCACCTTCACCGGGGCCATGATTTTTGAGGAGGAGTTCGGCATTCCAACGGTGGGCGCGCCGGGTACCATCGACAACGACCTGTACGGCACCGACTACACCATTGGCTACGACACGGCCGTGAACACGGCCCTGGACTGCATCGACAAAATCCGGGATACGGCCGACTCGCACGACCGCTGCTTTTTCGTGGAGGTGATGGGCCGCGACTCGGGCTACATCGCCATTCCGTGCGCCATTGGCGGCGGGGCCGAAATCGTGATGATTCCGGAAACCCAGATGAGCGTGGACGTGGTGATTGACACGCTGCAGGCTGGCTGGAAACGTTCGAAAACTTCGTTTATCGTCATCGTGGCCGAAGGCGAGGAGGAGGGCAACGCCACCAACACCGCCGCCCGGGTGAAGGAAGCCATTCCGCAGCTCGACACCCGCGTGACGGTAATTGGCCATATTCAGCGGGGCGGCTCGCCCACGGCGGCCGACCGCCTGCTGGGCTCGCAAATCGGCATCGCCGCCGTAGAAGGCCTCATGAACGGCATGCGCAACGTGATGGCCGGTATCGTGGATAAGAAGCTGGTCTACACGCCGTTCATCGACACCATCAACAAGAAGAAGCTCATCAACCAGAGCTTCATGCGCATGGTGGAGATTCTGAGCGTGTAGCGTTCAATGGGTGAATGGATGAATGGGGGAATAAGCGAGTGGGTGAATGATCGAATGGGTCGGCGAAATACTACGAAGCATTAAACCAATCACCCATTAGCTCAAAAACCC
>JANNDE010000095.1:0-1983 GCA_031387395.1 Hymenobacter sp.
AGCCTCCATCAAATGCGTGGCATAGGAGTGGCGCAGCGTATGCAGCGAGATGGGGCGCCGGATGCCAGCCCGGCTGGCGGCTTGTTTCACCACCATTTGCAGGCTGCGCTCGCTATACGGTTCGCCGGGGTGCTGGCCCTCAAGCAGAATCAGGGCGGATTGCACCAGCAGGTGGCCGCCCATTGTGCGCCGTTGCTCGCCCAACCCGCCGCCCATCAGCAGCGCGACAAAGGCCACGGGCGCGACGAACTGCGCCGGGTCTGGGTCAGCCAGCATTGGCCCCTGGTGAACGCGGGCGCGGACTGACCGGGCTTGCAAACGGTGGTCTGTCAGCAGATCACCCGCTGGGTAGCGGGGAAAGCGCAGCAGGCCACGCGCTATTTTCTCGCTTCGCTGGCCGGGGGCAGTGCCGCCACGCTGGCGGGGTGTGTACGCGGGCACCGGGGTATTGAAAAGCAGCCGCATTGGCACTTGGACGGGGTGTAATTCAAACTACGCGCGGCTCTTTTCATGAGTCATCGGTACTGGCCCCTGGGCTCCGCTGAGGGCATCAGACACTGGCTCAGCTTTCTGCTTCAAAGTGGCAGCGCGTAGTTTTGAATTACACCCCCTTGGACGTGACCTTTGCCGAAGATGCCTGCCAGTGCCGGCGGGACCATGCCCCACGTAATCTCTCGACCATGCGCAAGCTGGCTTTGACGCTGCTACGACGCGCGCCATTGGTCATGAGTCTGAAACGAAAGCGTAAAAAGGCAGCGCGCGATGACCCATTTCTCCTCCAGTTACTGGCCCAACTTCCGGGCCAAGAAGTGACCCCAGTAAGCTAAATGCTCGTTTGGTGCAATGACCCTAATTAGTTTCCGCTTATTGGTCCTGTTGGAATAGCGGACGTTTGGGACTGTCCATCAGCCAATGTTCTCGAAGCGTTTTTCTGGAGGATTTCCCGAAGGAGTTCCACGTCCAAATAGGCTCGTTCACGTGCGTTCCTGGTCTCTATCGTGCGGGGAGTCCAGACCGTTTGGGAACTCAAGATTCCGTCAGTCAGGACTTGTACTGTATGCATATTTCCGTCAAGCCTGTACCCGATCGAGGAGTTTGTCGAACTGTCACCCAAGAATAAGTTTACTGGGCTGTTGGCAGTATTCATGCCGACAAGATGAGCGTTTCGCAGTCGCTCTTCACCAGATGTGTTCTTAGCCCTCTCACAGGCATTGTGGGCTGCTTTATGTTTCTCCTGCGCTTCTTTGTTATAATGACCATCAGCATCAGCCGGGGTGTTATGTTTAGTATGGTCAGGCTTGAAGGTCTCAACGAGGAGTGATAAATACGAGTCTAATGCCCCCTCATGATCTTCTTTGAACAGGTGATTTATTGATGTCCTGATTTCATTGTCGGAAATTTTGTGGCAAATGGCGGTCCCACTTGGCATCTCGCCAGTTATGTTTTTACGACCGGTTTCCGGCTTACTTATTCCGTCCCAATTGTTGAATGCGGTTTCCTCAGGATGGCTCAGGGTTATTCCCTTTTCCCGTCTGAATTTCGCAACATCAAGCAATGCATATTTATTTGCTTGAGAATCATGGTCTGGATATCTAACGTCGCCTTCAGCTTTCTCAGCAGCTTTCTTATCTTTCTCAGCTTTTTTAGCAGCTAAGGAAGCTAAGTAAGCTTCCGTATTTTTCTTAAAAAAAATATTGGTAGCTTTAAGAGCGCTCCGTTTAAAAGGACTTTGCACGGAAGCAATAGCCTGGCTTTCTTCTTGTTCCACTTCCTCTCGTTTTCTTTTTCCCGTGGTATTTCCCATGATATTTCCTTTTTAAGTCTTGCTTTGTTGCTTATGACACGACGCTTGCTGCGGCCTGCAGCCCTCGCAATATGCAACAAGCCAACCCTGGTACGCAACAGAGCTGCGGGAAACGGGCTGAATGAGCGTGCTTGCCGCAAGTCGCTGGCTATAATTCCAAGCTTTCGAGGGGGGAGGGG
>JANNDE010000043.1:0-5430 GCA_031387395.1 Hymenobacter sp.
GCCCGGGCTTCGCGGGGCTCGGCCCCGGGCTCGCGCGGAGTGCGGGGCTCGCGGCCTTCGCGCGGGGCGCGGGCTTCGGCCGGCGCGGCTTCACCCTCGCCCCGGCCCTTCTTGCGCTTGCTGCGCTTGCCACCCGACTTAATTTTATCGTCGAGGCGGTCGAGCGAGCCTTCTACGATGGCCGATACTTCGGGTTCGGGCTCTTCTTCGCGCGGGGGCATCAGGTTTTCGATTACCTCACCGCGCTTGTTCATTTCCAGCAGCTCGCGCACGCGGGCCGTGTCGAGCATCACCCAGTTATTGTCGCCCTTAAAAGCAAACCACATGCGGCGACGGAAAATATCGGTTTTCTGCAAAAAGGCTTCCCCCTTGCTGGTTTTGAGCGGGCGCTGCACCTGCGGAATGTCCTTCAGGGCATCGAGGTAAGCATCCAGCTCGTAGTTGAGGCAACATTTGAGGCGGCCGCACTGGCCGGCCAGCTTCTGGGGGTTCAGGCTCAGGTTCTGGTAGCGGGCGGCGGTGGTGCTCACGGTTTTGAAGTCGGTGAGCCAGGTCGAGCAGCACAGCTCGCGGCCGCAGATGCCGAGGCCACCGATGCGGCCAGCCTCCTGGCGCAGCGAAATCTGGCGCATCTCCACGCGCACCCGGAACTCATCGGCCAGCCGGCGAATGAGCTCGCGGAAGTCCACCCGGTCGTCGGCCGAGTAGTAAAACAGCGCGCGGGTGCGGTCGGCCTGGTATTCCACGTCGCTCAGCTTCATGCGCAGGCGCAGTTCGCTCACCATGGCCCGGGCCCGAAACATGGTGCCAGTTTCGAGGTCGCGCACCGCCTGCCACCGCTCCTCGTCGTCGGGCGTCGCCACCCGCAGGATATTGCGGATTTCCTTCGAGTCGGTCGGGATTTTCTTTTTCCGCATCTGCAGACGCACCAGCTCGCCTTTCAGCGAAACGTGGCCCAGGTGCCAGCCGCTGCCGGCGGCATCCACCACCACGGCGTCGCCGGTCACGAGCGGCAGGCGCAAATCATTGCGCATGAACTCCTTGCGGCCGCCCTTGAAGCGCACTTCCACGAGGTCGAAGCCGGCGAACGAGTCAGGCACCTCCACGTCCTGGAGCCAATCGAAGACATTCATGCGGTTGCAGCCGCCGGTGCTACAGCCGCCGTTGGATTTGCAGCCGCCCGGCTTGGTGCCGCAGCCGCCGCCGGAAGAACAGGTTGAACAAGCCACTGGTCAGATACTTAATATAGTTGAGCGAAAAGCTGGTTTTCGCGAAAATTCGGTTCTTAGCAAAGATACACAATAAGGACAGCGGGGTTCGGAGGCACCCGCTGCCCGGGCCGCGCAAGCCGGCTGAACCCCTCTCCCTGGCAGAGCGCCCGGCGGCAAGCTACCGCCATTGGCTCCCGCAATCGGCCGCCGCCTCCGCCACCCCGGCCGCCGCGGTGGTTTTAATTATTCTAATACTTTGTTAGACTAACACTTATAAAATTTTGTCATTACATTAATTAAAATCGCCAAAAAATGGGTTTTTTAATATTATTGAGCCGTTTTATTAGACAATCTTCAACGTAATACCTCTTTCACTATGCTTGCTCATAATTTTTAAGCCTCTATATTCGCCCATTCTTCACCAACACCACCACCTCCAAAACCTATGAAAAAAGTCAAACTTCTCCCGCTGTTTGCCCTGCTGGGCGGTGCACTTTCGCTTTCGTCGTGTAGCAAAAAAGAGGAAGTGGCCGCTGCTCCCACCGTAATTTCGGCCGATGTGACGGCTCAAATCAAAGCCATGGGCTTTGGCACGAGCGATATTCGCAAGACCGACGAAGGGTTTGTAGTGGAAGGCGACATCCTGCTCACCCCGGAGATGCTCGGGGCCTCGGCCGTGCAGCAGCTGCTGCGCGTGGGCCAGGACGAGCAGTACCGCACCACCAACCTGGTGGGCAGCCTGCCGCGCGTGCTCACGGTTAGCATCAGCAGCTCGTTCCCCGCCGCCTACGCAACGGCTGTTGACGAGGCCATCCGGCGCTACAACGCGGCAGGCCTGCGCATAACGATGCGGCGTATTACCTCGGGCAAGGCCGACCTGCCCGTGAAGTACTCGTCGAACCTGGGCTCGGGGGTACTCGGCCAGTCGGGCGGCTTCCCCAGCGGCGGCAACCCTGCCCCGGGCTTCACGCTGGTGCCCAACGTCATCAACAGCTCCAACACCAACTACATCGCTACCATCATGGCCCACGAGATGGGGCACTGCATTGGCATGCGCCACACCGACTACTACAACCGCGCCTATAGCTGCGGTGGCAGCACCTCCAACGAGGGTGCCAGCACGGTGGGGGCCATCCTCATCCCCGGCACCCCCTCGGCTGCCGACCCCAACTCCTGGATGCTGGCCTGCGTGGGCAACGGCGTGAACCGCCCGTTCACCAGCAACGACCTGACCGCCCTGAACTACATCTACTAGCCTCGGTTAAGTAGCTGTTCAGGAGTAAACGAGCTGTCAGTTATCAGTCAGGGCAATTTGCAAGCTAACTGGCAACGAACAACTTATTATAGTGTCAACCAAAAATCCCCGGCTCGTAGGAGCCGGGGATTTTTGGTTGACACTACTTCCGTCGCGGCTTTTCACCGCACGCCCGGGGCTAGGCGGTCATCCTGAAACAGCCTGGGCAAACCCCGCTACTGTATCACCACCCGAATTACCTGCCCCGCCTGCCCGGCGGCCCGCACCCGCAGCAGGTACACGCCGGGGCGCAGGCCACTGGTAGCAAACTCGTTGATTAGCCCGTTGAAAGTGGCTTCCCGCTGGAAGCGGCCCAGCATATCGTAGAGCTGCCCGGTAACCGGGCCGGCCGTGTTGGCCACGAGCTGCAGGGGCTGGCCGGCCGTTACCGGATTGGGGTAGGCCTGCGTGAGGCCGGCCCGGAGCAGGAAAGCCGCTTCCGTGTCGCTGTAGAATTGCTGGCCGGCCACGTTGGCGAGGCGCACGCGGTAGAGGTAGCGCCCGGCAGCCGACGGCTGGTCATCGAAAGTGAATGTGGTACTGGTGAGCGGGCTGATGGTTCGCACCGCTTCGAAGCTGCCATCGGGCCGCTGACGCTCCAGCGTGGCCGATGACAGATGATACACCGTGCCCAGTACCACCTCCAGGTGAATAACTTCATCGACCAGCTGCCGGGGCAGGAAGGAGCGGAAGTAGCACGCCGTGCCCTGCGTGGCGTAGTTGATGGTGGGGCCGGGCTGGCCCACGCGCCCGTCGATGATGGGCGCGACGGCATAGTAGAGAGTCGGCACCTGCGCGCGGCTAAGCACCAGCGCCGTATCGGCCGTTTGCGCGAGAGGCACGAGCGCGGTAGCGCCCAGCTGGTACACCTGGTAGCGGGCCACGCCCGGGATACGGGCCCACTGCAGCAAGGCCTCTTCGGCGCAGGCGTAGCCGACCTGCACCGCCGGGGCGCGCGCAATCGTAAACGTATCGGACACGAATTCGCCGCTGCCGCTCACCAGCCGCAGCTGGGCCAGCGTGGCGGTATCGGGCACGGCCCAGGTGGTGCGGGTGGCCGCCAGGGCCACGCCGGGGACGAGCACGCGCCAGGCGGCGCGGCCCACGGGGCGGTAGTCGAGGCGGGCGGTGGCGGTGGCCGGGCCGCTCCACTGCCAGCGTAGGGTGGCGGTGGTACCGGGGCGCAGGCTTGCGGGGCGCGTAGGGTTGGTCCAGGTGAGGCCGGGGGCGCTGGTTTCGTAGGCCAGGCTGAAGGTTTGGGGGCCCTGGGGCACGGCGTAGCCGCGCACGTGCAGCTCGTAGGTGCCGGCGGCGGGCAGCGCGAGCGTAATCTGCTCGGCATTGTTGAGGTGGTCGGGGCGGCGGCGGGCAAGGCGGGCCAGCGAGTCGGCGTGGGGGTAGTCGCTCAGGGCCCAGGGCAGCCAGCGCTGGCCGGTGCCCACGGCCACCAGCTCCAGGTCGAGGTCGTTGACGAGGGCCGTGGCGGCGTTGGCGGCGGCGGCGGGGTCGCTCCAGACCAGCGTGGCTTTCAGCTGCTGCTGGCCGGCGGGCACGGTGATGCGGAACACCTGGTCGGCCCCCTGGCTGGCGCTGCCCCCAAAGAAGCGGCCGGCGCGCATGGTGCTCACGGCTCCCAGCGCATCGGCCTGCCCAAAACCGCTCAGATAGTCGACTTCGGGCGGGCCCAGGTCGTCGGCGCTGTTCAGGAGTACGGCTTTGATGAGGGCGGCGGGCGGCAGCGTGCCGGCGTGCTGGTCGCGGTACTGCTGCTGCAGCAACACGCTGATGCCCGACACCAACGCGGCCGACTCCGACGAGCCGCCCTCGCCGTATGCCACCAGTTCGGGCTTAATCCGTCCATCGTGGGCCGGTCCGCGCGAGCTGAGGGTGGCCACCTGCCCGCCGGGGTCGGTAGCGCCCACGGTCAGCGTGTTCTTCGACATCTTGAACTGCCCGCTGATATTGGCGAACTTCGCAATGCCCTGATAAAGGCCGCCGGGGCTGGCCGACGCCCCCACGTTACCCGACGAAAACACGTGCAGCAGCTGCGGCAGCTGTCGGGCCTGCTGGTCGTAGGCCTGCGCTTCGAGGCCGTAATAGTTCTCGATGCCCACGCCGTAGGAGTGGTTCTGCACCGACACGCCGGCCTGGGCAAGCTGGGTGGCATCATCGGGCAGCAGGCGGGCAAAGTCGGAAGTGGCCAGCCGCACGGCGCGGGCCGCGCCCCGGCCCAGCGGGTCGGAGCTGCCGGCCCCGCCCAGCAGCGTGGCCATGGCCGTGGCATGGTCGGAATACGGCCGGACAAACGCGCCCGGGCTCACCGCGCGGCCTTTCAGGTCAATATCATCGGGGTCGAAGGGCATCTCCTTTACCGAAACCGTCAGGCCCTGCCCGGTCAGGTCGGGAAAGCGGGCGTGCACGGCCAAAATAGCATTCACCGATAAGTCAGAATTGCTGAGGCGGCGCTCCTCGTGGGCGCGACGGTCGGCCACGTCCACGAACTCCACCCCCGGCGCGGCGGCCAGCTGCGCCGGCGCGAAGCCCGTAACGGTGAGCGTGCGGGCATCGGGGCCAGGTTGGGCCACCCGCGCGGCGGGCTGCTGCTGCCGCACCCACTGCCGGAAAGCCGGGCCATCGGCCACGCGCACGCGGAGCGTATGGGGCACATTAGCAGCGGCGGCAGCTTGCAATGCGGGAGCCATTTTCACCAAGGCCGACCGGCCACCCGGCACCTGAGCACCGAGCAGCTGCGGCAACAGCAGCAGCGCCAGCAACACCATCTTGGCGCTGCCCCGCATGTTTCCTGCAATAGCTGCTTCTTCACGCCAGGTTTGCATCATGCACTTCACGCTTAAGAATAGATAATCCGCACCGGGGCGGGCCTTGCCAAAGATAAAACAATCTGCTTCGCCGACGTTGAGCGGG
>JANNDE010000147.1:0-10716 GCA_031387395.1 Hymenobacter sp.
GCGTTCTCAACGACGATTCTTATGCGGGCCTGGGCCGTATTTTCGTTCTTTTGCGCTGTTGTTAAGGGCTTCTTTTTGGCTGCTTTGTGCGGCAAAAAAATAGCCTCGCCCGTGACGCGTTTTTTGATACCCAAAAAGCCTAAGTCCACGTACGTTTGAAAGGCCGAGAAATCCAGGTTGGCAAAAATATCTTTGCATATCGTGAAATCATGCACGTGTCCCGAATAGCAGGCACTCACCAATAAAACGCGCTTGAGTGCGTCGCACACTATCAGCCACTTTAAGGTGTGAAATTTTTTTCCCACTGAAATGAAGCTTCTGTATATCTTGACTGACAGCCCGTTCAATGGGAACTTCTGTTACATCGAAAAATAATTCGGTCACGCCGGTAAAGAGGGCGTCAAATTCCTGTTGCCCAGTAAACACCCGTTTAATCAACAGCTGCTGCTGTTGCAGGGCCGCTTTCAAGCATGGTTTTAACAAGTCCAGGTACGCACTGGCGGCCGCGTTTGACATCCCAAAACAAAGGCCCAGGTTTTGCAGCGTGGGATATGTTTTGTAGTAGAGAATGAAAAATAAGGCCTCCCGTTTATCCGTTAATACCGGCAACGGCGGTCCGGGATACAAAGGCGGCGACTTGGGCGTGTAAAAATCGGCAAACACCAAAAAAACGCCTCAAACTCCACTAAGGAAAGGCCCGTTGCCGCTCGGTAGTGCGCATCTTTTCTAAGGTTTTGATAAATACTGAAAGTTGTCATTTTGTTGTTTTTGCTTCAAAGGTAAAATTTAATGCTTATAATCAATCGATAACAGGTGTATTATAATATCACCTTAAATTAGACCGCCGCCTACATAAGAAATCAAAAAAAATGGCGAACTAACCCAAAAGCAAAAAAGGCAAAAAACCGCTTTTAGGAGCAAAAGGGTCAAGCTAGAGCACGTCAATCGCCTGTGTAAATGCTTTCGAATCGTCAAGGGAGCCTATCGAAACCGATTAAATCACACTGCCCAAATTTGGCTAATTGTATGCGGCCTGGTAAACCTGAATATTGAAAAAAACATACGTATTTAGAAATAGGTCTAATCGAAATAGCGTCCTTAATTAGACCACCGCCAAAAGTAATTGTGTAGTTCTTCCCAACGTTTCTGGGGTAGCGCAAATTATCAACTGGGGGAAATCAGGCATTTGTCAGCACATCTAAACAAAATGTTAGGATTCTAGGTAACGTTAGATTTTATTTGTGGCACCATTGGTCAAAACTCCCATAATCAGTAGTTTGTATTGCTCCTGTGGCGTTTCCACCGCCGCTTGAGTTCCGTCGCAGTTGCGAACCTTGAAAGTATCCATCCTAATGGACCGCAATGATTCGCGAAGCTGCGTGCTAGACTCTGGCGTGGTGTCGTTTCTGCCCATTGTGCTTACTGGTTGTCTGTCAATCAATAGCATTCGTTTTCCTTTTCGCGTTCGGCACCTTTCTACGTGTCACTCACTGCTATCCTCCTGAAATGTTACTTGTTTATTGCCAAGGCACCTTCGCCCAAAGTTTCGCTTTGTTATTAATACAGGCTCATGCCACTCGCAGTAAAAAAGCCCTGCAGCTATGGTTGGGTATGTGGGGAGTGCTGCTGGCGTCCTTGGGCAGCATCCATGCCCAGACCACTACGGTGGATAGAGACAAGCTTTGGCTGCCCGCCAAGTATATTCCGCAATCGCCTACCGTCAGCGCCCTGCCCCGTTTTGACGCGCAGCAACTGGTGCAACTGCATTCCGGGGCGGCACAGTATTTTATTCCTCTGGTTAGCGTTACTCATGGCTCGCTGTCGCTGCCGGTTTCGTTATCCTATTCCTACGGCGGCTTGCGGGTAAGCCAGCCCGACAACTTGGTGGGGCTGGGATGGACCTTATAGGCCGGGGCCAGCATCACCCGCCAGGTGAGTGGCCTGGTCGATGACCAAGTGGCAGCCGTGCCGATTCGGCGCTACCACCCCGACTCGGTGCTGCGTGCCACGGCCCGGCCTCAATACCTAAAGCGGGCATTTAACCGCGACCTAGATACAGGCCCTGACGTGTACTCCTTTTCGCTGCCCACGGGGATTTCGGGCCGGTTCGTGTTCGTAGACACCAGTGTGGTGCTGCTGCCTCAGCAACCGGTTTTCATTCGCCGACTGGCTGTCGACGGATTCCAAATAAGCACCGAGGACGGCGTGCGCTACCTGTTTCAGAACAGCGAACTCACCACGCCCAGTACAGAATTCGGCCTGGACATGCAGCACGTATCGGCGTGGCACCTGAGCCAGGTGATTTCGGCCGATGCCGCCGATACACTTACGCTGCACTATACGGCCGCGACCGTGGTGCTGCCCCGGCAAATGAGTACCACGACGGGCCGTTACTATACCGGCACGTACCAGGAACTTGGCGACGCCGTGGACGCGGCGGGCCCGGGGACCATCTGCGGCTCGACCGCTGATTACTTTTTTCAGAACATCCTAGCCAATGTGACGCGGGTGCGGGCGCAGTTCCTGGAGTCTATCACGGCGCAGGGCATTTGCCTGCGGGTGAACCGGCAGCTCGCCGGCCCGAATTCGGTGCGGGAAATCCGCAGCGTGCAATGGTTCGCCACCGGGTCCCAAGCCCGCGAGGTGCGGCGTTGGACGTTGTTTCAGTCGCCCATATATGAGGCTACCAGCAATGGTCCGATGCCCGATACGCACTACCAGTTGCGGCTGGACTCGTTGCGGGAAAGTGCCAACGGTGTCTCCTTGCCAGTTTTCCGCTTCGACTACCTCCCTATTGACCTGATGCCCACGAAGGGCAGCGCCGCCCAGGACTATTGGGGATATTTCAATGGGGCGATTGAAAACGGCGATTTAGCCCACATGAGCACCCGGCCGGCGCTGTTGGCCGATACCGCCCTGCTGCGCCGCCGAGGCATGGCAGCGAACCGGGAGCCCCGGTTCGCCATGGTTGCCCAGGGCGCGTTGCGCACGGTGACGTTCCCGACCGGCGGCCAGGCGCAGTGGGACTACGAGCTCAACCGCATCGCGGCGCAGTTCAAAGACCTGCCGCTCCGGAAGCACGCAACAGACCTGGAATCCAGCTACGACGCTACGCGGGTAGCATTAATAGAGAACGGCCCTATCACGCACCCTGCTACCTCCTCGTCGAAGCAGGAGTTTGACGTACCCAACCACTCCGATGAATCGGGCCGCTTCGACGTGCGGGTGCTGCTGCACCGCCAACCCTATGACAGCACGCACGCCACGGCCGGCACGAATCAGGTGCGTGACTTCAGCATCTGGCGCCGCCGGGCCAGCGGCGACTCGCTCATTACCAACGGCCCTTACCGCCTCTTTGATGGGCAGCTGGACAATAACCAGCAGCCAGTGACCTACCGCACGTTCGTGCTGCGTCTGCCGCCGGGCCGGTACGTGGCCCAAGTGCATTGCGAAGCGACCGAACACCAAAGCGACATCCACATCTACGTGCCGTACCTGGACTCAACCGACCTTAAGCTGGGGCTACCGGGGCCGGGCATTCGGGTGTGGCGCACCACAACCCAAACGGCCGGGGCCCCGCCGCTAGTGCGTACGTACAGCTACAGCCAGCAGGGCTCCTGCTCAGGAGTGTCGTTGTTGCGCAACCACGGGCGGAATTTTGACCGCCAGCAACATACGGAGATTAATTATCAGCGTCTGCCCACAAGCAAAGACCACTCAGGCCTTAGCGTTACCTCCTGCGAATTCTGGGACATAACAGCAGATAATCGGGACCTAGGCGATGAGTTCAGCAAAAATGTGCATTACTACCATTGCGTCGAAGAAGAAAATGGAACGAATAATGGCCGTACCGTATATTACTTCGGAGAGTTGAGGGAGCAGTTCAATGACGTAGTGCTTCTTGGACAAGTGGTGTATCGGCGTAGCTCGGATAATCAGCTGCATCAGGCGGAGAGTACTTCGCACACCTACAACATACAGGATGGCCAAACGCTGCCTTTTATACGGGTGCGCCGTACGGTGAAAAATAACTTGATAACTCCAGGGCAAGGTATATACATGCCAGAGGACACGTACGTTAGCGACCTCTATACAGTGCGTGCCAGCTTCGCGGCTCCCGTGCAGACTGTGCAGACGCGCTATGACGAGCAGGGCCGCGCCCACACTAGCATTACCCGGGCTAATTACGTCAGGCAGCGTTTGGTGCGTACGGCCACTAGTACCAGCGCGGGCCAAACCATACAGCGAATCAAGCGCCTGAGCGACTACACGGCCAGCACGGCCGTGACGACTCTACGAGTTAATCATTTCAACCCCGTCGTCGAAACCCAGACCTGGCGGCGACCTGCTGGCGGCGCTGATTCGGTACTGGTGGACGCTCAGCTGACCTTTTTTGACTTGGCTAGTCGCAACCCAGCTAGTGCGTGGGGGCTGCGCCTAAGCCAGCCCGCCGCAGAACTCAACGCCGAGCATACGGGCCCCGGAGGCTTCACAGGCTTTAAAAGCGACACGCGCTACCAGCAAGAAGATAGCGTGCGCTACGACCCGACCACGGGCCGCTTGCGAGAGCGTCGCCCGCCCGCTGCCCCGCCCACGACATACCTATGGGGGTACGACCGCGCCTACGTGGTGGCGCAAGTCCAGAACGCGACCTACGCCCAAGTGCTGGACATACTGGGCCAACCCACCATTGTTCGGCTGCAAGGCCCGAAACCGGGGACTGACGTGCAGGTGCGGCAGCTATTAGAACCGTTGCGAACGCGCTTGCCGCAGGCCCGTGTGACCACTTACACCCATCGGCCCCTAGTAGGCGAAACTTCGCAGACGGACCCTTCGGGCCGGACCGTGTTTTATGAGTACGATGGCCTGGGTCGGCTGCTACGCACCCGCGACGAGCAGGGGCGCATCCTCTCCCAGCAGCAGTACCACTACGCTGGGCACTAGCCCCAGCCCGGGCCCAACCATTTTCTTGCCGCCTTTCCGCTGACGCTCATGCCTTTTGCTGCTTTGAAGACCTTTTTGCGCCACGGGGTAGCGCTTGTCGCCCTGGCTTGTGCCGTTACCCCAGCCGCGCGGGCGCAGGTCGCCCCGGCGAACGAGGGGCTGGTAGCCGACACGACGGAACTGCGCGTGCTGCGCCAGTTTTATACGGCGACCGGCGGGCCGCAGTGGAGCAACCACACCAACTGGCTCAGTGGCAGCACGCTGGCTGAAGCGGCTACCTGGAACGGGGTGCGGGTGCAGGACGGCGATGTGGTAGGGCTTTATTTGTACGCCACTGGGCTCCGCGGCTCCCTGCCGGCCAGCGTGGGGGAGTTGCGCGGGCTGCGCACGCTCTCGTTGCCCGTCAACCAGCTCAGCGGCTCCTTACCCAACAGCCTGGGCCAGCTGAGCCAGCTGACCGAAATGTACCTCTGGCAGAATCAGCTGACCGGGGCGTTGCCCGCCAGCCTGGGCCAGTTGAGTCAGCTGGAAGTGATGGGCCTGCAACAAAATCAATTCAGTGGTCCAATCCCTCCCGCTTTGGGCAATTTGTCGCGCTTACAGGTGCTGGCTTTGTCCGTCAACCAACTCAGCGGCCCGATTCCGGCCGAACTCGGGCAGCTGACCAACCTGCGCTACCTGGACCTGTATGCTAACCGGCTGAGCGGGCCCATTCCCGCCAGCCTGGGTCAGCTCCAGCAACTGGATAATCTGTCGCTGGCGGTGAACGGGCTGGTCGGCCCGCTGCCGGCCGAACTGGGCCAGCTCGCGCGCCTGACCAGCCTGCAACTCTGGCAGAACAACTTTCAGGATTCCATCCCGGCCGCCTGGGGCCAGTTGCGGCAGCTGCAGCAGCTGAACCTGAACCAGAGCGGGCTGCGGGGGCACCTGCCGGCGGCCCTGGCCCAGCTCACGGCCCAGCTCACGGCGCTGCGCGCCCTGAGCGTTTACCTGAACCAGCTGGCGGGGCCCCTGCCCGCGGGCCTGAGCGAGCTGCCGCAGCTGGTGGCGCTGGATATGGAACACAACCAAATCCGCGGCCCCCTGCCCACCCGGTGGACGGCCTCGCTGCAGACCCTGCGCCTGGGCAACAACCGCTTCAGCGGGCCCTTGCCGGCGGGCCTGACGGCGGCGGCGGACCTGACCACGCTGCGCCTGGGCAATAATCAGCTCACCGGGACCATCCCCTCCGACTGGGGCCGCCTCACGGCCCTGACCGAGTTCTGGCTGGGCCGCAACCAACTCACCGGCTCGTTGCCGGACGCGCTCGCCGGCCTGACCCGCGTCACCTATTTTGACGTGAGCCAGAACCAGCTTACCGGGCCGTTGCCCGACTCGCTGGGTAACTGGGCCGCCCTGGGCGTGCTCTACCTGCAGCAGAACCAGTTCAGCGGCTCGTTGCCGGCTTCGCTGGCCCGCAACCCGAACCTGTACGTGCTCAACGCGGCCAACAACCGCTTCACGGGGGAGCTGCCCCCGGCCTGGGCCGGTCTGGCGCGGATGGCACAGCTGGACCTGAGCACGAACCAGCTGCGGGGCTCGCTGGCCCCCTTGCTGGGGATGCGCAACCTGAGCAGCGTGAACCTGAGCAATAACCGCCTGGACCAGCCCCTGCCCGCGGGGCTGGGCCAGCTGCCCAACCTATGGGCCCTCTACGCCGACAACAACCGGTTGCCCGGCCCGTTGCCGGCCGCCCTGGGCCTGGCCCCGCACTTGGGCCAGCTCACGCTGTCGAACAACCGCCTGAGCGGGACCGTGCCCGCCAGCGTGCTGCGGGCCCCGGGGCTCAGTACGCTGTATCTGCAGGGCAACGAGTTCACCAGCATCGAGGACCTGGGCCGCGCGACCAACCTGCCAGCCGTGGGCAGCGTGGGGGGCAACCGCCTGGATTATGCCAGCCTGGAGCGCTTGTACGCCGCAAAAGGGCAGTCGCGCTTCGCCGGGATTTGGTATAACCTGATGGGGATGGACGCCCGCTGGCAGCGCCCCCTGCCGGGTACGGACACGGTCCGCTTTCAGCGCGGGCAGGAGTTGCGGCTCACGGCCCGGGGCTTGGCGGGCGCGCACACCTTCGGCTACCAGTGGCAGCGCCTGGTGGGCGGGCAATGGGCCGACCTGCCGGGCGACACGCTGGCCACCAAAACCTGGGCCCAGGCCACGGTCACAGAACAGGGCACTTACCGCCTGCTGGTGCACGACCGTTGGTTCACTGACCAGTTGGCCGCGCCCACCGAACTGAGTTCCCCGCCGGTGTACGCCGACCTGCTGCCCTACGCGCCACTGGCCCGCAACCGGCCGGACGACACGAACGTGGCCCCCGCCCTGGTCTCGCCCGCCGCCGCCCCGGACGCGCGGGCCAGCGGTCAGGACCTGAACTTCGTGCGCACCTGGACCCCGCGCCAGGCCCTGACGCGGGCAAGCCGCGTACCGCGGGCCCCGGCCGACTCGGTGGCCATGAGCACCACGTATCTCGACGGGCTGGGCCGGCCCGTGCAGACGGTGCTGCGCCAGGCCTCGCCCCAGCGGCGGGATATGGTGCAGCCCCAGGCCTATGACGCACTAGGCCGCGAAACGCGCCAGTACCTGCCCTATGCCGACTCGGTAAATGGGCGCGGGGGCTACCGCTACCGGGCGCTGAGCCAACAGCAGGACTTCTATTACCGCTTCACGCCCCCCGGCGGCGGGGCCGGGCCGCTGGCCCCCACCGATGCCGTGCGCGGCGTGGCCCGCACGGGCCGGGCCTTCGCCGAAAGCCTGTTTGAGCCCTCGCCCCTGAACCGGGTGGTGGCCCAGGGCGCGCCGGGCGAGGCCTGGAGTCTGACCGGCGGCCACGCCCCCGAGCTGACGGAGCGGCCCAACTTGGCCACGGACTCAGTGCCGCGCTTTGTTCCCGGCTACGACCCGGCCCGGGTCGACCCGGGCTTCCAGGGCTACTACGCGCCGGGCGAGCTCTGGGGCAGCCAGCGCACGGACGAGCACGGCCGCCAGGCCCTGGACTGGACGGATAAGGAGGGGCACATGGTGCTCAAGCAGGTGGAGGCCGCTTGCGCGGGTCCCGAGGCGGCGCCGCGCCGGCGCTGGCTGCGCACGGCCTACGCCTACGATGACTTCGGCCGCCTGCGCTACGTGCTCCAGCCCGAGGCTACGAAGCAGGTACTCCCCCTCGGCGACAAAGCGGCACCGCTACCACCCGCCGCGCAACCGTTTTTATTCCATTACCGCTACGACGGGCGCGGGCGGCCGATTGCCAAGCAGGTACCGGGCACCGACGGCGAAACGCTCGTCGTCTTCGACCAGCTCGACCGGCCGGTACTCAGCCAGGACGCGGCCCAGCGTGGGCGGCGCGAGTGGAGCTTCACCAAGTACGACGCGCTGGGCCGCATCGCCCTCGCCGGGCTGGTGCTCTACGCCGACACCAGTGGCCAGGGCCGCCTGCAGGCGCTGGCCGACGCGGCCGGCACCACGCCCGAGAGCCAGTACGAGCAGCGCACTTCGGACCTGGGCCGCTACCCCCACGCCTACACCACGGACCAGTCCTTCCCCCGCCTGAACCAGCAGGGCTTCGGCCCGGGCGCGGTGCTGAGCGCCACCTACTACGACGACTACAACTTCGACAACGACGCGGCCGGCGTGGCCGACGCGAGCTATGATACGAGCACCGACGGCCAGTTCCCGAGCGGGGCCGCCCCGGTGGCCGATGCCCTGCGCACGACGGGGCTGAGTACGCGCACCAAAACGCGGGTGCTGGGCGTGGCCCCGGCCGACGCCAGCCAGGCGGCCTGGCTGACGACGACGACCTTCTACGACGAGCGCGCCCGCCCCGTGCAGGTGCAGACCAGCAATGCCCGCAAGGGCACCGACCTGCTCACCACCCAGCTCGACTTCACGGGCAAGGTGGTGCAGAGCGTGGCCGTGCACGAGGGCCCGAACCACGCCCCGCTGACCGTGGCCGAGTTCTTCACCTACGACCACACCGGCCGCCTGCTCACCACCCGCCAGCAGCTGCCCGGCGAGGCGCAGCCGGTGCGCATCGATAGCGTGGCCTACAACGAAATCGGCCAGGCCACCCAGAAGACCATGGGCACGGGCCGCCTGCAGCAGGAGCTGGACTTCGCCTACAACATCCGCGGCTGGCTCACGAGCCTCAACGACCCCTACCACCCGAACCCGACCAAGCACGACCTGTTCAACCTGAGCCTGCACTACGAGCAGGGCTTCAGCCAGGGCTACGAGCAGTACAACGGCAACCTGACGGGCCAGACCTGGCGCAGCGCCCGCGACGGCGTGCAGCGGGCCTACGGCTACGTCTACGACCCGCTCAACCGCCTGCTGCAGGGCGACTTCGTGGCCCGGAATACGACCACGCCGGCCACGCCCACCGCGGGCCTGTGGAAGGCCGAGGAAGACAACTACCGCCTCGCCTTCGCCAGCTACGACGACCACGGCAACCTGCTCACCCTGCGCCGCCGGGGCCTGCTGGCCAACGCCACCCACGCCACGGCCAAGCAATTCGGGCCGGTGGACGAACTCACCTACGCCTACGCCGGCAACCGCCTGCAAGCCGTCGACGACGCGGTGAGCGGCAACCAGCTGCCGCGTCCGCGCAACTACAACGGCGCGCCCACCTCGCTGGCGGGCGACTTCCAGGAGGGCGGCACGCACCAGGGGCAGGAGTACCTCTACGACGCCAACGGCAACCTGAGCCAGGACCGCAACAAGGGCATCACCGGCATCGCCTACAACCACCTGAACCTGCCCCGTCAGATTCACTTCGGCATCGGCGCGGATAGTATCGTGTTCCGCTACACGGCCGCCGGGCAGAAGGTGGCCAAGCTCGTGTACCAGACGGGCAAGCCGATGCTGCGCACCGACTACCTGGGGCCGTACCAGTACGAGCAGGACTCGCTGCGCTTCTTCCCCCACGCCGAGGGCCGGGTGCTGCGCTTTGCCAACACCACCAGCGGGGCCGTGCGCTACGAGCGGGAATTCACCTTCAAGGACCATTTGGGCAATCTGCGCCTGGCCTACCGCCTCGGGCAGGTGCGCACGCTCAAGGCCACGCTGGAGCAGGATGCCACGACCCACGGGCGCGAGAGCCAGCAGTTCGACTCGCTGAGTGTGAGCCCGCCCGTGGCCGTGCCCACCGGGCTGGCCCGCACGGGTGCCTACGCGGCCCGGCTCAACGCGGGAGGCAGCGCGCCCCGCCCATTGGGGCCGCTCACCCAGTTTGCCGTGCAGCAGGGCGACACCATCCGCGCCACGGCCTTCGGGCTCTACCCGCAGGCCACGAGCAACAACTCGTTTGCCTTCTCGCTGGCCGGCTTCGTGGCCTCGCTGCTGCAACCCGCGCCCAATGCCCCGGCCGGCCTGGACGGCGCGCGGCGCGGCGGGCTGCCGCTGCTGCAGGTGGGGCTGAGTTCAGCGACGCTCACGGCCTTGGGCCAGCTGCCGGGCGGCGTGCCCCAGGGCTACCTGCGGGTGCTCTCCTTCAACGAGGACTCGGTGCTGGTGGACCAACGCACGGTGCAGCTGAGCGCCGCCGCGCTGGGCCACTACGAGGCGCTGAGCACCGGGCCGCTGGTGGTGCAGCAGAACGGCTACGTGAGCGTGTACGTGGGCAACGAGAGCGCCGCCGACGTGTACTTCGACGACGTGACCATCGAGCACCGTCCCGGCCTGCAAGTGCAGGAAAACCAGTACGACCCCTTCGGCCTGGACCTGGCTGGGGTGAGC
>JANNDE010000171.1:0-8629 GCA_031387395.1 Hymenobacter sp.
GGATTAGCTCCACGGGCGCTTTTGCGTTAGGATTGGCTTACCGCCTAGTTCACAAACAGCGCCAGCGTCATCGTCTGGCCCACGGCTTTCAGCGTCTTGCGGTCGATGATGCTCATGTTGTCGGAAGTAGCGTGGTGGTAGGGCGGGAAGATAGTGGCGGGTGAGTCGTAGTGGTAGATGTCGATGGTGGGAATGCCCGCCTTATTGGTATACACGTGGTCGTCGGTGATACCGTCGGTGTTTTCGTACTGAAAGTAGTCGGAGTAGCCGAGCTGCGCAGCCACGCCCCAAATTTTATCGAGGGCGAAAGCGGCGCTGGTAACCGATGTTGCCTCGCGGGTAAACTTGCCGTTTTTCGCGCCGACCATATCGAGCAGCACGCCGTACTCGGCCTTGTAGTTGGCGGGCAGCAGGTTCGTGCCCCAGTACTGCGAGCCCAAGCACCACGAGTCGGTGGTGCCGCCTTCGAGCTGGTTTTTGACATCGGCCTGGGTGGTTTCGTCGTGGCCCCAGTCTTCGGCGTCGAAGAAGATGAAATCGACGCCCACGTTCGGGGCCTGGGCCTCGGGCAGTTGGCTCAGGATGCGGGCCATTTCGAGGGCCACGGCCACGGCGCTGGCCCCGTCGGAGGCACCGTCCATGGGCTTGTTTTTCTTCTTGGGGTCGGGGTCGGCATCGGCGAAGGGGCGCGTGTCCCAATGGCCGAAAATGGCCACCCGGCGCACCGCCTGCGGCTGGTACTGCGCGATGATGTTGCGGGCGTGGATGTTGGTACCATCAAACGTCATCGCCTCGAAGGGCTGCTCCATCACCTTCAGCTTATAGCTTTTTAGCTTGGCCGCCAGCCAGTTGCCGGTCGCAATGTGCGCCTTCGAGTTGGGCACGCGCGGCCCGAACGCCACCTGCTTCGCCGTGAAGGCATAGGCCGAGTCGGCGTTGAACACCGGCGCTTTAGGCAGCGCGGGCGCGGCGGCCGGGGCGCTGGTGTCGGCGGTTTCGGTGGCTTTTTTATCGGGACAGCCGGTGAGCAGCACGAGGCCGGCCAGGGCGGCGAGGGGAAGGCGGAAGGTTGCGAGTTTCATGCGGAAAGCAATGCGGCGCGGACGGGTGAACCTCACCCCCGGCCCCACTCCTCAGGAGAGGGGAGCCTGACGATTATGCAGTTGTTAAATTCTCGAAAGCAGCCGTCAGGCTATTCCTCGCTGTAGGCCCACTCTACGCCGGCCTTGGTGTCCTTTATCACGATGCCCTGAGTTTTGAGGGCCCCGCGAATCTGGTCGACTTTGTCGTAGGCTTTGTCGGCTTTGGCTTCGGCGTAGAAACCGAGGGTGAGGGCAATGAGCTGCTCGGGGTTGACGGCGGTTTCTTCGCGCAGGCCCAGCACGTCCTGCACCAGGGTGCGGTAGGTGGCGGCGGCTTGCGCGAGGGCTTCGGCCCCTACTTCGGCCAGCGCGGCCGGGTTGGCCGCCAGCGTGTTGAAGCGCTTGAGCAGGTCGAACAGGGCGGCCAGGGCGCGGGGCGTGTTCAGGTCGTCGTCGAGGAACTCGGCGGGCTTCTCACTTAGAGCTATTAGCTGTTGGCTGTTAGCTGTTAGCTTTTCCTGGTCAGTCGCAACCTCTTCACTTTTCACTTTTAACTTTCCACTGTTAATCAGGCGCAGGCCATTCATCAGCTTGCGGTAGCCTTTGCGGGCGGCTTGCAGGGCGTCGTCGCTCACATCGACCGGCGAGCGGTAGTGGGCCTGCAGCAGGAAAAAGCGCACCACCATGGGCGAGTAGCCAAAGGCCAGCGGCCCCGTCGGCCCCAGGAACATATCGCCGAGCAGCACGAAGTTGCCCAGGCTCTTGCTCATCTTGGTGCCGTTCACGGTAATCATGTTGTTGTGCATCCAGATGCGGGCCTCGTCGGAGTGCGAGTGGCTACCCTGGCTCTGCGCGATTTCGCACTCGTGGTGCGGAAACATCAGGTCGAGGCCACCGCCGTGGATGTCGCTGAGCTCACCTAAGTACTTGCGGCTCATGGCCGAGCACTCGAGGTGCCAACCGGGGAAGCCTTCGCCGGGGGCTTCTCCAAAAGGCGAGGGCCAGCGCATGATGTGCTCGGGCGAGGCCTTTTTCCAGAGAGCAAAGTCCAGGGGGCTGCGCTTTTCGCTCTGGCCTTCGAGGTTGGCGCGGGTGCCGGCCAGCTGGTCCTCGATGCTGCGGTTCGAGAGCTTGCCGTAGCGCTTACCTTCTTCGTTGTATTTGGGCACGTCGAAATACACCGAGCCGTTCACCTCGTAGGCCAGGCCGTTGGCGATGACTTCGGCAATCACCTGAATTTGCTCGATGATGTGGCCGCTGGCCTGGGGCTCGATGTCGGGCGGCAGGCAGCCCAGGCCCAGCATGTGCTGGCGGTAGCGGTTGGTGAAGTGCTGGGCCACCTGCATGGGCTCGATGCGGGCGGCGCGGGCGGCCTTTTCCATCTTGTCCTCGCCGGTATCGGCGTCGCTTTCGAGGTGGCCCACGTCGGTGATATTGCGCACGTAGCGCACCTGATAGCCCAGGTGGCGCAGGTAGCGCGTCAGCACATCAAACACCACGGGGCCGCGGGCATTGCCCAGGTGGGCCTCGCTGTACACGGTGGGGCCGCACAGGTACACGCCCACCTGGGGTGGGTGCACGGGCTGGAATTCTTCTTTTCGGCGGGTAAGCGTGTTATAAAGCTGAAGCGACATAGTGCAAAGGTAGCGGGCCGCGCGACGTGCGGCGGCGGGGAGGGCGTAACAAAAAATGGGCGGCTTTGCCCGAAAACATTAGGATGTTTTGGGCGAGAGCTAAATAAAGAACGTCATGCCGAGCATTCTGCGTATCAAGCAAAATGCTCGGCATGACGTTCTTTATTTTTAATAAGTACAACCCCACCCCTACTTCAATCGATAAAGCGCTTCCAGCGGGTAGTGGTCGCTCCACTTGATTTCCTGGTGCACGCGGCAGCCCAGCACCTGCCACTGGGGCGAGGCAAACTGCTGGTCGATGCGCAGAAACGGGAGCTGGCCGTGGTAGGTGGCCCCGATGCCCAGTCCGGTGTTGGCCCAGGCGTTTTGCAGGTGGTCGGCGAGCTGGTCGTAGGTATAGGAATAGGGCAGGTCGTTGAAGTCGCCGGCCAGCAGCACGGGGTAGGGCGAGCGCAGCACCCGGGCCAGCACGGTATCGACCTGCATGCCCCGGACCACGGCCCCGTTGCGGAAGCGGCGGAGCAGGTTGGGGGCTTTCTGGCGGAGGCCGGCGCGGCTTTCGGTGGCCGTCACGATGTCGCTTTCGGCCATGCTCATGCTCTGGAAGTGCACGTTGAACACGCGGATGGTATCGGGCCGCTGGCCGGGCGTGGCCGGGCGGGCCAGGTCGGCCCACATGGCGTGGTTCTGGGTGAGCTTGCCGAACGGGATGACGCCACGCCGCACGATGGGGTAGCGCGAGAAAATGGCCATCCCAAACTCGGCCCCAACGCGGTTGGTGAGGCTGGTCGACACGAACGAGTGCCGGCCGCTGCCCCGCCCGATGGCCTCGTCGCTCCGAAAGACCTTGCCCCCCTCGGCCGAGCCGCCGGGCTCGTTGTAGTACTCCTGCAGGCAGAGCACGTCGGCCGGGCTCGTGGCCAGCCAGCGGATAAAGTTTTTCGAAGAGGCATCGCCGGGCTCCCGCAGTTCGGCATACACGTTGAAGATGCGCACGTTGGCCGAGAGCAGGCTCACGGTGGCCGAATGAGGAACCGAAGGCCGGTGCGAGCCGATGAGGAATGAGGAATGAGGAGTTTCCCCATTGGGTAATTCCTCATTCCTCATGCTTAATTCTTCATTAAGCGAAGCGTGCAGCGCCAGCCCGCGCTGCACGTGCGGCCACGTCAGGCCCAGCGCCAGCACAGGCAGCACGGCCACCCGCCAGTTGCGCCGCAGCCAGTACAGGGCCAGCAGCGCCGTGAGCGCCAGCGCGGCCGGCGTGGTGAGGGCCCCGAACAGCGCCGGCCAGAAGGCGCGCGCCGGAACCTGCTCGCAGGCGATGGCCAGCAGCAGCCAGGCCAAGACGAGAAGGGTAAGCTTGAAGGCAAAAGAACGGCGCACGGCACAAACGAGGGGGTGGGGCAAAGGTAGGAAGAGCCCGGCGGCCATATCTTAGTCCCGTTCCTCGCACGAATTTTGCACGGCCGGCAGTGGGGAAGCTCCCCGGGCCCGGCGTTGGGGCATTACATTGCGTTTCGCGTTCACTTACCGCTTTTATTATGACACTACCTTTTCGCTATGCTGGCCGGGCCCGGAGTCTGGTTTTGGGGTTGCTGCTGCCGCTGGCCGCCCGGGCTACTTCCCCCGGGCCGGCGGCCAGCCTGGAGTTTGTTCGCAACCAGGGGCAGTGGGCCGAGCCCGTGCGCTACGCGGCGGCGCTGCCCGGCGGCCGCCTGTTCGTGCAGCCCACCGGACTTACCTACGCCTTTTACGACCCGGCATTTCTCGGCCAGCACCACCACTCGGGCACTGGTGCGCCGGCGGCCCCGGCCAGCGCGACCATCGCGGCCCACGCCTACTCGGTTTTTTTCGAGAAAGCCAGCCCGCGCGCGCACCTCACGGCCAGCGCCGCCACGCCCGGCGAGCGCAACTATTTCGTGGGCCGCGATGCCCGCCACTGGGCCAGCCACGTGCCGGCCTACCGCCAGCTGCGCTACACCGACCTGTGGCCGGGCATCGACTTGGCCCTCTACGAAAACCAGACCCAGCACCTGGAATATGACGTGCTGCTGGCCCCGCGCGCCAATCCCGCCCGCGTGGCCCTGCGCTACGACGGGGCCACGGCCCTGCGCCTCGACGCGGCGGGCAACCTCGTCATCAGCACCAGCGTGCGCACCACCACCGAGCTGGCCCCGCAGGCCTGGCAGTTCGATGCCGCCGGGCAGCGCCAGGTAGTGGCCTGCCGCTACGTGCTGGCCGGCCACACCGTGCGCTTCGCGCTGGGCCAGTACGACCACAGCCGTGCCCTCACCATCGACCCCACGGTGCAGTTCTCGACCCTCACCGGCTCGCTGGCCGACAACTGGGGCTTCACGGCGACCTACGACAACGCGGGCAACATGTACTCGGGCAGCGTGGCCTTTGATATTGGCTACCCGACTACCGTGGGCGCGTTCCGGACTTCGTTTGCCGGGCTGGCCGACATGGCCCTCATCAAGTACAACACCAGCGTGAGCGGACCGGCGGCGCGGGTATGGGCCACCTACCTGGGTGGCGGCAATACCGAGTTTCCGCACAGCCTGGTGGTGAACGGGCAGAACGAGCTGGTGCTGCTGGGCAGCACCTCGAGCCGTGACTACCCCACTACGGCCGGCGTGGTGCAGCCCGCTTTTCGGGGCGGGCCGGCGGTGGCCCCCTTTGGCAACTCGGAACCGGCGTACTACATGCCCAACGGCTCGGACTTGGTGCTGACGCACCTGCGGGCCGACGGTGGGGCCCTGCTGGCCAGCACCTACCTGGGCGGCACCGGCAACGACGGCGTGATAAACGCCGGCTCGCCCGTGACGGCCAACTACGGCGACGCTTTCCGCAGCGATGTGCTGCTCGACGGAGCCGGCAACGTGTACGTGGCGGCCTCCACCAATTCGACCAACTTCCCGGGGCTGGCCGGCGGCTTCGGGGAGGCCTACCAGGGCGGAGCATCGGATGCCGTGGTGTGCAAGCTGTCGCCGGACCTGCGCACGGTGCTGTGGGCGGGCCTGCTGGGCGGCAGCGGCCAGGATGCGGCGTTTTCTGTTCAGCGCGATGCGCAGGGCCGGGTATTTGTGTGCGGAGGCACGAGCTCGGCCAATTTCCCGGCCACGCCCGGCAGCCTCCGCGCCACTGCCCCGGGCGGGGTGGCCGATGGATTCGTGGCCCGCATCAGCGCCGATGGGCGCACGATGGAACGGGCAACTTACCTGGGCACCAGCAACCACGACCTTGCCCAGCTGCTGCAGCTCGACGCGGCGGGTGGGGTGTACGTACTGGGCCAGTCGCTGGGCCTCTATCCCAACACCCTGGGCCTGGCCGGCACGGCAGCCGGGCCACAGTTTATTCAAAAGCTCGATGCGAACCTGACGACCAATCAGTTCAGCATCACCTTCGGCAACCGCGGCAGCAACGGCAGCAACGGCCCCAACCTGGTGCCCACCGCCTTTCTGGTTGATGACTGCGAACGGGTGTACATCAGCGGCTGGGGCGGGAGCGACAACGTGGGCTACCTCGGCGGCAGCACCACCGGCCTGCCCGTGACGCCTGGGGCGGTGCAGCCCGGCACCAACGGCTCCGATTTTTACCTGGCCGAGTTTTCGCCCGGGCTCCGGCAGCTGGAATACGCCACCTTTTTTGGCTCAAACAGCAAAGCGGGCGAGCACGTGGATGGTGGCACTTCGCGCTTCGACAAGCGCGGGGTGGTGTACCAGGCGGTGTGCGCCGGCTGCGGGGGCACGCAGGGCTTTCCGCTGCCGCCGGGCGCGGGCACCTACACCATCCGCAACGGCAGCTTGAACTGCAACAGCGGGGCCTTCAAGGTGACCTTCGAGATTCTGCAGGCCGACCCCGGCCCCCGCCGCTTCGTGTGCCTGGATGGCAGCCCGATAGCGCTGGGCGGCACCCCGGCCGGCGGCATCTGGAGCGGCCCCGGCGTGCAGGCGGCCCCGGGCGGGGGCTTCCGGTTTGTGCCTACGGCAGCGGGGCCGGGGCAGCACGTCATCAGCTACGCGGTGGCTACCACGGGCATTTGCGTGAGCACTCGCAGCGTGCGCTACCTGGTGGCCCCGGCCATTGTGCCCACCCTGGCCGCCCTGCCCGACCTGTGCACCACCCAGCCCGCGGTGGCGCTGGTGGCCACGCCGGAGGGCGGCACCTACAGCGGGCCCGGCGTGAGCAACGGCCGCTTCGACCCCGCTGCCGCCGGCCCGGGGCGGCACACGCTCACCTACACCATAGCCGACTCGCTGGGCTGCGGCACCATGGTCCGGCAGGTGCTGGTAGTGCGCCCGCCCACGGCGGACGCCGGCCCCGGCATCACCATCTGCGCCGACCAGCAACGGCCCTTCCAGCTGCTGGGGGCCACGCCGGCCGGCGGCACCTGGAGCGGCCCGAACGTGACGGCCGGCGGCTTCTTCAGCCCGCCCAACACCAACAACCGGGGCGGGGTGTTTGCCCTCACCTACACCGTGCGCGACGGGCCCTGCCAGGCCTCGGCCAGTCGCACGGTGGTGTTGGCCCCGGTGGCGGACCAGAACGTGGGCCTGAACCTGCCCGTGTGCAGCAACCACCCCGAATACGCCGGCCTGGCCCCGTTCAACTGCCCGCTTACGCCGGTGCTGCTGGCTCCCAATGCCACCTACGAGTGGGATTTTGGCGACGGCAGCCCCCTGAGCGACAAGCCCACGCCAACGCACCTGTATGCCCAGCCGGGCCAGTACCGCATCCGGCTCACGGCGCGGTATGGCAACTGCCAGGTGCTCACCGGGTTTTCGCCGATTGAGGTGGGCGAAACGAAGCTTCCCAATATCATCACCCCCAACCGCGACTCGCGTAATGACACGTTCCGGCCGCGCTTCAGCTGCCAGCCCACCTCGCTGGAAGTATACTCGCGCTGGGGCCAGCGGGTGTACCAGTCCGCTAGCTACCACAACGACTGGGATGCCCGCAGCCTGCCCGACGGCATCTACTACTTCCTGCTGCGCGATAGCGATGGCCGCCGCCAGAAAAGCTGGCTCGAAGTGCGGCGCTAGCGTGGTTTTCCGTTCGATATAGCGCGTTCAAAAGGGGGCATTAAAGGTTAAGATTCAGATTTCTCGACTTTTAATGCTCCTTTTTTTAACTTTTCCAACAACAGTACACCAACCCGAAAACCGCGGTAAGCTGGTCGGACGGTTGAGAAGTTCCGCTGGCCCCATTTGCCGCCCTGGGCCGGCGAAAGCAGGCTAAACGCACGATAGAAAACCTGGATGCCGCCGGGGCATTAAAAGACCCTTTTGCGCTTTTAGAAATTCGGTAATACCTATTAAAAAATTGGCTACATTCGCTGCATTCAACGCCTGTTTTCTGTCGTGCTTTTCGTCGGTTGCGCAGGACCTTGCCGCGCTTGCTTAGTTTGCAATAGCTAACGTGAGAAGGTCCTGCGCAAGCCCAGGATGACCGGCCAAAGCCGCCTGCCACCTCCCCCGACACCTGTCCATCAACTATTTATATGTATCCATGAAACAACTACTACTCACTGCCGCCGCTGCTCTGCTGCTGGCCGGCCCGGCCCGCGCCCAGACCCTCGCCTCGCCGGTACCGGCCGGGGCCACACTGGAGTTTGAGGCAAACAAAGGCCAGTGTCCCGCGCCGGTGCGCTACGCCGCCGTGCTACCCAGCGGCCGCCTATTCTCCGAAGCCGACGGACTGACGCTGGCACTGCTCGCCGATGGCGGGCCGAGCCACCAGGGCGGCCATGAGGGCCATCAGGGCCAGGCAAGCAGCGGGCCTCGGACCGGAAACCAGCCCGTGCGCGGCCACGCCCTGAGCCTGCGCTTTGCCGGGGCCGCGCCCGCCACTATTGCTCCCGAAACCCGCACCGCCGAGCACCGCAGCTACTTCCTGGGCCGCGACCCCGCC
>JANNDE010000180.1:0-1037 GCA_031387395.1 Hymenobacter sp.
CAGGAGTTCGTGAAAGACAATTCGATGACCATCGCCCAGTTGCTCGACAGCAAGTCGAAAGGCATGACGGTTTCGGACTTCAAGCGTGTGGCTATCGGCGCTTAATTGCCGCTTTTAGCTAAATTGAAAGCCCCGCTGGCATTGTGCCGGCGGGGCTTTTCTTTGATTTAATTCTAGTGGTCCGACAACTTAATTCAAGCAGGAAAGGTTGAGGATGAACACCACATGCTTCCCGCTCATGGCCCGCCTCGCTCAACCCGTTGTTTTATCCGCTGCCGACCAGCGCACGCTGCAAGCCATTGTCAAAAAAGGGACGCACAAAAGCCGCAAAATCGCGCGGGCGCGGGCCTTGTTGTTGATGGGGGCCGGCCAGAGCGCCGCCGCCGTGCAGGCCGGGGCGGGCCTTTCCGCCACGCCGTACTACCAAACCAAGCGCCGGTACCTGGCCCAGGGCCTGGCCGCGGCCCTGGAAGAACGCCCGCGCAGCGGGCAACCGCCCAAGGTAACGGCCGCCCTGGAAGCGCAAATCACCAGCCTGGCCTGCAGCGATGCCCCCGTCGGCGCGGCCCGCTGGACGCTGTCGCTGCTCAACGAGCGCCTGGTGGCGCTCGCCTACGGGCCCGTGATTTGCGACGAGACGGTTCGCAAAGTTTTAAAAAAAGCCAGCTCACGCCCTGGCTAAAAGAGATGTGGTGCATCGGCACCGTCACGGGCGAGTACCTGGCCAACCTGGAAGACGTGCTCGACGTGTACGCGCCGCCCGCCGAGGCGGGCGTGGTGCGCCTGTGCTTCGACGAACGCCCCTGCCAGGTGCTCGACCAGGTGCTGAGCCCCATTCCGCCCAAGCCCGGGGCCACCCAAAAAGAGCACCAGGAATACCTGCGCAAGGGCGTGTGCAACGTGCTGCTGGCCTACAACCCCGACACGGGCCAGCGCCATTTGCGGGTCACGACCACCAAAACCAAGGCCGACTACGCCTTTTTATTGCACGATTTATATCACCTTAAACCCGATGGCATCATGACGATTGTGTTGCC
>JANNDE010000207.1:0-1431 GCA_031387395.1 Hymenobacter sp.
CCGAAGAAGGCAAGCAGTACCTTTTTGTGGCCATCGACCGCACCAGCAAGGTGGCCTTTGCCGAACTGCACCCGCGCGCCAAGCGGGTGGTCGCCGCCGGGTTTCTACGGCGCGTGCTCGACAAGCTGCCCGGCAAAGTGCATCCCGTGCTGACGGACAACGGAGTCCAGTTCACGCCCCAACCGCACCAATTCTTGCCAGGCGGGCACAGCTTTGACCGCATTTGCCGCGAATACGGCGTGGAGCACCGCCTGACCAAGCCGGCCCATCCCTGGACCAACGGCCAGGTCGAGCGCATGAACCGCCCCATTAAAGAAGCCACCGTCAAGCGCTTCCATTACCAGAGCACGCACGAACTCAACGAGCACCTGCAAGCCTTTTTGCTAGCCTATAACCACGCCAAGCGCTTGAAGACGCTGCGCGGGCTAACACCGCATGAATTCGTGTGTGCACAGTGGCAAAAGAACCCGACTATCTTTACCCGTGACCCGACCCACCTCACGTTGGGACTATACACCTAGCTGCGGCCGATGGACAAGCAACGTAACGCGCCCGTAGCGGTGGCGGCCTGGGTCGCGCGGCGGCCCAGCCTTAGCTGCCCATTGTAACTACCTGTCTGCATTGCAAGACGAGAAATTATGCAAGTAAATAGGCCGAAACGTGTTAAAACTGATTGCGACGTGGCCGCGTTTATGAGCTACCATTACCACACGCTCCTTAATTCCAGCTCATGAACCGATTATTCCGTTTGCCTCTGCTCTCGCTCTTCTTTGTCAGCCTGCTGTTTTCGGCCTGCAAAATGAACCACGACATGGACGGCATGAAGCACGACAGTCCGTACATGAAAATCATGAACGACATGATGACCCAGATGGACGCGCAGGCCAAGACCCAGGACCCCGACCACGACTACGCCACCCAAATGGTGCTGCACCACGAGGCCGCCATCAAGATGGCCGAGGAGGAGCTGCGCACCGGCAGCAATCCGGAAATGAAAACCACCGCCCAGGACATCATCACCAAGCAGCGGGCCGAAATCGGGCAGTTCAATGCCTTCACCGGCGGCCACCAGCCCATGCAGCCCCTGGTGCCGCAGTTCAATACCGTGCAGAAAACCAACATGGACAAGATGATGAAGGCCAGCGACGCGCGCACCATGACGATGCGGGCCGACTATGACTTCGCCCAGCTCATGGTCGACCACCACCAGGCCGCCATCGACAACTCGGAGGCCCTGCTGCAGTACGGCCGTAACAATACCACTAAGACCCTGGCCCAAAACATCATCACCGACCAACGCCAGGAAATTGCCGCGCTGCAAAACTGGCTGGCGCGCAACAAGTAATAATTGCCTTGCTTACCAAAAAAGGCAGCTCCACAAGGGCTGCCTTTTTTGCTTTGCTGCGCGCAATCTTCCGCCCCGTTGTAATG
>JANNDE010000237.1:0-8244 GCA_031387395.1 Hymenobacter sp.
ATCGTAGAACATAGCATTGGCGGATTGAAACGGTATCGCATTTTGGAAGACCGATTACGTTTGCACAATTTATCGCTGTACAATGATGTGCTGGAAGTATGTGCAGGCTTGTGGAATTTTAGTTTAAACCTCTGAAATACAGCGCGCAACAAGTCTACTGTTTTGACGGCTTCCATTCCTTTATAATTCCCAGCTGGTACCCCCGAAATTTGCCTCAAAAACGGGGGCGGTTTCATCAGCCCCGTTTCAGTGGCTCAACTCATGCGCAAAATGACGGCCAACCCGACTTTCTAAACGGCTTCGTTTGTTCGGTTCGCTGTTCTGGCGACAACGCATGCAAAAGTAGTGGAAGACCACCTCGATTTAGAACAGTTCCTAGCCCGGAAACTGCTGTAAGCCAGCCAATCCGCGGTTCAGACAACGGCCGCCCGCAGCTCGCAGTGGCTGTGGCAGCCGCCGGGCAGGGCCCCATCCTCGACCTGTACGGTACTGTGGTGGATGTGAAACTCCGTTTCGAGCCCTTTGGTGAGGGCGCTAAGCCAGGCGGCGTCGGCCCCGCCCGGGCGCACGAGGTGGGCCATGAGGGCCGAGTCGTGGCCGGCGCTGCTGAGGCTCCAGATGTGGAGGTCGTGCACGGACTCGACCGCCGGCTGGGCCAGCAGCCAGGTGCGCACGGCCTCGGGGTCGATGCCGTCGGGCACGCCCTGTAGGCCCAGGCGTAAGCTGTCGCGCAGCAGCCCCCACGAGCTGGTGGCGATGGTGCCCAGGATGATGAAGCTGATAACCGGGTCGAGCCAGGCCCAGCCGGTGAGCAGCACCAGGCCGCCGCCGGCCACCACGCCCGCGCTCACCAGCGCATCGGTGAGCATGTGCAGGTAGGCCCCGCGCACGTTCACGTCGCCCTGCTGCCCGCGCCGGAAAAGCAGGGCCGTGATGCCGTTGACGACGATACCGATGCCGGCCAGCAGCATTACCCAGCGGCCGTTCACCGGGGCCGGGTGGCGTAGGTGGTCGATGGTTTCCCAGAGAATAAAACCCAGCGCGGCATACAGCAGAGCCGTGTTCAGCAGCGCGGCCTGAATGGTGGCCCCGCGGTAGCCAAACGTGTAGCGCCGGGTGGCCGGCCGGCCCGCCAGCCAGGCCGCGCCCCAGGCCAGGGCCAGGCTGAGGACGTCGCTCAGGTTGTGGCCGGCATCGGAGAGCAAGGCCGCCGAGTTGGCCCACAGGCCGCCAGCCGTTTCGGCCACCACAAAGGCCAGGTTGAGGGCAATACCAATAGCAAAGGCAGCGCTGAAGCCCCCGCCGGGCGGCGGGGCCGCGTGCTGGTGGCCGGCGTGGGAGTGGCCGGGGGCGGAATGATGGTGGTCGTGGGGCATGGGAGGCAGGGGAAACCGTGGGAACTGCGCTCTAAACGCAGCGCCGCGCCTTTGGGTGCGGCAAGCTACGGCTGGCGGGCCAGCACCTCGTCAATCAGGCCGTAGGCCGGGGCTTCATCGGCTCGCAGCCAATAGTCGCGGTCCGAGTCGGCGTAAATTCGTTCGTAGGCTTTGCCGGTGCGCCCGGCACGGATGCCGTAGAACTCCTGGCGCAACTGCACCACCTCGCGGGCCGGCTTTTAATGTCGGCTGACTGGCCCTGCCCGCCGCCCAAGGGCTGGTGAATGATAAGGCGGGCGTTTGCCAATGGCACCGCCGCACGGCAGAAAGCCCCACTGCTGGCCGCCAGCCCCGTGCAGATGCTAGCAGCCACGTCGGGCCGCACGTACCGCATGGTGTCGTACAGCCCAAAGCCGGCGTACACCGCGAGCGGCCCGGCGAGTTAATGAAGAGTAGAATATCCTGTTTAGCATCGGCCGGCTCCAGCAACAGCAGCTGGGCGTTGCTGCTGTTGCAGCTGTTTAGAAAGCATCCATCAACCCCGAAACGGCTATAACCCATCTTCAGCGCAACTACCACCGGGCTGCGGCCAAAAAAGCCGGCCGCCCTCCCGGTGGGGACGGCGGCCGGCCAGAACGGGAAGGCTTGCGCCGGTGCGCCGCTACTTAAAGCTGAGGGGCACCACCAGCCGCACGCTCAGGTTGCGGCCCTGGTTGAACACGCCGGTGCGGCCGTTGGCCGCGTTGTAGTCGGCGTATTTCAGGCGGCTCAGGTGGCTCTGGTAGGCCACGTCGAACAGGTTGTTGGCCGTGAGGTAGAGCGAGAACAGCGTGCGGCCGGTGGCCGAAGCCACGTCGGTGCCCACACCGGCATTGAGGAGCGTGTAGGCGGCCGTAGCCGTTTCGGTGCCGAAGGCCGAGAAAAACCGGTCCTGGGCAAAAGTGTGCTCCAGCTGCAGGCGGGCGTAGGGGTTGGTGATGCGCCGGCCCGCGCGGCGAAAGTTGGCCCGCAGCTCCGACTGCAGCCGGTCGCCGGGAATGAAGGGTAGGTACTGCTCCTCGGCCGGCACGCTCAGCTGGCGGGCGCGCACCAACGAAAACGAGTTTTCGAAGTGCAGCCAGTCGAGCGGGTGGGGGTGGAAGTCGAGGCTCACCTCGCCGCCGTACAGGCGGGCCTGGCCCTGTTCGTACTTATAGGCCAGCGTACCGTTGCGGAGCGAGTCGGCCCCGCCGGCAGCCAGCAGGCGGCGCGTGAAAATATAGTTGCTGATGCTGTTGGTGAAGGCATCGACGCCGAAACGCACGTGGTCGGTCACGTAGCTCACGCCGGCATCCACCTGCAGGCTGGTTTCGGCGGCCAGGTTGTCGTTGCCGATTTCGTAGCGAATCGTGCCCTCGTGCTTACCATTCGAGCCCAGCTCGGCAATATTGGGGGCCCGGAAGCCGCGCGAGAGGTTGGCCTTCACGGTCAGCTTCTCGCTCAGGCTGTAGGCCGCGCCCAGGCTGCCGCTGTAGTTGCGGAAGGTGCTGACGAAGCCCGGAAACTTCATGTCAGCCGTGGGGGCGGTGCTGGGCCGCTCGGTGCCGTCGAGCAGCAGGCGGTCGGCCGCAATCTGGCGCACATCATACCGCAGCCCGCCGCTGAGGTCGAGCGGGCCCAGGGTTTTTTTGGCCACGCCAAACACGCCGGCCTCGTTCACGCGGTAGGCCGGAATCAGGAACTCCACGCCCAGGTTGCGGTTTTGCTGGTGCAGGCCACTGCTGCCCACGGTCAGGCTCCAGCCGTTGCGCTCGGGCAGGAAGTAGCGCAGGGCGTAGTCCACGGTGCGCAGCTGGAAGTAGAGCGAGGTTTCGGCCGGGTTGGGCACGTTGCCGTACTCGCGGCGCAGGTTCTGCTGGTAGCTCACCTGCAGGCCTAGCCGGCCGCCATTCGCGCCCAGAACAAAGCTGTTGTCGGTGCCGATGCGCAGGTGGTTAATCTGCTGCTGGGGCACGGCCAGGCCGTAGCCGCGCAGGTCGGCGTCGGTCACGGGCACGGCCAGAGTCGAGTCGCCGCTGGGCACGTCTTTCAGGAAGCGGCCGGTTTGTGGGTCACGGGCGCCCTCCGTCAGCCCCAGCCGCTGGTTGAAGCTGCTGAAGGTGAGGTGCGAGTAGCCCCAGCGCTTATTCAGGCCCACGTAGCCGTTGGCGTCCCACTCATTGAAGCCCGAGTTGTACACCCGGCCGTCGTAGCGGTTCTGGTAGTCGCCAGCCACCTTGCGGGTGCCGCGCGCCAGCCAGTTCAGCCCGTTGATATTGCCCGCATTTTCGAAAGAATAGGCCTGCAAATAATTGTTGGTTTGATAGTTAGTAGTGGCCGTGCCCTTGATGCGGCCTTCGGCAATAGGGTCGGGGGCCACGAAGTTGATGACCCCGGCCATGGCATCGGAGCCATACAGCAGCGAGCCCGGTCCCTTGATAATCTCGGCCCGGTCCACGCTGAACTCGTCGATTTCGATGCCGTGCTCGTCGCCCCATTGCTGGCCTTCCTGCCGCGCCCCGTTGTTCAGGGTGACGACGCGGTTGTAGCCCAGCCCACGCACCACGGGCTTGCTGATGGCCGCGCCGGTCGTAATCTGGGCCAGGCCCGGGGTGTGGGCAATGGCATCCACCAGGTTCGAGCCCGAGGTCTGGTTCAGGCGGGTGCGGTCGACCACGGCCGTGGGCACCGGCGAGCGCCGCAGCTGCGTGGCCTGCGACACGCCCGTGACCACCACTTGCCCGATTTCGGTGGCCGCCACCGTCAGCTTAAACACCAGCGGCTGCCCGCTACCCGTGTCCACGGTCTGCGTCACGGTGTTGTAGCCCAGCGAGCGCACCTGCACCGTGAAGCGCCCGCGCGGCAGGCTAGCGAAGCTGAACGCGCCGTCGGGCCCGGTGGCCGTGCCCTGCTTCAAATCAGCAAACAACACGGTGGAGCCCGGCAGGGCCTCGCCGGTAGCGGTATCGACCACCCGGCCGGTGAGGGCCGGGGCCGCTGCCCGCCCGCGCGGGGCCGGGGCTATCTGCTGCGCAAAAAGTGGAGCCGGCCCCATAGCCAGCGCCGCGCCAATAAAACAACGATAAAAGCCTGAAAACATGTGAATATGCCAAAATAGCCCGGCCCGCGAGCCAGCATGGTGTAGCTGGCCGCGGGGAGGGCGGATTATTACCAAAAGGAAGAAGAAACGCGGCGGTGCCTAGGCGCGGGCAGGCGGCCCCCGCAGGGAGCGCGCAAACAGCACCTCGCCGGCCGCCGGCCGCACGGGCGGCAGCGCCGGGGCCGTAGTGTAGCACGGGGCCAGGCGTGGGCCGGGCACCACTACCGGCCCCGAGGCCTGATAGGCTACGTTGTAGAACTGCTCGGCCGGGCAGTGCCGGTGCTGCACGCTAAGCAGCGCCTTGCCCGTGCGCCGAAAGGCCGCCGCCTGGGCGGGCTCCACGGTGGTGTGCTCGTGGCGGTGCAGGGCCAGCACCCACGCCTCCGGCAGCAGCGTGCGCCCGAAGCACAGCAGCAGCAGCCAGGTTAGCAGGAGGCGGGAGGGTTGCACAATGCAAAGATGCAGCTAAAAGGGCACTTGCACAAAAAGAAGCCGAAGCTCAGGCAGTTCCATACCAATGAGGTAAAAAAATAACTTTTACGAGGAAATGAAAATACTGAAACACTGGATTTACCGTATGCTGATTGTATCTTTAGCACCAAAGGGCTGGTTTGCCCGTGTTCTCCCGTGATAATTACCTCAATTCCTGATTATTCCCTACAGTACGACAAAGAATTGAGCTTGTTGCGCGTGGAGTGGGCTGCCGGCAACGATACCCGCAACCTGCGGGCCAGCGCGCTCGAGTTGCTGCGCCTCAACCAAGTGCTGGGCATGCAAAATCTGCTGCTCAACATGAACACCTTCCCGGACATTTCGGTGTACGACCAGGTGTGGCTGGGGGCCAACTGGATGCCGGGCATCCTCAAACTGCCGCTGCAGCGGGTGGTGGTCGTCAACCACCGCCACCGGGTGCACAACCAGCTGGCCATCGAGTCGATGTTGGCACTGGTGCGGCCGTTCATCAGGTTCGATATTCAGTTTTTCCCGACCGCCAGCTCGGGCATGAGCTGGCTCAGCGACTTTTCGTCGCGGCTGCCCATGCTGATGGCCGAGTGGGCGGCCGTGCACGCGCCCACTGCGGACGGGGTGCCGAAATCGGTACAACCGGGTCTGCAATAGCACGCCGCATCGTGATACTTCCCCTCCGGCACAACTTTCAGGTTCAGCACCACGCCGGCCGGCGCCTGATGCGCTTCCAGTGGGTGGGGGGCGAGAAGCCGCAGCTGTTGCGCGCCGGCATGCGCTACTGCCGCGATTTGGTGGAGGAACTGCACCCATACTACGTGTTGGTCGATTTTCACGGCATGCCGCCCATCGAGATGCGCGACGAGCTGTGGATGTCGGTGCACTGGTTCCCGTGGGTATCGTGCCGGCCGTTGCGTGGCGTAGCGGTTATCTACAGTTCCGGGCAGCTGCACAATCAAATGGCTGTCGAGGCCATGCTTAGGGTTGGCCGCCAGCTCGTGCACTACCAGCTGCAGGTGTTCGAAGATGCCCTCGCGGCCTACGACTGGTTCACCGGCGGCGATACCGCCGTTGGCCAGCGCCTGCAGGCCGAATGGGAGGATGCCCCGCCCCGCCCGCTGTCAATCTGACAGCGCGTCTGCCCTTGGAACATGGTTTGAACAGCCCCTTAGCCGTGGCCAGGGCCTGTGCGCCCGGCCATTCCGTCTGTATTCAACCGTTGCCAACCCATACCATGCAAGAAACCGGCTCCATCTCCATCCACACCGAGAACATCTTCCCGATTATCAAGAAGTTCTTGTATTCCGACCACGAGATTTTCCTGCGCGAGCTGGTCTCGAATGCCGTCGATGCCACCCAAAAGCTGAAAAGCCTGGCCCAGCTGGGCGAGTACACCGGCGAGCTCGGCGAGCTGAAAGTGCGCGTGACCGTGGACAAGGAAGCTCGCAAAATCATGATTTCCGACCACGGCCTGGGCATGACCGGCGAGGAAATCAAGAAGTACATCAACCAGATTGCCTTTTCTGGCGCCACCGAGTTTGTGGAGCAGTACAAGGAGAAGGACGCGGCCACGAAGGACCAGATTATCGGGCAGTTCGGCCTCGGGTTCTATTCCGCGTTCATGGTAGCCAGGGAGGTCGAAATCTTCTCGCGGAGCCACCAGGAGGGCACCGAAGCCGCCCACTGGACCTGCGACGGCAGCACGTCGTTTACCCTGGAAAGCACCGAAAAGGCCGAGCGCGGCACCGACGTGGTGCTGCACGTGGCTGAAGATTCGGACGAGTTTCTGGAGGAGGCCCGCCTGCGCACCATTCTCACCAAGTACTGCAAGTTCCTGCCCATCCCGATTGAGTTCGAGGGCGCGCTCATCAACGATACCAACCCCATCTGGACCAAGCAGCCCAGCGAGCTCACCGACGAGGACTACAAGAAGTTCTACCAGGAGCTCTACCCGATGAGCATGGACGAGCCCCTGTTCTGGATTCACCTGAACGTGGACTATCCGTTCAATCTCACGGGTATTCTGTACTTCCCAAAAGTGAAGGACGAGCTGCAGTTCTCGCGCAACAAAATTCAGCTCTACTCGCGCCAGGTGTTCATCACCGACGAGGTGAAGGACGTGGTGCCCGAGTTCCTGATGCTGCTGCACGGCGTGATTGACTCGCCCGACATTCCGCTGAACGTGAGCCGCAGCTTCCTGCAGGCCGACGCGGCGGTGCGCAAAATCAATACTTACATCACCAAGAAAGTGGCCGATAAGCTGAGCAGCCTGTTCAAGCAGGACCGGCCCGGCTACGAGGAGAAGTGGTCCGACATCGGCATGTTCGTGAAGTATGGCATGCTGAGTGACGAGAAGTTTTACGACAAGGGCAAGGACTTCGTGCTGCTGAAGAACGTGGACGGCAAGCTGTTTACCATCAGCGAGTACACCGAACACATTCAGGCCAACCAGCAGGATAAGAACGAGAACACCGTGGTGCTCTACACCAACGATGCTGAGCAGCAGCACGGCTTCGTGGCCGCTGCTAAGGAGCGCGGCTACGACGTGCTGAACTTCGACCAGGTGCTCGACCCGCACTTCATCGGCCAGCTGGAGCAGAAGCTGGAGAAAACCAGCTTCAAGCGTGTGGATGCCGACACGGTGAGCAAGCTCATCGAGAAGGACGACACTACCGAAAGCGTGCTGAGCGAGGACGATATCAAGCAGCTCGAAACAACCTTCACCACGGCCATTGCCAACCCGGCCATGCACGTGAAAGTGGCCGCTCTCAGCCCGCAGGATGCCCCGGTCACCATCACCCAGAACGAGTTTATGCGCCGCATGAAAGACATGCAGCGCACCGGCGGCGGGGGCGGCATGCAAATGTTCGGGGCCTTCCCCGAGTCGTACGACGTGACCGTGAACGCCAACCACCCGCTGGTAGCCAAGGTATTGGCCGACGGCGGCGACCAGCTCGCCAAGCAGGCTTTCGACCTGGCCCTGCTTGGCCAGGGAATGCTGAAAGGCGAGGCATTGACCGCGTTTGTGAAGCGTAGCACGGAGCTGCTGTAACGGCTCACCTCACCCCTGCCGGGCACGGCCCCTGACCCCCTCTCCTTAGGGAGAGGGGACACCGGTTTAGCCCTGATGAGTCTACAAAAAAAGCCCGCTTTACAGCGGGCTTATTTTGTAGACACATCAGGGCTAAACCGGTGTCCCCTATCCCAAACGAGAGGGGGTCAGGGGCAGTGCCCGGGAGGGGTGAGGTGAGCCGTTACAGCAGCTCCGTGCTAAGCTTCACAAAC
>JANNDE010000244.1:0-1357 GCA_031387395.1 Hymenobacter sp.
AGTTTCGAGTACGTGGCCTCGTTCCGGCTGCTGCTTTACACGCTGGTGGGCCTCACGGGCGTGCTGGTGGGCCTGGAAATTCCGCTGCTGATGCGGATTCTGGAGCACCGCTACCCGTTCAAGGATTTGGTGGCGCGGGTGTTCACTTTCGACTACGTGGGCGCGCTGCTGGCCTCGCTGATATTTCCGCTGGTGCTGGTGCCGCAGCTGGGCCTCATTCGCACCTCGCTGGTTTTTGGGGCTCTGAACCTGGCCGTGGCCGCCGTGGTGCTGGCCCGCTTCCCCGAAACGCGGCCCTACCGGCGGCGCTTTGGGGTGGGCATCGCGGCCGCGCTGCTGGGGCTCGCGGTGCTGTTCGGCTTCGCCAACAAGCTGCTGGCCTACACCGAAACCCTGGCCTTTCAGGAACAGGTGATTTATTCGAAATCAACGGTTTACCAGCGCATCGTGCTCACCCGCAACCCGCGCGAGCTGCGCCTGTTCCTCAACGGCAACCTGCAGTTCAGCTCGGCCGATGAGTACCGCTACCACGAGGCCCTGGTGCACCCGCTGCTGCAGGCCCTGCCCCAGGCCCGCCGCGTGCTGGTGATGGGCGGCGGCGACGGCCTGGCCGTGCGCGAGCTGCTGAAATACCCCCGCCTGACCAGCATCAAACTGGTCGACCTCGACGCGGACATGACCGAATTATTCCAGCACAACGAGCTGCTGCTGGCCCTGAACAAGGGCTCGCTTAACAACCCCAAAGTGCAGGTCCTCAACGCTGACGCCTACCAGTGGGTTCGGCAGGACACCGCGCGCTACGACGCCATCATCGTCGATTTTCCCGACCCCGGCAACTACTCCATCGGCAAGCTGTATTCGGCGGCATTCTACACCGCGCTGGCCAAGCGGCTGGCCCCCGGCGGACGGCTGGTGGTGCAGAGCACCTCGCCGTTTCTGGCCCGGCAGTCGTTCTGGTGCGTGGCCCACACGCTGGCGGCGGTGGGGCTGCACACCATTCCGTACCACCTCTACGTGCCCTCGTTCGGCGAGTGGGGCTACGTGCTGGCCGGCCCCGACACCCACTGGCGCGGCGACCTGAGCCCGCTGCCGGCCGGCCTGCGTTACATCACGCCCGCCACCATCCACGACATGCTGCGCTTCCCGCCCGACATGAGCGAGGTACCGACGGAAGTGAACCAACTGAATAACCAGGTGCTGGTGCGGTATTTTGAGGAGGACTGGGGGCCGTACGTGCATTGAGTCACCTCACGGGTCACCTCACCCCCCGGCCCCCTCTCCTTGGGGAGAGGGGGAGCCTGACGATTTGAGATACTAATCAAGCCCCCTTCTAATTTTTAACTGACATCACCGCGCC
>JANNDE010000294.1:0-5706 GCA_031387395.1 Hymenobacter sp.
GCGCCACCGCGTTGATATCCATGCCCTTGGCATCGAGGCGGAGCGAGTCGGTGGGGTAGGCGTGGGGCTTGAGGGTTATCCAGGCCTTGCCCGGCATATGGCGCTTGGCGTAGTCGAAGCGTACGTCGAGCTTGGTGTGTAACAGGTTGTTAACTTTGGTGGCCGAGGCGCGGTACGGCGATTCGAACTTGGCAGCCGGTGGGGTGGGAGCCTGCGCGAAAGCCGGCGTGGTGGCCGCCAGGCCCAGCAGGCCCAGCGCGAGAAGGTGCTTCATAGAGAAACGAAATAGGGAAAAGAGAGTATTCGCGCGAAGGACGCGAGGAGCATGCCAACGTTGCCTGACGCGGAGGCGAAAGTAGCGTGGACGCTGCGAGTCCGCGCCTCGCCGCGGCGCGGCGAGTGCGGAAATGCAAACTGTCCGGGAGACGACGAGCAACGATTATTCGCTGCTGTGCAGCGAGACGCGGACTCGCAGCGTCCGCGCTACAGTAGCTTTGCACCCTCATCAACTCCCTATTGAATGCGACTTACGCGTTACACCACCCCGTTTTTCTGTACTCTTTTCACTGCTAATGCCTTTGCCCAGAGCACCCCGGCCGACAGCGCCCGCGCCCTGAACGAAGTGACCGTATACGGCACCCGTCTTACTCAGGAAGCTGGCCAGACCGGCCGCTACGTGACCGTGGTACCCGGCCGCGCCCTCAGCCAGTACCCGGTGGCCTCGCTCGATGATTTGCTGCGCCTGCTGCCGGCCATTGAGATGCAGAGCCGGGGCAATTTTGGCACCCAGGCCGATATTACGCTGCGCGGCTCCACCTTCAACCAGGTGCTGATTCTGCTGGATGGCATGCGGCTGAACGACCCGCTCACGGGCCACTTCGCCGGCTACCTGCCCATCACCCCAGCCGAGATTGAGCAGATTGAGGTGGTGCGCGGGCCGGCCGCGGCCCTCTACGGCCCCGATGCCGTGGGCGGCTTCGTCAACATCGTCACCAAAACCTTCGCCGCCACCCACCGGCCCGATGGCGTGGAAGTGGGCGGCACCTTCATGGCCGGCGAGTACGGCCTGAAAACCACCAACGCCGGCTTTTATGGCCAGGACAAAGGCCTGCGCCTGGCCGGTGGCATCCTCAACAACACGGCCAGCGGCCAGCAGCTGAACCTGCCCGGCGGCGGGCGCAACGACTTCAAGCTGAATACCTACTCGCTGTCGGGCGCGTATCAAATCAGCAGTAAGCTGAGTGCCGCCGCCCGCGCCAGCTTCGACCGGCGCGACTATAACGCCCAGAACTTCTACACGACCAACGCCGGCGACCGCGCCCGCGAAACCACCTCGCGCGACTGGTACCAGGGCCAGCTGCGCTACGACTGGAACGCCCGCGCCCGCACCGAATTGCAGCTCGTGGGCACGTCCAGCACCGACTACTACGTGTACACGCCTACGTCGGTGGCCAGCGACCACCTCATGCACTACCTCAACGTGCAGGCCCAGCACCAGCTGCGCCTCTCGGATAAGGTGCAGCTGACCCTGGGCGGCCAGGCCGACAAGCGCAGCGTACGCAGCAACGACCGCGGCAACCACGCCGTGTGGCACCAGGGGGCCTTTGCCGTGGCCGGCCTCACGCCCCGCGCCGGCCTGAGCCTGACCGCTGCCCTGCGCCTCGACCACGACCAGGCTTATGGTACTGAGGTGCTGCCCCAGCTCACGGCCAGCCAGCTGCTGGGCGAAAAGCTGACGGTGCGCGCCGCCGTGGGCCGCGCCATCCGGGCGGCCAATTTTACCGAGCAGTTCAACTCGGCCATCCGGCCCGGCACGGTGCCCAACGGCTTCAACGTGGGCAACCCCGGTCTCGAAGCCGAGCGCACCTGGAGCTACGAGGGCGGCCTCGACTACGTGCTCTGCCCGGCCCTCACGTTGCGCGGTACCTACTTCAACCGCTACGGCCGCAACCTGATTGACTACGTGGCCACGCCCGGCGCGGCGGTGCAGGCCGGCACCGGCTTCACCAACCTGAACCCCGCCAGCACCTACCGCTACGCCCAGAACCTGTTTGCCGTGAGCACCCAGGGGCTGGAATTCGAAGCCAGCACCCGCGCCCAGCTCACCACCGGCCTGCGCCTCGACGGCAGCGTGGGCTACACCTACACCCATCTGAACGTGGACGGCAGCATCGTGTCGCAGTACCTGAGCAACGTGGCCAAGCAGCTCGTGAGCGGCAACCTGAGCCTCGTGCACCGCCGCTTCACGGCCAGCCTGGGTGGGGTGTACAAGCAGCGCGCCGGCTTGCCGCCGGTGGGCGACTTCGCCCTGGCCACGGACTATGTGGTCATCAACAGCCGCCTCGACGTGGCGCTGCTGCCCGAGCGCCTGTGGGTGGTGGGCCAGGCCCAGAACCTGTTCAATGCCAAATACTCCGACCTGCTGGGCGCCCAGATGCCCGGCCGCTGGCTGATGGCCGGCGTGCGACTAGCTTTGCGGCGCTAACCAACTGTGCGGCCCGCCGGCCCGGCGTGGGCCGCACAGTTGGTTAGCATTACCTTTTCCTTTCCAACCCTTTTTCCTTTCCATCATGAAGCAAATATTCCTCACGCTGCTGACCGCAGTGGCCCTGCTGGCGGCGGCTCCCGCCCAGGCGCAATTCAAGCTCAATACCGGTAGCCTCGGGGCGGGCCTGAAAGCCGCCAAAGCCCTCACCTTATCCGACGAGGAAGTAGTGGCCCAGACCAAGGAGTTCGTGACCTGGTCCGACGCCAACAACCCGGTAGCAGCAGTTTCGTCGCCCTTGGCCCAGCGCCTGGCCAAAATCACGGCCAACCTGAAAACCTACGACGGCCTGAGCCTGAACTACAAAGTGTACGAAGTGCGCGACGTGAATGCCTTCGCCTGCGCCGATGGCAGCGTGCGCGTGTGCGCCGGCCTGATGCAACTGATGACCGACGACGAGGTACTCGGGGTGATTGGCCACGAAATCGGCCACGTGAAAAACCACGACTCGCGCGATGGCATGAAAACCGCCCTGCTCACGGCTGCCGCCAAGGAAGGCGTGACCTCGCAGGGCGGCGTAGCCGGCACGATGAGCGACTCGCGCCTCGGGGCCGTGGGTCAGGCCCTGACCACCGCCACCTTCTCGCGCGGCCAGGAAAGCGCCGCCGACGACTTTGGCTACGAGCTGCTGAAAAAGCAGGGCAAAAACCCCTACGCCATGGCTTCGGCCTTCGGCAAGCTGGTGGCCGCCGAGGAGGCCGGGGGCGCAAAAAGCAGCAAGATGCAGCAGCTCTTCTCCTCGCACCCCGACACGCAGAAACGTATGAAAACGGTGGAGGAAAAAGCCGCCAAAGAAGGCTTCAAGAAAGTTTAATGCAGGCCCGACCGTGACCCACCGGTCCGGGTTGTGCAGTAACGAAGAAAGACCGTCGGGCATGGCCCGACGGTCTTTTTGGCTTTAAGCTGATAGTGGGATTTGACGTGGGCCTACACCTGTTCTATGGCTGCCTTCAGCCACTTCTTGGCCTCCTGCAGGGTGCGGTGCTGGGTGGTTTCGATTTCGTAGGCGTTGGTTTCGGCCACGTTGTGGGTGTAGCTCTGCACCGAAATCTGGCCAAATACCGTTTCCGGCACCACGAAGCTGACGTGGTGGATGCCAGCCCGGTGGGCGCGGATATTCCAGTCGGTACGCATCCACTCCTGGTCGGTGGGTTTCACGGCTTGCACGTCGCGGGTGTCGGCGAGCCAGCCCAGGGGCTGGGTGCGGGCAGCTTCGGCTTCGTAGAGTTCCAGGCCCCGGTTCATCAGGAAACGGAACTGTTCGCTGTTGGCAAAGCCGTGCCAGGAAACGATGAAACAGGGAATTTCGGGGGCAAAAAGCAGGCTGCCATACGGCTCGGCATGCACAACGGTGTCGGACATGAAGGAATAATAATCGGACAATTACCGGGGCGAAAACTACGAACCGGCCAAACGCCTCGTCCTTACGCAGCCCGCCGCAATGAGGTTGCCCTGACGGCCGTAGTGGTTGGTCCCGGAATTTTGTTCTTACATTTGCCCCATCAATTCTTTTCCCCTGAAGGATTGTTTTTATACAGAGGCGCTGAGAGACAGGCTCTACGACGCGCCGGCAACCATCCGCAATCGCGGGCACGGTGCCAATTCCTGACCATATAAAAACAAGTTACCGTGGAAGCCTCCAACAACCGCCCCCTCCCAATCATTGCTGTTTTTGCCGCTGTCGGGCCCATGCGCCGCGCCGGTATGGGCTGTTGTTGCTGTTGTTGCCGGGCTTAGCCTGTTCCTGCGTGGTTTTCGCGGGTAGGTAAGCGGGTTGCCGAAACCGAAAGGTCTGCGGTGCCGGCGTGTTTGCGGCTGCCAGCGGCGGCGTCCTTTTTTTCGGGTTGTTTGCGCTTCGCTTCACGGCGATGTTGGGTCTGTTCAGCACCATTTTGGTCGCTGCGCGCCCGGCGCCGTGGCCCCAGCCGGCAAACGCGACGAGTCAGGCCGCATGCGCGCCCCGGGCTGAGGCCGCCCCCTCCAAACCATGCTGTCCCGATTTGTCCTGCTCCTCAGGGCTTGCTATGCTGCCGCTTTGCGGGCTGCGCCGGACCGCCGGGCTTGTCGGCTTTAGCAAATTTCCTTCATCCCTCAATTCCTTTTTATGTCCTCTTTGCATAAGCCCATTGGCATTTATTTCGAGCACCCCGAATGGTTTAAGCCCCTTTTTGCCGAGCTGGACCGGCGCGGACTGCCCTACGAGAAAATCGACGCTGCCCACCACCTCTTCAACCCCGCCGCAACCGAAAGCCGCTACTCGCTGGTGGTGAACCGCATGAGTTCCTCGGCCTATCTGCGCGGGCACGGGCAGGGTATTTTCCACACGGCGGGCTACGCCACGCACCTCGAGCGCATTGGCACGCGCATCATCAACGGCTCGGCGGCCACGGCCATCGAAACCAACAAGGCCCGGCAGCTCTCGCTGTTCGAGTCGCTGGGGCTGAAATACCCTAAGTCCTTCGTGATTAACCATGCCTCGCGGGCCGTGGACGCGGCCCGCCAGCTACGCTTCCCGATTGTGGTGAAGGTGAACATCGGCGGTAGCGGCGCGGGTATTATCCGCTTCGATACCCTTGAAGGTTTGCAGGCGGCCGTGGACAACCAGCAAATCGACCTGGGTATCGACCAGACGGCCCTGGTGCAGGAATACGTAACGCCGCGCGGCGGCAATATTCACCGCGTCGAAATGCTCGACGGCAAGTTCCTCTACGCCATGAAGGTGTTCACCACCGGCGAGAGCTTCAACCTGTGCCCGGCCGAAATCTGCCAGATTCCGGAGGAGCAATCGGCGGATTTCTGCCTGGCGGAAGCGCCCCCAAAGGGCATTCAGGTGCAAGCCTTTACGCCGCCCGCCGAGGTGGTTGCCGCCGTGGAGCGCATTGTGGCCGCCGCCAAAATCGACGTGGGCGGCATCGAATACCTGATTGACGACCGCACCGGCGACGTGCTGTTCTATGACATCAACGCGCTGTCCAACTTCGTCACCGACGCCCTCAACATCGTCGGGTTCGATCCCTTCGAGCGCTTCGTCGATTACCTCGCCACCCGAGGGGGACACTCATCTTTAGGCTAAGTCGTTGAAGATAATGAGTAAGTGGCAGCGGAGGCGCAGATCGGCCTACCGCGAGGCCAGGCCCGCCACGTAGGCGCGCTCCTCCGGG
>JANNDE010000322.1:0-1085 GCA_031387395.1 Hymenobacter sp.
AAACGCTACTGTGGTAAAGCCCATCTGCTCGCGCAGAAAGCGCAGCAGCCGGATTTTCGCTTCGAATACGTTGCCCTCGCCGTGGCTGGGCTCGCCCAGCATCACCACCCGCGCCGGGCCGATTTCGGCCTTCAGAAACTCCAAATCCCGAAAGTCGGTATCGGCTGGGTTGATGCTGCGCACCGCGTGGGTGGGCAGGGGAGTGGGGTTTTGGGCGCGGGCAAACGCCGTGGCGAGTAGCAGTGCCCCGGCCAGGGCACTGGTTTTAAAGTCAAGCAGCATCAGGAGCAGAAAAAAGTGGAACGGTCGCACCGGGCGGCCGGGAAAAGATGCCGCAAGTTACCCGGGTTTCGGGAGCGCTACTCTGGCTTCGCCAACTTTTTGGCCCAAAAAAAAGGCCCGAACCAATGCGGTTCGGGCCTTTCTAACGGACTAGTTTGCGACGCTTACTCGGCTTCGAGCATCAGCGCGGCACCGTCGGCCGACTTCAGAGTGAGCTTGTCGTCGGTGAGGGTTTCCACGGCGAAGGTGTTGCTGGTGGTCGCGCCATCGGGCGTCATCGTGAGGCTTTTGCCGGCCTGGTCGAAGGTGTACTTACCGTTTACGGCGCCGGTGGCCCCCGTCATGTTGTAAGTACCGTTGGCGAAGATGCGCAGCTGCTCGCCTTCCTGGGCGTCGGTTTGCTTTACTTTATCGCCGGTGGCATCGGTTTGCTTGGCGGTTTTCCACACCTTGCTGTCGGTACCGTACAGCATATTCACGCCTTCAACTTTACCCTTGTCGTTGCTGCACGAAGCGGCAAACAGCGACACAAGCACCAGCAGGCTGGCAAAATAGCGGAACGAAAAGAGGGACTGGAGTTTCATGAGCAACGGGTAATGGTGAAAGAATGAAGTGGAGCCCGCGCACGGCGAACTCGTCGGCTTACGATAGCAGGGCAAAAGAGTTGGCCGCGTAACCCCTTCGGGCCTTGTGCGTATAGCAACCCGGCCGGCCCAACTGCAAGGTTTTCCGGTGAAATCATTCGTATCATTTAACTTTGTAAACCCCATGGGACTCTTCGATTTCATCAGCGACAAAGGCGA
>JANNDE010000324.1:0-1033 GCA_031387395.1 Hymenobacter sp.
TACTGCTGGGCCAGCCCATGGCCGATTTAACGACCAGCACCGACCTGCGGCGCAGCGGCCCCGAGCTGGTGCAGACCGGCGGGGCGCTGCTTGGCAGCCTACCCGCTGAAGACAGCGCAGCCCTGGTGCGCAGCCCCGCGCTGGCCGCCGCCACCCAGAGCGTGGCCCTGAGCCAGTCGGGCATCAGCCTGGTGCGGGCCCGGCGCACGCCGGCCCTGACCGTCGGCTATCAAAATCAGGGGTACGATTATTCATCCACTCGCTACCGCTTCCAGTTTGGCGTGTCGGTGCCCATCTGGTTCTGGACCTACCGCTCGCAGCTGCAGGCCGCCACGGCCCGCTCGCAGGCGGCCGGCTATCAGCTGCAGACCCAGCGCCTGGAACTGAGCACCCGCTACCAGCAGTCCCTGGCCGACACGCGCAAATTCTCGGCTTCGCTGGGCTACTACGAGCAGACCGGCGTGCCCCAGTCGCGGGCAATCATCAGCCAGTCGCAGCGCCTGTTCCGGGCCGGCGAAATCAGCTACCTCGTGCTGATTCAGAGCCTCAACCAGGCCTTTACCATCCAGAATACCTACCTGACCACCATCCGCGACTACCGTCAGGCCCTCATTGAACTTAACTACCTGCGGGGTGAATAACATGAAACAACTCCTGATTTTGCTGCTGGGCTTGCTGCTGCTGAGCAGCGCGGCCCACGCCCACGGGGGCGAAGACCACGGCGACGGGGCCAAGGCCTCGACCCCGGCCGGCGCAACCTCCTTTTCGGTGGCGGCGCTTTCGGAACAGTTCGAGGTGCTGCTGCGCTACGAGCCGCTGGAAGGAGGCAAGCCCGCCGACCTGCGTTTGTTCCTCTCGGACTACGCCACCAACGCTCCCATTAAAGGCGCTAAGCTGACGCTCACCAACCCGGAAGATGCCAACCTGAAGTGGGCGGTGACGGAAAAGGAGCCCGGCGTGTACCTGGTGGAAGGGCAGTTTCCGGCCAACAAAGCCTACAGCTTCGCAGCCAACATCGTGGCCGGCGACAAAG
>JANNDE010000331.1:0-3631 GCA_031387395.1 Hymenobacter sp.
GAACGCTAAGCTTGCATCGAATCGAGGCAAAACCATCCGCCTGCGGGCTGAAGCCCGCCCGGTAGTCGGCACGGGGCCGGAGCCCCGCGCTATCCGACGTTCCAACAGCGCTTCACCCGCGCCTCATGCCCGGCGACCGAAATTGCCGCGTTCTAATTAGTAGAATCAGATAAGACCCAATGGCCCGTAGTGGACTCAATTCCAGCGGTAGCGACGCAACCGCCGACCTGCCCAAACCGAAAGTAAATAAGGAATCCCTCCAGCGCAGCCTGCGGATTTTCCGCTACGTGCTGCCCTACAAGGGCCTGTTTGCGGTAGGCCTGATGATGTTGCTGCTCAGCAGCAGCACGTTCATGGCCTTCCCGTTCCTGGCCGGCAAGCTCATTGACGCGGCCAACCACAAGCCCGTCGTCCTGCCCAACGGCATCGAGCTGGGCATCGACCGCATTGCCATCCTGCTGTTCACCATCATCGTGTTTCAGGGCTTTTTCTCGTTCGGGCGCATCTGGTTTTTCACGCAGGTGAGCGAATTCACGGTGCGCGACATCCGCAAGGCGCTCTATGCCAAGTTCGTGCAGCTACCCATCCCCTTTTTCGAGCAGAACCGCGTGGGGGCCATCACCTCGCGCATTACTTCCGACGTAGGCCAGATTCAGGACACGTTTTCGCTCACCCTGGCCGAGCTGTTCCGGCAGGTGTTCACGCTGGTTATCGGCATCACGGCCATCATGGTCGTGTCGGTGAAGCTCTCGCTGTTCATGCTGCTCACGTTTCCGCCCATCATTCTGGCGGCGGGGCTATTCGGGCGCAAAATCCGCACCCTGGCGAAGACGACCCAGCAGGAGCTGGCCACCACCAACACCATCGTGGAGGAAACGCTGCAAGCCATCAATTCCGTGAAAGCCTTTACCAACGAGCAGTTTGAGGCCCGGCGCTACGGCTCCGCGCTCGACCGCGTGGTGGCCGCCGCGCTCCGCAGCAATTTGTTCCGGGGTGGCTTCGTGTCGTTCATTATTATCGGCCTCACCGGCGGCATCATTCTCATTTTGTGGCGCGCCGCCACGCTGGTGTACTCGCCCGGCCCCGACCACCTCGAAGTAAGCCAGCTGCTCACGTTTCTGCTCTACACGGCCTTCATCGGCGCGTCCATCGCCGGCCTCGGCGAGATGTACGGCAAGGTGCAGAGCACGTTGGGCGCGTCGGAGCGCATCCTCGAAATTCTGGATGAAACGCCCGAGCCGACGCACATTGAACCGGCCGTGGGGCTGGTGCCGGCCCGCCTGCAGGGCGATATCCGGTACGAGCACGTGGCCTTCCGCTACCCCACCCGGCCCGATATCGCGGTGCTCAAGGACATCAACTTCCACATCGCGGCGGGCGAGAAAATTGCCCTCGTGGGCCCCAGCGGCGCGGGCAAAAGCACCATCGCCGGTCTGCTGATGCAGTTTTACCCGCTCAGCGGCGGCCGCATCATCGTGGACGGCCACGACGTGGATGCCTACGACCTCACGGCCCTGCGCCGCCACATCGGCATCGTGCCGCAGGAAACGCTGCTCTTCGGCGGCACCATCCGCGAGAACATCGCCTACGGCAAGCCCGGCGCTTCCGACGCCGAAATCATCGAATCGGCCCAGCGGGCCAATGCCTGGCAGTTCATCCAGGCCTTCCCCGAGGCGCTCGATACGGTAGTGGGCGACCGCGGCATCAAGCTCTCGGGCGGGCAGCGCCAGCGCGTGGCCATTGCCCGCGCCATCCTGAAAAACCCCGCCATTCTGATTCTGGACGAAGCCACGTCGTCGCTCGACAGCGAAAGCGAAAAGCTGGTGCAGGGCGCCCTCGACGAGCTGATGGAGCACCGCACCAGCCTCATCATCGCCCACCGCCTGAGCACCATCCGCAAAGTCGATAAAATCCTGGTAATTGACGGCGGCCGCATCGTGGAGGCCGGCACCCACGAGGAGCTAAGCGAGCGCGAAGGCGGGCTGTACGCGAATTTGCTACGGCTGCAGTTTGAGCTGACGTAATTTACTCCCTCCATCCGCTACCTATGCAGCAAATTATAATTGCTCCTTCTCCGCTCGCTTACACCGAATATAAAAAGCTGATGTTTGCTGATTTACGAGCAAGGCATCTGCCTCGACTCATCAGCTTCGCTTTTTTGTCGCTTACTATACTGATAATTATCAGGATTGCGCTTCACGATGAAGGGCTGACCGCGAAAAACCTGCAAGAATTAGCACTGCCAATGCTATTCCCGGCCGGGCTGGTATTCATTTGGATTGCTACCTGGTTGAGCTGGCGAAAACAGTATCATCAATCCGATGCTTTGCGAAACGGCGCAACATATTATCTGAACGACCGGGAGGTTATACGTGAGAGTCTTTCGCAGGAATCCATACTTTGGTCCAATATCAATAGAACAGCCAAACAGGCGGGCCAATGGATACTGTTAAGGCAAGCAACGACTTCCTTAAATGGAATATGTTTCTTGGATACCGTCGCCGTACTTTCTCCCTCAACTCGTGAGGAGCTATTGGCATTGCTAAAGCGAAAGCGCATCAAGCCGATTTGAATCAAAGTATCACAAAACCCGCGCCCCAAGCGCGGGTTTCGTATTTTTAGCCCTTCAACAACTCCCCCTCACCCTCTCCTTACTGATGAGCAAGCACTTCGCCAATTTCTCTGTCGCCGTAGTAGCGGCGGCTACCCTACTGGCCGCACCGGCCGCCCACGCCCAGATTGCTACGCCCCAGGCCAGCCCCAAAAGCACCGTCACGCAGCGCGTGGGCCTCACGGATATCACCATCGTCTACTCGCGGCCGGGCGTGAAGGCGCGGCAGATTTTCGGCACGGTAGTGCCGTTTGGCAAGCGCTGGCGCACGGGCGCCAATGCCACTACCAGCATCAAGTTCTCGGATGATGTACTGATTGAGGGCAAAAAAGTGGCCGCTGGCGAATACGGCATCTACACCATTCCGAACAAGACGGAGTGGCTGGTGGTGCTCAACAAAAACACTAAGCTGGGGGCCGATGTGGACGGCTTCAAGGACGACCAGGACGTGGCCCGCTTCACCATCAAGCCCTACAAGGCGGCCAGCAAGGTTGAGACCTTCACCATTGATTTCACCGACATCACCCCCGCCACCGCCAACATGGCGATGGAGTGGGAAATGACCGGAGCCAAATTCAAGGTAACCGCCGACGTGGATACTAAAGTAATGGCCCAGATTGACGAGAAAATTACCAAAGCCGCTACTCCCGCCCCCGGCGACCTGGCGGCCGCGGCCGTTTACTACCTCGACAACAACAAGGACCTGAAGCAGGCCCTGGCCTGGATGGAAAAAGCCAACGCCGCCGAGCCCACCAAGTTCTGGAACCTGAACACGGAAGCCAAAATCCGCCTCAAAATGAAGGACTACGCCGGCGCTACGAAAGCCGCTGAAGCGTCGAAAAAAGCCGCGCTGGCCGCTACGCCGCCGAACGGCGAGTACGTGAAGATGAACGAAGAGCTGATGGCCGAGGCGAAGAAGATGGGGAAGTAAGCTCAGACGCTGGAACCTCACCCCCGGGCCCACTCCCCCCGGGAGGGGGCGGGGGGGAGGTTTTGCCGGTCGCGCCGGCAGGGCGAAGG
>JANNDE010000334.1:0-5613 GCA_031387395.1 Hymenobacter sp.
CGAGTCCGCGCCTGGGCGGAAATCAAGCGGGTCTCGTTCAGGCGCGGACTCGCAGCGTCCACGCTACGTTCCCAATCCCAAAACCGCATTCACGGTACTTTTTAACCCCTTTTTAACTTCCTTTTAACTGAATCCAAATCAGCGGCCGGGGTGGGTGGTGGTAATTTTGTATTCCATTATTACCCTTACTCACTGGCATGGCGGCTCACTCTGCACACGCTTCTGCTTCGCCTCCGCCCACGCCCTGGCAGCGCCTGGTGCGGATGCTGGACACGGAGCGCGACACCATTCGCTACATCTTTTTTTATGCCCTGGTGGCGGGGCTGGTCAGCCTCACGCTGCCGCTGGGCACCCAAGCGGTGTTCAACCTGGTCTCGACGGGGGCCGTGTTTGCTTCGACCTACATCCTGATTGGGGTGGTGGTGGGCGGCGTGCTGCTGGGCGGCGTGCTGCTGCTGGGCCAGATGGTGCTGGTAGAAGCCATCGAGCAGCGGCTGTTTGCCAAGGCGGCCATCGAGTTTGCCTATCGGCTGCCGCGCATCAGGGCCGAGGCGCTGGCCGGCGCGAACCCGCCCGAGCTGGTGAACCGCTTTTTCGACATCCTGACGGTGCAGAAGGGCCTCACCAAGCTGCTGATTAACCTGGTGTTTGCCGCGTTCCAAATCCTGTTTGGGGTGCTGGTGCTCGCCTTTTATCATCCGGTGTTCATCGCGCTGGGGCTATTTACCATCCTGAGCATCGTCGGGATTTACGCCCTCAACTACCGGCGGGCCCTGAGCACGAGCATCGAGGAATCGGCTTATAAGTACGCGGTGGTGGACTGGCTGGAGCAGGTGGCCGCCAACCTGCCCGCCTACCGCGACGATGCCGCCCGGCGCGAGTACGCCCTGGCCCGCACCGACGAGCTCACGGCCGGCTACCTGCGCGCCCGCAACGGCCACTTCCGGGTGCTGAAAGCGTATTTTAATTACGGCATCGCGCTGCGCCTCCTGCTCACGGGCGGGCTGCTGATTGCGGGCACCCTGTTCGTGGTGTCGCGCCAGATGAGCCTGGGCCAGTTCGTGGCCGCCGAAGTGCTCATCGTGCAAATCAGCAGCGCCATCGAGAAGCTGGTGAGCGGCGTGAGCACCGTGTTCGACATGCTGACCGGGGCCGAAAAGCTGGCCGCCGTCACACCTGCCCTTGGAAGAGGCCAACTCCCAAACCACCGAAACCCATGCTTAACCTCAGCAACGAAAGCGTAGCCGAAACGGTGTGGCGCGAAAAGCCCCGGCAGTCGCAGCGCGAATTGCTGCCCGCCGGGCGCGGGCACTGGCTGGGCCGCACGCTGCTGGTAGTCGGTTTGGTGTTCCTCATCATCCTGTTTCTGCCCTGGCGGCAAACCATCGAGGGCAGCGGCAGCCTCACGGCCCTCACGCCCCAGGACCGGCCCCAGACCGTGCAAAACGCCATTTCGGGGCGCATCGAGCACTGGGCCGTGCGCGAGGGCCAGCGCGTGCGCAAGGGCGACACGCTGCTCACCATCTCCGAAATCAACTCCGAATACTTCGACCCCAACCTGCCCCTGCGCCTGCGCGAGCAACTGGCCGCTAAGCGCGGCAACGTGGCCGCCAACGCCGCCCGCGTGGTGGCCGCCGGCGCCCAGATTAGCGCCCTGCGAGCCGGCCTGCAGGTGCAGCTGGCCGCGGCGGCCAACCGCGTGGCGCAGGCCCGCAACACGGTGGCCATCGACCAGGCCGATTTGGTGGCCGTGACCAACTTCTTCGAAACCGCCCAGCGCCGCCTGGCCCGCTACGAAGTGGGCTACCGCAACGGCCTGTTCTCGCTCACCGACATCGAAACCCGCCGCCTGAAACTACAGGAGGACCTGGCCAAGGTAACCTCGCAGCGCAACAAGCTCGCCAGCAGCCAGCAGGGCCTGGCCAACGCCACCATCGCGCTGAGCGAGATTCGGGCCAAGTACCAGGAAAACCTCGCCAAAACCCAGTCCGACCGCAGCTCGGCCGTATCCAGCCGGGCCAGTGCGGAGGGCGAAGTGGCCGTGCTCCAGAACAAAATCAGCAACGTGGCGGTGCGGCGCGGGCTGTACGTGGTGCGCGCGCCGCAGTCGGGCATCGTGGTGCGCACCCTCAAGGCCGGCATCGGCGAGAACATCAAAGAGGGCGAATCCATTGCCACGCTGCAGCCCGAAAACCCCGTGCTGGCCGCCGAAATGTACGTGCGGGCCATGGACGTGCCGCTCATTCAGCGCGGCCGGCGGGTGCGGCTGCAGTTCGATGGCTGGCCGGCCATTCAGTTCTCGGGCTGGCCGTCGGTGGCGGTGGGTACGTTCGGCGGCGTGGTGTCGGTGATTGACGTGGTGAGCAGCACTAACGGCCGCTACCGCCTGCTGGTGCGCCCATTGCGTGGCGCGGGCGACGAGCGCACGCACATTTGGCCCCGGCAGCTGCGCCTGGGCTCGGGCGTATACGGCTGGGTAATCCTGGACTCGGTACCGGTGTGGTACGAAATCTGGCGGCAGCTCAACGGCTTCCCACCCAGCCTGCAGGCCGAGCCCGACGGGGCCGGCCCCCTCCCGGCCGACGGCGGCGGCAAAAGCGGTAAAGACAGCAAGGAGGAGAAGTCGAAATGAGGAATTGGCCGTTGTTTTTGAAAGCCGGTTTGTGGGCCGCGCTGCTGGCCCCGGCCGTGGGCGCGGCCCAGGTACCGCGCGCCGATGTCTCGGCGCGGGTGCAGCCCCGCACGGCCGTGGTGCCCGTGGATACGGCCCGCGTGTTTTCGTTGCAGGATTTGGCCGAGCTGGTGTTTGCCAACCACCCCGTCGTGAAGCAGGCTGCCCTGCTCGGCGAGCGGGCGCGGGGGCAGGTGCTGCAGGCCCGGGGCGGCTTCGACCCCAAGGCGACTTCCGGGTTCGACCGCAAACGCTTCGGCGGTACCACCTACTATAATAACTGGGACAACGAGTTCAAGGTGCCCCTCTGGCTGGGCGGCATCGACCTGAAAGCCAGCTACGACCGCTACGTGGGCGCCTTCGTGGACCCCGAAACCAGCACGCCCCGGCCTGGCCTGGCCGGCGTAGGCCTCTTGGTGCCGCTGGGCCAGGGCCTGCTGATTGATGCCCGGCGCAGCACCCTGCGGCAGGCACGCATTATGATGAACGCGGCCGAGGCCGACCGGGTGAAGCAAATCAACGACGTGTGGCTACAGGCCGCCAAGGACTACTGGACCTGGTACTACACCTACCAACAGGCCGCCCTCATCCGGGAAGGCGTGGAGTTGGCCGAAACCCGCTTCCGCGCCATCCGCCAGCGCGTGGACTTGGGCGACCAGGCCCCCATCGATTCCGTGGAAGCCCGCATCATCGCCCAGGACCGCCAGGTGCAGGCCGAGCAGCTGGCCGTGGACCTGCAAAACGCCCGCCTCGTCCTCTCCAACCACCTTTGGAACCAGGATAACCAGCCCGTGGAGCTGCCCGCCCGCGCCGTCCCCCAGCCCGCCCGCGCCGACAGCGTGACCCGCCAGGAGTTCGCCCGCCTCCGCGAGCGGGCGGCCACCGAGCACCCCACCCTGCGCAAGCTCGACGCCAAAATCCTGCAGCTCGGCGTGGAAGAGCGGTACCGCCGCGAGCTCCTCAAACCAACGCTGAACCTGAGCGGTACTCTGCTCAGCAGGGGTGACTTTTACCGGCCCGAGGTGCCCGTGAGCTACCAGTTTGGCCTGAACAACTACAAGGTGGGCCTCGATTTCGCCCTGCCGATTTTCCTGCGCCAGGCCCGGGGCCAGCTGCAGGTAGTGCGCCTGAACGTGCGCGAAACCACGCTGGAGCAGCAGCAGAGCCGGCGCACCATCGGCAACCAGGTGACGGCGGTTTATAATTCTTTGCGCGCCTACGAGCGCCAGCTCGCCGTGCAAACCCTCACCATTGCCAACCAGCGCGCTTTGCTGCAAGCCGAGCTTCAGAAATACGAGCTCGGCGAAAGCACCATCTTCCTCATCAACGCCCGCGAAACCAAGCTCATCGACCTGCGCATTAAGCAGGAAAGCCTGCGCGCCAGCTACGAAAAGGCGGTGGCCGAGCTGTATTACTACGCGGGGACGCGGTCGGTGAATGGGGAGTAAAAGAGTAGCGCCGACCTTTGCGCCCATGCACACCCTTGCCCAACTGCGCGCCGGCCAGCTCCACGGCCTCAGGCGCCTCGACCTGAGTGCCGGCCTAACCAAATTTCCCCGCGAGATATTTGACCTTGCCGATACGCTGGAAGTGCTCAACCTCAGCGGCAACGCTCTTTCCTCTTTACCCGATGACCTAGGCCGGCTGCACAAGCTACAAGTGCTGTTTTGCTCCGATAATCAGTTCACCGAAGTGCCCGCCGTGCTGGGCCAATGCCCGCAGTTGCGCATGGTGGGCTTCAAGGCCAATCAGATACGCACATTACCAGCGGCGGCGCTCACGCCGGCCCTGCGCTGGCTCATTCTCACCGGTAACCAGCTGGAAGCGCTGCCGCCGGAAATCGACCGCTGCCCGCAGCTTCAGAAGCTGATGCTGGCCGGCAACCGGCTGACGGAACTGCCCGAAACGCTGGCCAGCTGCACCAACCTGGAGCTGCTGCGCATTGCCGCCAACCGCCTCACCGAGCTGCCGGCGTGGCTATTGGCGATGCCGCGCCTGGCGTGGCTGGCCTACGCGGGCAACCCGTTTGCCGAAGCGGCCGAGGCGGCGGCGCTGGCCCGCAACCCCATCCACGCCATTGATTGGCAGGAGCTGGCCATTGAGCAGCAGCTGGGCGAGGGCGCTTCGGGCGTGATTTACCGCGCTCGACGCGCCCTCGCTACTCCGGCCGAGGTGGCGGTAAAAATATTCAAAGGCGCCGTAACGAGCGACGGGCTGCCGCACAGCGAGATGGCCGCCTGCATCAGTGCCGGCCCGCACCCGAACCTGATGGCCGTACGGGGCAAAATCAGCCAGCACCCGGCCGGGGCCGAAGGGCTGGTACTGGAGCTGATTCATCCCGCCTTTGGCAACCTGGCCGGGCCGCCCAGCCTGGCATCCTGCACCCGCGACGTGTATGCGGCCAGCACTGAATTCCGGCTCGAAACGGCCCTGCGCATTGCCTCCGGCATTGCCAGCGCGACGGCGCACCTGCACGGCCAGGGCATTCTGCACGGCGATTTGTACGCCCACAACATCCTCAACACCCCAACCGGCGAGGCCCTGCTGAGCGATTTCGGGGCCGCCTGCTTCTTCGCACCGGAAGCGGTTGAGGTGGCCACGACCTTACAGCAGCTGGAAGTGCGCGCCTTTGGCTGCCTGCTGCAAGAGCTGCTGGAACATTGCCCGGAAGCCGACGAAACGCCCGCGGCGAGTGCAGCGCTGTGGGCATTACAGCGGCGCTGCGTGTTGCCGCAGGTGGTGGCGCGACCACTGTTTGGGGAGATTGTGCGAGTGCTGGAAGGAATGTAGGGGCGGGGCTTGCCCCGCCCGCTGTTGAACGGAATCGGGGTAACCAGGTAAACGGCGGGCGGGGCAACCCCCCCCCCAACAATACATACACCACACGCACAATCAACCCCAACAATGGTGGCGCCACCACCAGCGGCAACAACCAGCGCCGC
>JANNDE010000411.1:0-1039 GCA_031387395.1 Hymenobacter sp.
GACGGCACCCAAATCACCGACGTATTCCTGCAGGTGCGCGTGGACGGCGACATGGCCCTGCTGCGCGGCATTATGAAGCACCTGTTCGAGGCCGAGGACCTGAACCCCGGCCAGGTGGTCGACCGCAGCTTCGTGGCCGAATTCACCGAAGGCTTCGATTCGTTCGAGCAGAACATCCGTAACACGAGCTGGGCCGAGATTGAGGAAATCAGCGGCATCAGCCGCTCCCAGCTGCTGGAAGTCGCTAATATCATCGCCCACAAGCAGAAAATCATCACCTGCTGGGCCATGGGCGTCACCCAGCAGCGCAAGGGCGTCGAAACGATTCAGGAAATCGTGAACCTACACCTCATGAAAGGAGCCATCGGCAAGCCCGGCGCGGGCACCTGCCCGGTGCGCGGCCACTCCAACGTGCAGGGCGACCGCACGATGGGCGTCTGGGAGCGCGTGAAAGGCGAGTTTCTGGACGCGCTGGAAAAGGAGTTCAAATTCACCGCGCCGCGCGAAGACGGCCTCGACGTGGTGGAAAGCCTCAAAGCCATGCACGCCGGCAAAACCCGGGTGTACTTCAGCCTGGGCGGCAACCTGCTGGCCGCCGGCCCCGACACCGAATTCATCGCCGAAGGCATGCGCAAGCAAAAGCTGACCGTGTTCGTGGCCACCAAACTCAACCGCGGCCATCTCACCACCGGCGAAACCAGCCTGCTGCTGCCCACCTTCGCCCACGTCGATATCGACATGCAGAAGGCTGGCCACCAGATGACCAGCTGCGAAAACTCGATGGGTGTGGTGAGCCAGAACAAGGGCATTCTGGTGCCGCTCGAAGGCGACCAGCTCAGCGAAGTGGCCATCATCAGCGGCATGGCCATTGCCACGCTGGGCGATAAAACCCGCACCGACTGGGTGGCCATGACGGAGAACTACGACGTTATCCGCGACCGAATTGCCCGCGTCATCCCCGGCTTCGAGGACTTCAACCAGAAGCTGCGCGAGCCGGGCGGCTTCTACCTGCCCAACGGCCCCCGCGAGCGCAAGTTCA
>JANNDE010000413.1:0-3250 GCA_031387395.1 Hymenobacter sp.
CGGGCGCCAACGGGGGCACCCAAACCGCGGGCGGCAGCAGCAACGGCGCCGGCAACGACGGTACCCTGGGCCAGGGCGGGGCCGGGGCCGGCGGCGGCGGCGGCGGCTACTACGGCGGCGGCGGGGCCTTCAGCACGGGCATCTTCAGCGGGGCGGGCGGCGGCGGCTCGGGCTACGCCGGGGCCGCCGCCAGCAGCGTGGTGTTTGCCAGCGGCACCCAGGTCGGCAACGGCTACGTGCGGCTGCAACCCGTGCTGCCCGCCGGCAGCGGCCCGGTGCTCGACGGCAGCAACCTGGCCAACCTGCCCAACCCCAGCGGCTGGACGCGCACCGGCACCAACGTGGCCCCCACCGTGCTCACCGACAACGTGGGCATCGGCACGGCCGCGCCCACGTCCACACTGGTGGTCGAGGGCTCGGAGGCGCTAGCCTACACCACGGCCACCACGGCCACCTTCGCCCTCACCGGGGCCCACCGCACGGTGCGGCGCGTTGGCAGCTGCGCCACCATCACGGTGCCGACGGCCAGCACCTGCGCGGGGCGGCTCTACACGATTATCAACGCCAACGGCCAGGGCGCTTTCACGCTGACCGTGACCGGCGGCGGCACCGTGTACGACGACATCAGCAACACCACGTTTTCGGGCACGAATGCCTTTCCGGCCGCCACCCGCCTCAGCTTCCAGAGCGACGGTACGGGCTGGATTGTGGTGGGGCGGTAGCGGGCGCGGGCGGCGGCCAGCTATTACGGCAGCAACGGCCGGTGTGGCTGCCCGCCTGGGCGACAAATGGAACCGGGGTGGTGGTTGGGCTGGCGTACAAAGACGCCCCCCCGCTTTCGGCGGTGAGCCAATGTACTACTTCCCTTTTGTTTTTTGAAAGGCCGTACCCGGACACCCGGCCCTATACACCCGAAACAAGACCGGCCGGACAACCGCTCCACGTTACTTCTGCATTTTTATGAAATCATTGTACCTGCTCCCGCTGCTAGCCGCCGGCGTGGCCGGGCGGCCCGCCGCCGCCCAATCACTCACCAACAGCGGCAGCGTGGTGGCCCTCATCGGCGGGGCCGTGCTGTACGTGGGTGGCCCCGTCACCAACCTGGCCGCCGGCACCTTGAATCTGGGCGATGGCACCCTTTACGTGGGGGGCGATTTGGTGAATGCCGGCACCCTCGTGCCCGGCACGGGCACGGTGCGGCTCGTGGGCACGGCCCCGCAGGCCCTCGACTTAGGCGGCCCCGCACCCACGGGGGTGGGGCCCACGCCCGCCATGCTCCACAACCTGACCATCAGCAACACGGCCGGGGGCGTGGCCGTCATGGTGCCGTCCAACGTGGGCATTGGCAATCTGCTCACGCTCAGCGGCGGGCAGGTGCTTACGGCCCCGGCGGCCACCATCACGCTGCTGGCCAGGGCCGTGGTCACCGGCGAAACGTCGGCCCGCTACGTGGCCGGTAACCTGCGCAGCGAGCGCAGCGCCGTGGCCGGCAGCAGCTTCGTCGATTTCACCAACGGCTTCCGCCTGAACCCTGGCGGGCAGGCCCTGGGCGACGTGGCCGTGGTGCGCAGCGCCGGCCTGCTGCTGGCCAACGTGAGCTACGGCGTGAACCCCGCCGATGCCAGCAAAAAAGGCATCGACCAGGTGTGGCGCGTGGTGCCCGCTACGCAGCCCACCACCGCCCCCACCACCGTGGAGCTGACCTGGCTGGCGGCCAACGACAACGGTCTGGTCAACTTTGCCAGCGCCCGGCTGTGGCAGCGCCGCGGCGGCCCCTGGACCACTACCGGTCCCACCACCAATGCCAGCAGCCGCACCCTAGCCCATGCCGTGACGGGCCCGCTCGACCAGCTCACGGTGAGCGCCGCCGCCGCACCCCTGCCCGTTACGCTCGTCTCGTTCGAGGCCGTGCGTCGGGGCGACGCGGCCCTGCTGCGCTGGCGCACGGCCAGCGAAACCAACAACGACTATTTCGGCGTGGAGGTGAGTCCCGATGGCCGCACGTTTCGCCCGCTGGCCCGCGTGGCGGGCCAGGGCACCACCGCCACGGCCACCGATTACGAGCTGCGCGACCCGGCCCTGTTCGGCTACGGCACCCCCCTCGTGTATTACCGCCTGCGGCAAATAGATTTGGACGGTACAGCCACCTATTCGCCGGTGCGGGCCGTGGCCGTGCCCGCGCCGGCCTTCGCCGCCTATCCCAACCCGGTGCGGGCCGGCCAGACGCTGCTGGTGGTGGGAGCCACCGGCCCGGTGCAGGTGTTCGATGCCCTGGGCCGCCTCGTGCTGCGTACTGCCGCCAGCGCCGGGGTTCCCGCCTCCGTGGCGTTGCCGCCCGGCCTGGCCACCGGTGTGTACGTGCTGCGCAGCGACTCCCAGGCCGTGCGCCTGGTGGTGGAATAGCACGCACGGCCGCCACAAAGTGTCCTGGTTACGCTATTCCTCTATGCCCTGCAAATCCTCCGGCAGCCACTCGGCGAAAAGCTCGGCGGAGTTGGCCCGCACGGCCTCCTGGGAAAAAGGCAGCCACTGGCCATTGATGCTGTCGAAAACCTCGGTGGCCGCCGCGCAGGCGAAGAGTTTATAGTCGAATTTCGGGTAGTCGTGCACCAGATAGCCGGGGTAATAATAGTCGAGGTGCCGGCGGCGGGCATAGTCGGTTTTTAGCAGCAGCAGGTACTTGCCGAGGCTGTGCTTGTGGTAGGCGGGGTCGTAGAAATTGAGGATGCCAGCCAGCGTGCGCTCGCCGTAGTCGAGCACGCCGGCGGCAATGAGGCGGCCCTCGTCGCGCAGCTCGACAATCTGGGTGTTGAAGACGTTGTGGGTGGATTCGCCCATCAATACCGCCGTAATGGTGGGCGCGGCATCGAAGGTGATGGCGGCCCGGTAGCGGGCGTACAGTTCCTCGTACTCATCGGTGAGGCGAAACGGGCAGATGGTGGCCGTGAAGCGGGCGTTGCGGCGCAGCAGCCGGCGCTGCTCGGGGCCCCACACCACGCGGGCCAGGTCGAGGCGCAGCCAGTGGGCGGTGTAGAGGCGGCCATCGAAGGGCACGAACTGGCAGGTGAACAGGTCCTGCTGCATTCGGTAGTAGCCCTGGGCGAGGTAAAAATCCAGGGCCTCGCCCCGAATGACGGGAAAATCGGCAGAAGAGGAAACGGCCATAAACGGAAGCAGCAGCAGCGCGGCGAATAACTGATATTAAAACGTCATGCAGAGCGCAGCGAAGCATCTTGCCCGCCACCAGTAA
>JANNDE010000423.1:0-8764 GCA_031387395.1 Hymenobacter sp.
CGGGCCGGTCAGGCTCTCTTTGGCGCACAGAATGGCGTGGGCGGTGCCCAGCGGCTCGTCCTGATACACGATGGTGCCCTTGGCGCCCACCGATTCGGCAATTTTCACCAGGCTTTTCTCCACCTCGGCCCCGAAGCGGCCGATGATGAACGCCACCTCGTCGACGGGCTCGCCGCATACCTTGGCAATGTCTTCCACGAGGCGCTGCACGATGGGTTTGCCCGCGATGGGTACCAGCGGCTTGGGAACGGTGAGGGTATGGGGGCGCATGCGCTTGCCCATGCCGGCCATCGGAACGATGATTTTCATGTTTCTTAGTTAGTTGTCAGTTGTTGATTCGAAGAACGTCATGCAGAGCGTAGCGAAGCGTCTTTACCGCATAACGTAATCAATTACTGCTGCAGTAAAGATGCTTCGCTACGCTCTGCATGACGGGCAGAAGTTGCGAGCATCAGCGCCCCGTACTTCCATACCCGCCCGCGCCGCGTTGGGTTTCGCTCAGGGCGTCGGTGGGCTGCCAGGCAATGGTTTCGTGTTTGGCAACTATCAGCTGGGCAATGCGTTCGCCGTCGTTCACCACGAAGGGCTCGTTCGATAAATTCACGAGCAGCACCTTTATTTCGCCCCGGTAGTCGGCGTCAATCGTGCCGGGGCTGTTCACCAGCCCGATGCCGTGCTTGTAGGCCAGCCCGCTGCGGGGCCGAATCTGGGCCTCGTAGCCGACGGGGATTTCCAGGCTCAGGCCGGTGGGGATGAGGGCGCGCTCGAGCGGGCCGAGCGTGACGGGCGCGGCCAGGTGGGCGCGCAGGTCGAGGCCGGCGGCGTGGGGCGTTTGGTATTCGGGCAGCGGGTGGCCGGAGGCGTTGATGACGGGGATGAGCATACGGGCAAGCAGGGGAGGGGCGGGCAAATATAGAACAACGGCCTGTTGTGGTTCCCGGCTCCGGCAAAAACGCCCGCCCCGCTACCTGCGCCCCAGGTAAGGCGCGGCACCAACCACCCGGTAGGCCGGGTCGGTGCCGAAAATGCCCTGGAGCGACCCCACGTGCCGCGCCCCGATTAGGAGGAGCTGGCGGCGCTGCTGGGTTTGCAGCTGGGTGGTCACGATGTTGGAGTACACCTTTAGGTCGCGGTTGTAGAACACGGTGATGAACTCCGCGCCCACGTACTGCGGATTGATGAAAGCCGCATCCACCATGGCGTCGTGCCGTTGGTGACGCGGGCCGGGGTGCGGTACACCAGCGTGTGTAGTTGCCGCAGGGTGGCCGGCTCGTTCAGAGCCCGCAGGTACTGCGGCAGGGTGCTGGTGCCAGCCAGCAGCTGCTGGCCGATGGGGTCGGAAAAGGCGCGCCACTGGGCCGTGGCCTGCTCATACAGCGCAATGTTCTGGCCCGCATGCAGGATGCTCTGCGACGTGCCGCCCGGCGCATTCACGCAGTAGATGCGCGCCAGCCCGAGGCGCTTGCCCAGCGCGAAGCCCAGCTGGTACACCTCGCTACGGCCGCCGGGCAGGGTGCTCAAGTCTAGCTCGCCTTGCCGGTAGCGCTGGTACAAGCTGTCGAGGCGGAGCTGGTTTTCGGGCAGTTCCTCCACCAGAATGCCGTCGGGACGGTAGCGTTGCAGCCCATCGAGCACGGTGGCCAACTCGGCTTGGCGCTGGGGCGTGAGTACGTCGGAGTTGAGATTATCGGCCTTGTAAAGCTGCGCCAGGTGGCTGCACCCCAGCAGCAGGATGTTGGTGGGCGCAGCCGAGGACCGGGCCAGGCTGGCCGGAGCAGGCGTTTTGGTGCTGGCGCAAGCGGCGCAAGCGGCGAGGCCAGCCAGCAAGGCGATGCCCGCCACAGCGTGGCAAAGGGAGTAGGCGGATGCATTCATGCAGAAAAGGGAAGGCAGCGAAGGACCAAAGAGCCCGCAAGCTACTGCCAGCCTGCACGACCAGCCCTTTTTCAGTTGCTCCCAGCCGCACTCCCGCCGTTCCTGGGGGCGAAGCGACTGGGTGAAGGTTAGCGCTTCTTGCAGTTTCGCGTAAGCTACCCCGGCCCCCAAAACTAACCCCGCCGCGCCCGGCGCGGCAGCGGCTGGGGAAGCTTAGGTCTCTAAAACAAACCAGCCGCTCTCGGGGCGGAAGCGGCTGGACGATATATGAGCTACAAAGCAATTAAGCCGCCTGCCGAACCGCATGAGCATTTGGCGCGGCTACTTCGGCGGCGGGCAAGGTCAACACCGCTTGCGTGGTACCGTCGGAGCGCACAAACTCTACTTCGTAGGCTTCGCCCTGCCGGTACACCAGCACGACGGTACCCACAGCTCCGGTGGGCAAGCCACATTCGGGATGCGCTTGCTGCAATTGCACGATGTCTAATTCTGCGAAGGGTTTCATCAGCGGTCGAGTAAGTGGGCGGTGATTAACAAAACGAACGTGCCGGGCGATTGTTCCATCCAAACGGTGCGGAGTGGGTATTCGCGGCCGTTAGGAGCCAGCAGCGGGCCATCTACCACAAATTTAACGCCGTAAGGCGATTCCTTTTCTTCCGTCACTGGGCGGGAGTGGCCGTGCTCAATCAAGTCGGCAATCAGCTGCTCGTAGTGCTCCCGCGAATACCCGATGCCAAGAAAGAATCTGGCCTTAGCCCCGCCAATCGGGTGGTCAGGATTGAGCAGATAATCCTGCACCTTGTTGGCTGCCACAAATAGCGGCTTGTCGTGAAGCGTCATCCGGCAAAGCTACTGCCCCGGCCCCCCGGCCCCCCGGCCCCCCTACCGCCCAACCCCACCCCCCCCCGCCCCCGGCGCGAAGGCGGCTGGAGAAGCTGGAGTTTCTTACAATTCCGCGCAAGCTACCCTAAAACCACCTCCGCCGCGCCCGGGGCGGCAGCGGCTGTAAGAAACCCTAGTATCTTCACCACATGGAATCCTTGCAGCATCGCATCACCACCAACCCGCGCCAGTGCGGCGGCCGGCCCTGCATTCGCGGCATGCGCATCCGCGTGGCCGATGTGCTCCAGCTCTTCGCCGCTGGTCTCGCCGCCGAGCAGATTCTGACCGAGATGCCCGACCTCGAAGCCGCCGACCTGCAAGCGGCGTTGCAGTACGCCGCCCGCCAGATTGACTACCCGCGCCTCGCTGCATGACCTTCTGGATTGACGCGCACCTCTCGCCGCTCATCGCGGCCTGGATAAAGTGGAAATTCCCCGTTGAGGCTGTCGCGCTCCGCACGCTGGGCTTGCGCGATGCCGAAGACGAAGAAATATTCCAGGCCGCCAAAGCCGCCGGGGCCATCGTGCTCACCAAAGACGCCGACTTCCGGCAGTTACTCGACCGTTTCGGTCCGCCGCCGCAGGTTATCTGGCTCACTTGTGGCAACACGTCCAACGAGCGGCTGCAAGAAGTGCTGCTGGCCACCCTGCCCGCCGCGATAGAGTTATTGGAAGCAGGGGAGCCCTTTGTGGAAATCGGCAACGTCCTGCCTTAGCCCCACCCCCGCCGCCCCCGGCGCGAAGGCGGCTGGGGAAGCTTAAGTTTCTTCTTGCAAAATGATTATGCTCAATTATGAAATAAACTCAACAGAATGCGGTACACTTATGAGTTCGTAAAAATCAAGGTCCTTTTCTTGAATATTAGTCCATACCAATTCCTGATGAGTAAAAAAGTCACTCATAGTAACTAGGTTAGACTTTATTGGCTTCTCTCTGCAATCAGAATAGAAGTCAATCATTTTATTCAGAATGAAAGTCAGATAATATCTTAAACTTCCCGATATATTCTCAATGTTTTCCATAATAGCCGCTTCATGGACTAATTGGTTTCTCACTCTATACATTCTAACCAAATGACGTTCAAGGTTCTTCACATGCTTGTTTAGGTGAGCTTTTCGTTTTTCAGTTGTAGTAAAATAAACTGACTTCAACAACCTTGCTCGTTGTGAGAGCAAAGGCCTCTTCTCACCTAATGCAATGACCTTATTGAACACTTCAACGTCGTTCAGATACTCTATATCTCTATAATTTTCTAATCCGAGCAGTTTTATTGCTCCAACACGTTTAATATCTTTATGAAATTCAGTAATATTCCTCTTCGTATAGCTAATTGAGTGTGCAATTGTAAAATATTTCACAATTCTGTGAAATGTGCGCTCTGATGGGTGGTTACTTGAAAATATATTTTCGAGGCCAATCCAATAATTCAGAAATTTTTGTTCTAATTCTAACGACTCGCTTCCCGCTCTTAAATAACGGATTGCCGTTTCTATTTTATCCTTTGCTTCTAAGGCAATATACGGCCTGTCTTTAATCAGTTGGACCTTTTTGCGCAACTCATTAAACGTATCGGTATTGCTTTTAAAGGCTCCATCTATCGAATAATGAATGGGGTGAAGGTTGGCATCTTCAGGTTTGGACAACGTGTACAGCAAGACAAATCCGTCTACGTGCAAATCAGTATCACTATAACCTAAATACATCAAGTCAAGAAGATTGGATAGAACTGTTTTTGCTTTTTTAAGCGCTTGCTGGTAATCCAACGCATCTGTTTTAACTACCATAAACCTGTGCCCACCTCGTGGCAAAAGCCAATTATTTAATTTATCGACCTGTGTTATCTTGTCAAAAGACGGCAAATAAACTTCGCTTAATACGCTTTTCAAATCGTCTTCTGCCACTTTAGACAGCTTATAAGCTGCGCCATGCAGCTTAAATACCACTGTGATTTCTTTATTTACAGCCGAACTAAACTCTTCTGCAAATTCCTCCCAACTATTTGCGAAATCTGGTGTTTGAGTAAATTTCGCTTTTACGTATTTGTATATATAGTCTTTGGACCAACCATGATTAAGAAGCTCCGATATTAACACTCCGGCAAGCTTTTCTACCTCATAAAAGCAACACACTTTGCATCCTTCACAATTTTCTCTTATTTCCTCGCCTTTACTTTGTTTTTTAGTGCAAGTTTCGCAGGTTTTATATTCTGAATTAATATAGATTTTAAGAGCATTGAATAGTGACGTCTTATAATTTACATTAGTAACTACCAGAAAGTATACTGCATGTTCCAGTTCTGCTAAACCACTTTTTACTTGTGGTTCATCTTTCATTCCACTTAACAAGTCGATAAAATACTTCTTCGACATACGTCGATAATCCAACAGAAAATCGTCCTCCAATACGGAAATCAATTCGTCTCTGAAGGAAAAGTACGTTTCCATGTACTTTATCTTCCCCGTCTTCACATCGTCTAGAACAGAGTAGAACTCTCCCAGCATGTAAGTTGGGCATGTCACCTTTGACCGATAGCTGTCTATCGACCGTGAGTGGCACAGTTCAAGAACTTTTTCAACAAAGAGCTTCTGTAGCTGGGTTAACGGAAAGCTGTACTCTATCTTTTGCATCAAAAAACTTTTTGTTGTACGTTTGTGTTCTCCAAACAGAAAAAACTGGGGACGGTGCTTTGAACTGGTTTTGCTGGCATTAGCCTCGCAGTTCATTCTCACTGTCCTTTTAGATAGAAGGGAGCCCATAATTGGGCTCCCTTCGTCTTTCTAGGCAGTTCTGATTGTAATCCTTACGACCCGCAGGCCTCGCAGGCGTCCGGGTTATCCAGCGAGCAGCTCATGTCGCTTTGGTTCTGCTCGACCATCGCCATGGGCTCCAGGGTTTCGGCGGCTTGCTTTTCCACCGTGAACTTGATGGCGTCGGCGGCGGCTTTGGTGCGCAAGTAGTACATGCCGGTTTTCAGGCCGCGCTTCCAGCTGTGGAAGTGCATGCTGGTGAGCTTGCCGAAGTTCACGTTTTGCACGTGCAGGTTCAGGCTCTGGCTCTGGCAGATGTAGGCCCCGCGGTCGGCGGCCTGGTCGATGATGCGGCGCTGCGAAATCTCCCACACCGTCTTGTACAGGTCCTTGATGTGCTGCGGAATGCGGGCAATGCCCTGCACCGAGCCGTTGGCCGCGATGATTTCCTGCTTCATCTGGTCGTTCCAGAGGCCCAGGGCCACCAGGTCCTTCAGCAGGTGCTTGTTCACCACCATAAACTCGCCGCTGAGCACGCGGCGCACGTAAATGTTGCTCGTGTAGGGCTCAAACGACTCGTTGTTGCCCAGAATCTGTGCGGTGCTGGCTGTGGGCATGGGTGCCACCAGCAGCGAGTTGCGGGCCCCGTGCTTCACCACCTCGGCGCGCAGGCTTTCCCAGTCCCAGCGGCCCGAGTCGGGCATCACGTTCCAGAGGTCGAACTGGAACTTGCCCTGGCTCAGGGGCGAGCCGGGGAAGGTTTCGTAGTGCCCGTCCTTGATGGCGAGGTCCTTCGAGGCCGTCATGGCCGCGAAGTAGATGGTTTCGAAGATGTCCTTGTTCAGCCCGCAGGCCTCGTCGCTCTCGAAGGGCATGCGCAGGGCAATAAACGTGTCGGCCAGGCCCTGCACGCCCAGCCCGATGGGCCGGTGGCGGAAGTTCGACTTCTGCGTTTCGGGCACCGGGTAGTAGTTCACGTCAATCACCTTGTTCAGGTTCAGCGTGGCCTGGTAGGTCACCTCGTACAGCTTGTCGTGGTCGAAGGTGGTGTTGCCCTTGGCGTCCGTCACCAGGTAGCGGGGCAGCGCCAGCGAAGCCAGGTTGCACACCGCAATTTCATCTTTATCAGTATATTCAATTATTTCAGTACAGAGGTTAGATGACTTAATCGTGCCCAAATTCTGCTGGTTCGATTTGCCGTTGGCCGCGTCCTTGAACAGCATGTAGGGCGTGCCCGTCTCGGTCTGGCTTTCCAGAATGGCAAACCACAGCTCCTGCGCCTTAATGGTCTTGCGGCCCCGGCCTTCGCGCTCGTACTTCAGGTACAGCTTCTCGAATTCCGGACCCCAGCTGTTCTCCATGCCGGGGCATTCGTGGGGGCACATCAGGGTCCAGTCGCCGTTTTCCTCCACGCGCTTCATGAATAGGTCGGGCGTCCAGAGGGCGTAAAACAGGTCGCGGGCGCGCATTTCCTCCTTGCCATGGTTCTTCTTCAGGTCCAGGAATTCGAAAATGTCGGCGTGCCAGGGCTCCAGGTAAATGGCGAACGCACCCTTGCGCTTGCCGCCGCCCTGGTCCACGTAGCGGGCCGTGTCGTTGAACACCTTCAGCATAGGCACCAGCCCGTTCGAGTTGCCATTCGTGCCCTTAATGTAGGAGCCCGTGGCCCGCACGTTGCTCACCGACAAGCCAATACCGCCGGCCGACTGCGAAATCAGCGCGCAGTTCTTCAGCGTGTCATAAATGCCGTCAATCGAGTCGTCCTTCATCGTCAGCAGGAAGCAGCTCGACATCTGCGGCTTCGGCGTGCCCGCGTTGAACAGCGTGGGCGTGGCGTGCGTGAACCACCGCTCGCTCAGCAAGTTGTAGGTTTTAATAACCGACTCAATGTCCTCCTTGTGGATACCCACCGACACGCGCATCAGCATGTGCTGGGGCCGCTCCACCACCTTGCCCTCCAGGCGCAGCAGGTACGAGCGTTCCAGCGTCTTGAAGCCGAAGAAGTCGTAGTTGTAGTCCCGGTCGTAGATAATGGCCGAGTCCAGGGTGTGGGCATTCTTATGAATCACCTCCCACACGTCGGTGGCGAGCAGCGAAGCGTTGTCGCCGTTCTTGGGGTCCTCGTAGGTGTACAGCCGCTTCATGGTGCTCGAAAACGACTTCGAGGTCACCTTGTGCAGGTTGCTCACCGCGATGCGGGCCGCCAGAATGGCGTAGTCCGGGTGCTTGGTGGTGAGCGAGGCGGCGGTTTCGGCGGCGAGGTTATCGAGCTCCACGGTGGTCACGCCGTCGTAGATGCCGTCAATCACCTTCATGGCCACCGCAATCGGCGATACGAAATCCATGTTCAGCCCGTAGCAGAGCTTCTCGATGCGGGCCGTGACCTTGTCAAATTTCACGGACTCGCGGCGGCCGTCGCGTTTAATTACTAGCATACCAGTAGTGTTTTGGTGTGATTTTTTGCGTATATAACTGAAAGGGCCGGCGCGGCACAAGGCCGGCGGCAAGTAGTTGAGGTAGTTGTGGAAAGGGCAGATAGAAGGGCGGTGAGTATTCGCGCCGGATGCCTATTCAATCCCGGAAATTACCGCCTGGGTTTTCGAAGGGCAAGGAAAAAATGGGGAAGTTTTCCACAGACCCCCGTAGCGTAGCGTAAGGGCCGTTTTTGGAATCATTATCGATAGTGGTATCGTTACATCGTATATTGCTCTCAATTGACGTCTAACATTCCTTCAAATGACTGCTAAGCCTTTCCAATCATCCGTAGCGGCCGTAGTGGCCCTGCTCGGTGGGCCATCGGTGATGCCGCAGCTCGTGCATACTAATCTCGACCTGATGCGGGCCGCCGCCGCTGGTGTTTCCATTAAGGCGGTGCGAAACCTGCAACGCCACATGCGTCTCACCAACCGTGAGATGAGTGAGGTGCTCTCCATCTCGGAAAGCACCCTCACCCGCCGCGAAAACACCCAAAGCAGCCTTACCCGCGACGAGTCTGAGAAAGCCATTCAGCTTTCGGCCGTGGTGGTCAAAGGCCTGGAAGTGTTTGAAAACGAGCCGGACTTTCACCGCTGGCTGCGACAGGAAAATCCGGCGCTGGGCGGCGAGCAGCCCCAGGCGCTGCTATCATCAGCACTGGGCCGCGAACAGGTGCGCGAGATTCTGGGCCGTATTCAGTGGGGGATTTTCTCCTAACCCGGGCTGTCCATCTACTGTTCTAACCGGGGGATGAGACTCTACCGCTTCGGCAAGCAACCGTATATC
>JANNDE010000432.1:0-6241 GCA_031387395.1 Hymenobacter sp.
CATTAAGCTGAAGGTGGAAGTGGTGAAGTGACGCTTCGCTTAATGTGGAATTGGGAATGAGGAATGAGGAATGAGGAATGAGGAATGAGGAATCAGAGGTCGTCCTCAATTCCTCATTCCCAATTCCTCATTTAATAAAAAGGCCCGCTCCCAGGGGAAGCGGACCTTCTCTTATCGGGCGCGGAAACATTTTTCCGTGCGTGATTCAATCAATCCTAAGCAAACAGCTTACCAGATTTTGGCGCGGGCCGTGGTGGGGCGCACCATTTTGTCGCCATCCTGGCAGCTGAAGGCCTTGTGGAACGCCGGAAAATTCTGCAGCGGGCCAATGGTGCGGAACTGGCCCGGCGAGTGCGGGTCGGTCTGCACCAGCTGGCGGGTGGTTTCGGGGCGCTGGTTGATGCGCCAGATTTGGGCCCAGCTCAGGAAGAAGCGCTGCTCGGGCGTGAAGCCGTCAATCAGCTTGCCGGCCTTGGCCTGCGGGGTTTTCATGAAGGCCGCGTAGGCAATGGTGAGGCCGCCGAGGTCGGCCAGGTTCTCACCCATCGTCAGCTTGCCATTCACGTGCAGCGAGTCGAGGGGCATGAAGCCGTCGTACTGCTTGCCCACCACGTCGGCCTTGGCCATGAATTTCTCGCCGTCTTCCTTGGTCCACCAGTCGCGCAGGTTGCCTTCCGAGTCCACTTTTCGGCCCTGGTCGTCGAAGCCGTGGGTCATTTCGTGGCCAATCACGGCCCCGATGCCGCCGTAGTTCACCGCGTCATCGGCCCTGGGGTCGTAGAAGGGCGCTTGCAGAATGCCGGCCGGAAACACAATCTCGTTCAGGCTCGGGTTGTAGTAGGCGTTCACCGTGGGCGGCGTCATGCCCCACACCGCGCGGTCCACGGGCTGGCCGAAGTGGCCCAGGTTGTCGTAGGTGTTGAAATCGGCCACGGCAAACAGGTTGTTCAGGGCACTTTCGCGGCTGATGCTCAGCTTCGAGTAGTCCTTCCACTTGTCGGGGTAGCCAATTTTCACCACGAAGGCGTTGAGCTTCTTGAGGGCTTCGGCCTTGGTGGCAGCGCTCATCCACTCGGTGGCCTGAATGCGCTCGGCGTAGGCCACGCGCATGTTTTCGACCATTTGCCTGGCGCGGGCCTTGGCGGCAGGGCTAAAATCCTGGTCGACGTAGAGCTGGCCGAAGGCTTCGCCCAGCGCGCCGTCGGTGGCGGCGAAGGCGCGCTTCCAGCGGGCCTGCGGCACTTTAGCGCCGCTGGTTACCTGCGAGAATTTAAAGGCTTCGTCGACGTAGGCCTTGGGCAGGGCGGCGGTCACGCCCTCCACCAGGTGCCAGCGCAGGTACTGCTTCTGGTCGGCAATGGGCTCATCCTTCATCATGGCATTGGCCTCCTTCAGGTAGTCGGGCTGGCCGATGATGAGGTCCGTGGCACCGCTCAGGCCGCTTTCCTTCAGGCGCTGCGGAAAGTCCAGGTTGGGGTACTCGGCGGTGGCCTGGGCCACGGTCATCTTGTTGTAGTTCTTTTCGCGGTCGCGCAGGGCAACGCGGTCGCGGCTGGCTTTGGCCAGGCGGGTTTCGATGCGCGTCACGGCATCGGCGTTTTTCTCGGCCGTGGCCTGGTCATCGCCCAGCAGCCGAAACAGGTTGACCTGATAGGTGCGGTAAGCCGTCCGAATGGTTTTCGAGCGCGCGTCGTCGTTGAGGTAGTAGTCGCGGTCGGCCAGCGTGAGGCCACCCTGGCGCACCTGCACGGCATACGCGGTGCTGTTTTTGGGGTCCTGGCCCACGCCGAAGCCGTACCAGCCTTTGCCCGGGTTTTTGGGGTCGGCGAGGTAGCGCTGCACGCCGGCTACGTCCTGAATGGCGCTAATCTTATCAAGGCGGGGCTGCAGGTACTTCAGGCCGGCGCGCTCCACGGCCACGCTGTCCATGGCGGCGGCGTAGAAGTCGCCCACCTTCTGCGCGTTCGTGCCGGGCTGGGCGGTGCGGTCGGCGGCCACTTTATCCAGGATGCCCCGGGCCACGTCGCGGTTGCGGTTGCGCAGCTGGTTGAACCCGCCCCAGCCGGTTTCGGAGGCCGGAATGGGGTTGTTTTTCATCCAGTTGCCGTTGGCGAAGCGGTAAAAGTCGTCGCAGGGCTGCACCGTGCGGTCGAGGTTGGCCAGCGTGATGCCCACGCCCGTCTGGCCGGGCGTGGCCGGCACCGTGGTTTTGGTTTTGATGCTGTTGCTTTTGGTTTTGACTTTGGTCTGGGCCTGGGCCGCGCCCGCCGCCAGCCCCAGGGCGGCCAGCAGCGCCGCCCGGTTCAGAAATGAAGATTTCAGCATACTGAGCATGAAGAACTGGAAAGTAAATGGACGAATTATCAGCAAAAAACGCCATGCCGCACGGCGTCGAAGCAGCTCTGCCGCGCAACTAATCGAGCTTAGTATCGCGGTAGAGCTGTTTCGAAGCCGTGCGGCATGACGTTCTGCTCAGGTGGTTCTGGCTTACCAGATTTTCGAGCGTTCGGCCGAGGCGCGCATCATCTTGTTGCCGTCCTGGCAGCCGAAGGCCTGGTAGAACTCGGGCATGTTCATCAGCGGGCCATTGGTGCGGAACTGGCCGGGCGAGTGCGGGTCGGTCTGCACCTGCTGGCGCACGGCCTCGGGCCGGATGTTGGTACGCCAGATTTGCGCGTAGCCCAGGAAGAAGCGCTGCTCGGGCGTGAAGCCGTCGATTTTCACCTTGGCTTTGGCCTGCGGCGTTTTCATAAAGGCCTGATAAGCAATGGTGAGCCCCCCAAGGTCGGCCAGGTTTTCGCCCATGGTGAGCTTACCGTTCACGTACACCGAGTCGAGGGGCGAGAAGCCGTCGTACTGCTTGCCCACGATGGCGGCCTTGGCGTTGAACTTGTCGGCATCGTCCTTGGTCCACCAGTCGCGCAGGTTGCCCTTGGCGTCGTACTGCCGGCCCTGGTCGTCGAAGCCGTGGGTCATTTCGTGGCCGATGACCGCGCCAATGCCGCCGTAGTTCACCGCGTCATCGGCCTTGGGGTCGTAGAACGGGGGCTGCAGAATGCCGGCCGGGAACACAATCTCGTTCATCGGCGGGTTGTAGTAGGCGTTCACGGTGGGCGGGGTCATGCCCCACTCACCGCGGTCAATCGGCTTGCCGAAGTGGCTGATTTCGTCCTTGCTGGCCCATTCCTGAGCGGCCAGCAGGTTGTTCAGGTAGCTCTCGCGGCTCACGCTCAGCGTCGAATAATCCTTCCACTTGTCGGGGTAGCCGATTTTTACGGTAAAGGCGTTGAGCTTGGTCAGGGCCTCCTTTTTGGTGGCGGCGCTCATCCAGTCCGTGGCCTGAATGCGCTCGGCATAAGCCGTGCGCAGGTTCTCAATCATTTGCTTGGCGCGGGCCTTGGCAGTGGGCGAAAACGCCTTATCCACGTACAGCTGGCCGAAGGCCTCGCCCAGGGCGCGGTCAGTGGCCCCCAGCGAGCGTTTCCAGCGGGGCTGCTGCTTTTTGGCCCCGCTCAGGGTCTGCGCGAAGCGGAATGCTTCGTCGCCGTAGGCTTTGGGCAGGGCCGAAGTCAGGCTGGCCACCAGGTGCCAGCGCAGGTACTGCTTCTGGTCGGCGATGGGCTCCTGCTGCATGGCGGCGCTCACTTCCTTCAGGAAATCGGGCTGGCCTACAATCACTTCCCTGGCCGTGCTCAGGCCCTCGCCTTGCAGCATCTGGGGCAGGGCCAGGTTGGGGAAGGCGGTGTTGGCCTCAGCCAGCGTCATCTTGTTGTAGTTGGCGTAGGGGTCCCGCAGGTCCACGCGGCTCTTGCTGGCCTTAGCCAGGCGGGTTTCGATGCGGGTGACGGCGGCGGCATTTTTTTCGGCCGTGGCCTGGTCGTCGCCCAGCAGCCTGAAGATGCTCACCTGGTAGGCCTGGTAGGCGTCCCGGATTTTCTTCGAGCGGGCATCGTCCTTCAGGTAGTAGTCGCGGTCGGGCAGCGAAAGGCCGCCCTGGCTGAGCTGGATGGCATATTGCGAACTGATTTTTTCATCCTGCCCCACTCCCCAGCCATACCACACGCTGCCGGCGTGGGCCTTGGGGTCGGCCAGAAGTTTCTGCTCGTCGGCCAGGCTGTTGATGGCCATGATGCGGTCGAGGTGCGGCTTGAGGTATTTCAGACCGGCCGCGTCGATGGCCACCGAATCCATGGCCGAGCCGTAGAAGTCGCCCACCTTCTGGGCGTTCGAGCCCTTGGCTGCCTTGGCCGAGCTGGCCGCCGCGTTGGCAAGGATGGTGCGCAGCGTGAGCTGGTTGCGGTCGATGAGCTCATTGAAAGCGCCCCAGCTCGACTGCGCGTCCGGAATAGCGTTGTTTTTAAGCCAGTTGCCCGAGGCGTAGTGAAAGAAGTCCTCGCAGGGCTTCACCGAGGGGTCGATATTGGCGATGGTGATACCGACGCCTTTCTGCGGGGGCGTGGGAGCAGGTTTGGTGGGCGGGCCGGCCGCTACCGAGGCAGCCAGGCCGCCGAGTCCGAGTACGGCCAGGCTAAGCCGCCGGGCCATCGAGGTTGAACGCATGGGAAAAGTTTGTTGGGTTGGGAGTTTAAGCCGCGAAGGTAGGGACGGAGGCGGGCAAGCCGGGTTGCACGGGCCCCACAAGATTTGGCACTCGGGACAGATGCGGAGCCAATGCATCCAAATGTGAAGCAGCGCATTCCGGCCTTCAGGCAACCCGGCCGGCCGCCCCATTGCCCAGCCACGAGGCGCGCCCGGCGCATTTCGGCCCGTAACTTGCGGCCAATGCCCCTCTACAACCGCCGCCCCGAACTGCCCCCGGCCGCCGCGCCCGCCCCGCTGGGCCTAGCCGAGCTGCTGAGCCAGGTGCGCCTGGCCCTGCAGCGGCAGCTGGCCGACGCCTACTGGGTGGTGGCCGAAGTTTCCGACCTCACCCTGCCGCGCTTTGCCGGGGCGCACTGCTACCTCACCCTTACCGAGCAAACCATCGACGGGCGCGGCATGCCCCTGAAGGCGCAGGCCCGGGCCACGCTCTGGAGCCAGCGCTACCAGCAGCTGGGGCCGGCCTTTGAGCGGGCCACCGGCCAGCCTCTGCGCGCCGGCCTGAAGCTGCTGCTGCGCGTGCAGGTGCGCTTCCACGAGCAGTATGGCCTGAGCCTCGACGTGGTGGCCCTCGACCCGAGCTACACCGTGGGTGAGCTGGCCCTGCTGCGCCTGAACACCCTGCGCCAGCTCGCAGAAAAGGGCTTGCTCGACCGCCAGCAGCAGCTCGCGCTGCCGCTGGCCCCGCAGCGGCTGGCGGTCATCTCCTCCCCCACCGCCGCCGGCTTTCAGGATTTTGTGCAGCAGCTGCGCGAGGCCCCGTACGATTTTGCCCTCACGCTGTTTCCGGCCACCATGCAGGGCGACGAGGCCCCGGCCAGCATCCGGACGGCGCTCGCTGGGGTACGAGAGCGGCGCGGGCAGTTCGACGCCGTGGTGCTCATTCGGGGCGGGGGCAGCCGCACCGACCTGCTGGCGTTTGATGAATATGGGCTGGCGGCGGCCGTGGGCGCGTTTCCGCTGCCGGTGCTCACGGGCATCGGCCACGAGCGCGACGAGGCCGTGGTCGACCTCACCGCCCACCGCGCCCTGAAAACCCCCACCGCCGTGGCGGCCTTTTTGGTGGATAGGCTGGCCCGGCTCGAAGGCGCTATTCTGGGCCTGGGCGAGCAGGTGGTGCAGGCCGCCCGCCGCCAGCTGGGCCAGCGCCACGCCCGCCTCGACCAGCTGGCCGGCCGCACCCGCTACGCCGCCCAGGGCCAGCTCGACACTGCCCACGACCGGCTGCGGGCCCGGACCCGCCAGGCCACGCAAGGGCCGCGCGAACAGCTGCGGCAACTGGGCCAGGGCCTGGAGCGCTTCCGCCACCAGCTGCCCCGCGCCGCCCGCCGCGCCCTGGCCCACGAGCAGCGCCACCTGCGCCAGCGCGGCCGCCAGCTGCTGCGCCGCTTTGCCCGCCACCACCAGCGCCGCCGCGAAACCCTGCTGCGCCGCCGCTACCAGCTACAGCTGGCCCTGGAGCGCAGCCTGCACCGCCACGAGCTGCGATTGATTCAGTTAACAGTTAACAATGAGCAGTTAACCGTTGGCCGACAGCAGCGGCAACCCAACCACAAACTGCTCACTGATAACCGAAGAATATGACCTACCGCGAAGCCATCGAAGAGCTCGAAACCATTCTGCGCGCCCTCGAAACCGATGC
>JANNDE010000459.1:0-1294 GCA_031387395.1 Hymenobacter sp.
ACTTCTTCGACATTTCCAACGCCAACTTCGCCATCACGCCCGCCCCGGCCGGTCCCACCATCCTCAGCTTCACGCCCGCCTTCGGGCCGGTGGGCACGGTGGTGATGCTGACCGGCACGGGCTTCAGCGCCCCCGCCACCCTGACCGTCAACGGCACGGCGGCCACCAACGGCACGGTGCTCTCGCCCACCAGCCTCACGACCACCGTGGCGGCGGGCAGCACTTCGGGGCTGCTGCGCCTGAGCACGCCCACGGGCACCGTTAGCTCGGCTACCCCCTTCCTGGTCGGCGAGCGGCCCACCATCACCGGCTTCACCCCCACCAGCGGCCCGGTGGCCACCATCGTCACGCTCACGGGCACCCACTTCCTGGGCGCGACCCGCGTCACGCTCAATAACGCCAGCGTGCCGGACTTCTTTATCAACTCCGCCACCCAGCTCACCCTAACCCTGCCCGACGGGGCCACCACGGGCCTGCTGGCCGTGACCACGCCCCTGGGCACGGGCAGCTCGGCCATGGTCTTTACCGTGCCGCTGCGGCCCGTCATCACGAGCTTCACCCCCACCCGCGGCCCGGTGGGCACGGTGGTAACGCTCACCGGTACTAATCTGGCCAGGGCCGCAGCCGTGAGTTTCAACGGGGTGAACGCGCCGGGCTTCACCCTGAACGCGGCCGCCACCCAGCTCACGGCCACGGTGCCGGCCGGGGCCAGCTCCGGGCCGCCGGCCGTGACCACCCCTCTGGGCGTGGGCGTGGCGGGCACGGCCTTCACGGTGCTTCCCCCGCTGACGCTCACCGGTGCCAGCCCCGCGAGCGGGGTAGTGGGCATGAGCGTCACGCTCACGGGTACCACCCTGGACCTGGTCACGGCACTCACTCTCAACGGAGTAGCCCTGCCCGGTTTTGTCATCGTTGATGCCACGACCATCACCTTCACGGTACCGGCCGGGGCCACCACGGGGGCCGTGCTGGGCACCACCACCGACGGTATCGGCAGCAGCAGCGTGCGCTTCACGGTGCTAGTGCCCAACCTGGGCACCGTCATCACCGGTATCACGCCCGCCCAGGGCATTTTGGGCGCGACCATCGGCCTCACCGGCACGGGCCTGAGCGGGGCCACGCAAGTGGCATTCAGCGGCAGCGGGACTAACACCGTGAGCAGCGGCAGCGGCCCGCTAATGGCCCCGACCGGCACCACCAGGCCCGTGAGCGCGGTGCCGGTCGCGTTCACCACGAAGCCGCTGCCGCTGCTCACGGTGTTAGTCCCGCTGCCGCTGAATGCCACTTGCGTGGC
>JANNDE010000152.1:0-1130 GCA_031387395.1 Hymenobacter sp.
CTTTTTTCATGGCCCTGACGCTGTTGCTGGGCTCGTGCGCTACTTCGCAGACCCGCAACCCCAACATCCCGGACGCACCTGACACCAATGGTACCGGCCCCCGCAAGACGGGCATGAGCAAAACCGCCAAAGGCGGTCTGCTGGGTGCTGGCGGTGGCGCCGTAATAGGTGGTGTGCTGGGCCGCGTAATTGGTGGTAAGAACGGTACGGCTGCCGGCGCCATCATCGGGGCTGCGGTAGGTGGTACGGGCGGAGCCCTCATCGGCCGCAAAATGGACAAGCAAGCCGAAGACCTGCAGCGCGACATGCAGAACGCTAAAGTGGAGCGTGTAGGTGAAGGCATCAAAATCACCTTCGACTCGGGTATCCTCTTCGACACCAACAAAAGCGACCTGCGCCCGGCTTCGATGACCGAAATCCAGAAGATGGCTGCGGTACTGCAGAAATATCCTGACACCAACGTACTGGTGGAAGGCCACACCGATGCTTCGGGTTCCGATGCCATCAACCAGCCGCTGTCGGAGCGCCGGGCGCAGGCCGTGGCCAACTACACGCAGCAGCAGGGCGTAGATGCCTCGCGCGTTACCAGCAGCGGTTACGGCTCGTCGCAGCCCATCGGCGATAACACCACCGAAGCTGGCAAGCAGGCTAACCGCCGCGTGGAAATTGCCATCTATGCCAACGAAAAGATGAAGAAAGCGGCCGAAGCTGGCAAACTGTAAGCTTCCGCCGCCGACCATACCGGAAGGACCGCACGAGCCGTGCGGTCTTTTTTTTGCGTAGGTTGAGGCCGCATACGGTAAATGCCAGCCGTACGCGAACAGTATTTCCGGCAAAACCAGTGACTTTAGAAATTTATCCTGAACGCTCGCGGCGCAAGGTAATGCGTTGAGAGTCAGCAGTTGAAAAATAGCGTAAAAACGCTGAAAACGACCTTTCAAACAATTTAGCGTACTCGTCAGCGTTTTTGGCAAGGTGGTTGCAAATTGCCGGCCTACAAACCAGTCGGCACAGCGCCAATACTCTGTTCCTTTTTTCACCAACCCCGAAACCCCTTAACTTTTTCACTCATGAAGAATCTTCGTTCACTTTTCGCTTTGATGATGGCGGTGCTGCTTTTCGGCACCAGT
>JANNDE010000502.1:0-7589 GCA_031387395.1 Hymenobacter sp.
CCATCGGTCACACGCTGTTGCAGACTCTCGTTGAGTTCGTGATAGAATGGTAAGCGCACAAGGCAATCGGTGTAATGGTCGGACCAAGGCAGTTCACGGCCGTCGTGTTTGTCGGCGTAGAATGGACTTTTGTGCAGCGAGAGGTAATGGAACACCGGCGAGACTTGCAACTGGCGCATGTGCGTAATGAGGGCACTACGTTCGGCCAGGTCGCGGCACACGAGGTAAAACATGTGGCCGTTGTTGGTGGCGTAGTCGGGCACAATGGGCAGGCCTATACCCTGCGCGGCCAAGGGCCGCAGCGCGGCATGGTAGCGCTCCCAAATGTCTTTACGACGCTGCTGGATACTGGCCAGATTCTCAATCTGGGCCCAGAGGAAAGCAGCAATGATGTCGGACGGCAGGAAGCTGGAACCCACTTCGACCCAGCCGTACTTGTCAACCTCGCCCCGGAAGAACGATGAGCGGTTGGTACCCTTCTCCCGGATAATTTCGGCACGACTGGCATACTGCTTATCGTTGATGGCCAGCATCCCGCCCTCGCCGGAGGTAATGTTCTTGGTTTCGTGGAAGGAGAAAGCCCCCAACGCGCCAATGGTGCCCAACGGCCGGCCCTTGTAGAAGCTGTCGATAGCCTGGGCGGCGTCTTCCACCACAGTCAGGTTGTGCCGGGTGGCCACGGCCATGATGGCATCCATATCGCAGGCAATGCCGGCGTAGTGCACCGGCACGATGGCGCGGGTACGCTGTGTTACCAGGCTTTCGAGCGCGGCCACGTCCATATTGGGGTTCTCGGCCGTGCTGTCGGCAAACACGATTTTGGCCCCGCGCAGCACAAAGGCATTGGGCGTACTCACAAATGTATATGAGGGCATAATTACCTCATCACCAGGCTGTAAGTCGAGCAAAAGCGCTGCTAGCTCAAGCGCATCAGTACAGGAAGTAGTAAGCAGTACCTTTTGGAACCCTAGCTGCTGCTCAAAGAACGTATGGCAGCGCTTAGTAAAAGTACCGTCGCCGGAAATTTTACCGGAGCGGACTGCCTCTTCGATGTATTGGGCTTCGTTCCCAGAAAGGTAAGGCTTATTGAAAGGAATGGCGTATTGCATTGACAAAGGTTGAGTTGGGGCAAAGTTACGGCCGCTACTTTCAAACTCTCTAAAAGCAATAGGATATAATTCAAAACTACGCGCTGCTTGTTTCATGAATCATCGGCTCTTGCCTTAGGCTCCGATGAGTGCATCAGACACCCGTCCGAACTTCTGCTTGAAGATGGCATCGCGCAGTTTTGAATTGCGCCCAAGCAATACGGTACCGAAGCATTACTTAAGGCTTTGGCACAGCTCAACCTAGGTGCCATAAAATAACAATTCTATGAAGCAACTGTTGTTGAATAATACTAAATTTGCTGGCGGTGGTCCAAAGCAGGATGTCAGAATTCAATATAACTGAATTGACTCTCACTGAAAAGGCGTCCGCTTAGTACGTTAAGAAACTTTGAAAAGAGTGTAATTCAAAATTACGCGCGGCTCTTTTCATGAGTCATCGGTACTGGTCTCTGGGCTCCGCTGAGGACATCAGACACTGGCTCAGATTTATGCTTCAAAGTGGCAGCACGTAGTTTTAAATTACACCCTTTGAAAATGACTTAAGCAATGGCACTACTATTGATAGTACTATTGATGACCAACACGTTAGTGCTGCCACGATAAAAAATCGTGGCAGCACATTACAAGCTATTAGAATACGGCAGAACCTTTTTTTGATGTTTAAATTTATTCAAGGTCACATCTTGTTTTAAACAACCGCCATATGTTTTCAGTCATTTTCAATTTGGGACTTATTTTTACTTATCAACGCATTAATATGCACAGTGCAATAAGCATTCGCTAACGTAAAACCTTCGCGCGCCCACACTTTCTGTACAGCATAATTCTGTATCTGAGTACTGGTTTTTGACTTTGTTCTACCACTATCAGCAATGTATTTCATCGAATGACGAATAAAATCACTGTAGATACCACCACCTTGCGCACTAGGCACCACTCCGCCCAGCACAATTTCCCCATAGTCGGACATTAAATTGCATGTGACAAAAGCAATGGGTTGACCATTTCTGTAGAACAGAAAACATACTCGGTCTTCATCAGCATCAAGGTAGCTTAAAGTCCATTCCTTATAACCATCGAGAATCTTCTGCTTATCAAATAGCGGATTACTGTAATAATGTGTACTGTAATCCTGAAAAATTTCATCTATTAGACTTTCAAGCAAGTCGCGGTCAGCCGGCACAGCCATTCGGATTTCCAAATCTTGATTACGCAGCGGCTTTGGCGGAAACAAGTTTAAGTCGCACTGATAATACACCAATGTATCAGCCACGATTACTGGAAATGGCATGATTTGTAATTGATGTAAGGTACACTGCTCGCTGCTGGGGATACGAAATATGACTACATCAGCTTGTTCCGCCACTATGGTTTGAAGCAAACTGTATGCGTCTAACTTGTCGACAGAACCACGAAGTACATTAAGCCCGAAACGTTGGCTTTCAAGGACACTATATTTCATATTTGCAAGAAGAAAGAAGGTTATCTAAGTATTTTTTGGTGTTTCGGACTGAGGTGTTTCGGACTGAATTATATACAACGGACGGTTTTTGACCCCTTCGAATATTTTGCCAATATACAGACCAATGACGCCAAATACAAACATAAGTAAGCCACTCAGAAACCAGATACTAGCCATTAGGCTGGCATAGCCGGACACACTGTACCCTCCAACGAGGCTGCGCAAGATGATGTAAATTGTAAATATCAAAGAAAGCAGAGCAATAGTAACTCCTAATTTAACAGCCAGTCGTAAAGGCTTATCGCTAAACGCAAGAATAATATTTAGAGCAAGATTTATCTGTTTTCCAAAACTGTAACTACTCTCACCATGAGCACGGGACGCATGCCGAACGTCTAAAGAGCCTCGTCGAAAGCCAAGCCACTTTATTTGCACTGGAAAAGCGCGAATTGGTTCGCGCAAAGAGCATAAAGCTTTGACTACTCGCTTGCTGAATATCCCGAAGTTTGCAGTAGCAGGGTCTTGTTTAGTACCACTAAAATAATCCAGAGCTACATGAAACAAATGGCTGGATAGCCTTTTGACCATTGAATCATTGCGGATGGCCCGGCGAGCGAAAACAATATCCAACTCATTATTTAATGCATATTCATGGAGATTGGGGATTTCTTCAGGTACATCCTGAAGGTCGCAATCCATTACCACCACCCACTCACCCTCTGCCCGGTCAAGACCAGCAGTGATAGCAGGATGCTGCCCAAAATTACGACTCAAGTTCAGACCCAACACCCGGCTGTCCTTCTGTGCAATTTTTTGGATAATTGACCAGCTTTGGTCTGGGCTCTGGTCATTCACCAGAATAATCTGATAATTGGGAGAAATATCGCTCAACGTTTTACTCAAACGCTGATATAGTTCGTATAATCCAGATTCACAACCATATACAGGACTAACGACAGAAATATACGGTCTAGTTTTTTTTAAGGAATTATTCATAATCATTTTAAAAAGTAACGTGAGGGCCGAGCCTTACTATGTGGCCTATACTACAAAAATGCGTGATTAGGGAACACAACACTATTTTTTAGCATCAAAATTTGTTACGCACAATACCTTTGCCAAAGTTCCCGCCGATGCCAATGCCGATGCCAATTACTAAGAATGTCTTTGTTTCCATAGGATAAGTTCGCTCAGACCAGTTGCTAAACGTGTAATTCAAAACTGCGCGCGGCCCTTTACATCGGTTATTGGCACTGGCATCATTGCATCGCTGAGGGTATCAGACACAGGGTGTAGTTCAACACTACGCGCGGCCACCTTCAAGCAGAAATCCGAGCCAGTGTCTGATGCCCTCAGCGGAGCCCAGCGGCCAGTACCGACGACTCATGAAAAGGGCCGCGCGTAGTGTTGAATTACACCCTCAGACACAGACCCGATTTTCTAATTGGAGAGGGGCCGCGCAGTTTTGAATTACACCCTTACCATATGTATCCTACTAATTGCTCCTCAGCGGGTTGACTTTCTTGTTTGAGAGGCACATTCAGCACATACATACTTTGCTTTGAAACGGGGTCCGTCAGTGTACGCATAACTAAATGTTGCAACAACGGCGACAAACGAACACGTGGCGAAGCACAAATGAAGTTGATGCCGTTCTGAATCAGAAAGTCGCGTTGGGCTTCTTCCAAAGAAATAAATGCTCTGCCCATTCGCTGTTTACGCACAAACTGTGTGAACGGAGCATTGCTTACCAAGTAACTCGCAAAAGCGGTATCGGGTTGAAACGCCTGCAGAGAGTGGTCAAATGCGGCTACTGACAGCGACAATAAAAGAGTGTTATCGCGCACGAGCCCAACATACATCCCAACCGTAGAAATATCACTATTCAACGCATGAGTCGTTGTGTACTCATTGGAATCCAGCATTAGCGCACCATACCGGCTAAGGTGAGGACTCATGGCTGATACCTGTTGCACAAACGCCTTGTCATGCCGCGTACCTGCAGAAAATTCATTAGGAAGGTTTACTACCTGAAGGCCATAGCCCGACAAAATACCCAAGGCTACGATGGTGAACAGTTGAGTTTTTGTACTGTGATACTGTAGTGTCACCCCAATCAGAATGGCAATATTGATTATGATAACTGGTAGCAGTAAATTGATTCCCAGTTGATAACCATCAGTTGCCCGAAAGAAGATAGCGCCGACAGTTGTGGATACAACCAAAAAAATCAAGGTACTAACCAGCATAGCTTCGTATTCCATCCACTTTCCAAAAAGCTGCCGGCCATTTTGGAGTAGAAACCCTATTACAATCAGATAAGGACCGTAATAAACTCCCTGTATCAGCAAAGTGCCCACGAAACTATTCATCACCGTTCGCAAATCGTGCAGATTAGGAAGGTACTGCAAGTAGCTCAGCGTATAGCTATGTTCCGCAGGATGCAAGTGGCTTGGTATCCAGTAAAAGGCCCCGATAAAAACAGCGGCCAGTGCATAAGCTGCCAACGCCTGCATTGCCTGCGTGAATGATATTCGCTTTCGAATGAGTAGGTAAAGCACCACACTCCCCCCAGTAATATAGGCTGCTGGGGCAACAACGGTGTAAACCAAGGCAAGCGCCGACCAAATCCAGGCGGCGGCTACAACCCGACCTTCGAACATAAAACAATATCCCAGCAACACGAAGATAATTACAGGAACAATTTTAGGTCGAATAACCGGCATCGTAAATGTGTTCATCAATGCCGAGGCTTGCAGGAGGGGAACATGATGGAAAATCGAGAAATAAATACCACAAGTGAACACAGAAACTAACGCCAGTGCAAAGAGGATGAATCGGCGGGTAATATACCGCTCATAAACAGCTCCAAAACCTATAAATACAATCCCTAGCATAAGACCATACACTACGCTATTAAGCAAAACCATAGATGGCAGTTTCGTTAGCCTAACTAACAAGGCATTGCTCCACAAATCCAGATAATGGTAGGCTTGTGGGTTCAACGGGCCATCCGCCAATGCATTGATAAACGGGTATTCTATCCCCTTCATATTGAATGCGTAACTCGATTTTGAGTAGAACACATAATCCTGGGATGCAGTCATCACTTGCCCCGCGTCTGGCGCACGATTGAAAGCATATCTAATTAATGTAAAGAAAGCTGCACCGAATGGTAGAGCGAGAATATTTACCCAATGCGCCGGTTTCTGCTTAATAGCAGCTACTGGCATTATATTGGGTGCCTGGCTCCGAAACCAAATCGGGCCTAAAACTAGCAATGGTAACAGTACCAATATGGTTTGTCCTTTGGTCGCTATCGTGGCATAAAGGCTCGTCAGTATACTCAGGCCGATAACCGAGGCATAAAATATATCAAACAAGTTCTTGCACCTTATTTTAAATTTGTATAAAACAGCAAATCCAATTCCGTAACAAGTAAATGCGCTAATGACTGTAAGCAGCAATATTGGTATAACAACAACCATTGATTCAGGATTTTAACAGAAATTAGGAAATTAGTTCATTCAATGTGACATACCCATTCACATTTTACCTATTTTGTATGGAACGATTAGAAGGCTACTTATTTTTAAAGGTAGTATACTTGGCAGAGTATCATGTTAAGACATACCGAATAAACTATTCAAAGATTAACTAGCGCTCAATCACCTCCCGCACCACATACAGCGGGCGCTTGCGCGCCGCGTCCAGCCCGCGCCACACGTACTCGCCAATCACCCCCAAAGCTACCATCTGAAACGCCGATACGAAGAGTAGCACCACCATGAGGGTGGTCCAGCCGGCGGGCTCGTTGGGGTGCACAATCTTAAGGGCGATGACGTAGAGGCCGTAGAGCAGGGCCACCAGGCCCAGGCCCAGGCCCAGCACCGAGATGGCGCGGATGGGCACGAACGAGAAAGTCAGCAGCGAATCAACCAGCAGCTTCACCTTTTTCGCCAGCGTCCAGCGCGACCGGCCAATTGCCCGCTTGCGGCGGGTGTAGGGAATGTTGACGTAGGCAAAGCCCAGCCACACCATCAGGTAGAACACGTTGGAATTGGGCTCGTGCAGCTTCAGCACTTCGGTGGCTACCTGGCGGTCAAAGAACACGAAGTCGAAGCCGCCGTCGGGGATGTTGCGCAGGGCCAGATTCTTCATCAGCCAGTGAAATACCTTGGCCAGGGTCACGGCCAGGCCGGTTTCTTCCCGGTCCTGCCGGTTGCCAATCACCAGCTTGAAGCCCTGCTGCCAGTGGGCGTACATCTGCACCAGCAGCCCGGGGGGGTCCTGCAGGTCGGCGGTGATGACGGCCAGGCAGTCGCCGGTGGCGTGGGCCATGCCGGCCACGATGGCGTTGTAGGAGCCCACGTTGCCGGCCAGGTCCACGATGCGGATACGGCCGGGGTAGTGGGCCTGGGCCCGCCGCAGGGCCCCGAGGGTATCATCGCCCGAGCCATCATTCACAAACACGTACTCGAACGTGACGTCGGGCGGAAAATTCGCCTCGTTCGACACCAGCTCGCGGGCCGTCACCGGAATATTTTCCTCGTTGAAGTAGCAGGGGATGATGACGGAAAGCCTGGGCATTGGGTTAGCTATTGATGGATAGATGGTCGAAGAACGTCACGAAGTGTTCAAGAAGCGGCTTAAGGATTCGGCCGGCCGATGTCTACTCGTCGCGAAACGGCGTGCGAATATCAGGCGGATGTAGAAACGCGTCATGGCGTCTCACCGTCGAACGAAATCGCCTGACGGTCCTAACCCGGACCGTGCGACGACGAGACGCAAAGATGCGCCTCTACGCCGTTCTGGCAAACTACTTCGCGACGAGCGTCTCACCGTCGAACGATAAAAGCGGCATCCGTTCAACGACAAGACTCTACACCGTTCTGGCCAATTTCCGCACCGCGAATTCCGTTACGGATGCCCTCCAAAGCCCTTAAAAACGTCGAATCGCCGCCGCCACGGCCGCCACGTGGGCCTCCGTCATGCCCGGCCACAAGGGCAGGCTCAGG
>JANNDE010000527.1:0-1520 GCA_031387395.1 Hymenobacter sp.
CACAAGCGGGGCAGCAAAGTAGAGGATTCAAATTGCAGAAAACCGGCGGCATCCGCTTCGCGTTAGAAAGCGCGGCGGCCAAAGCCAGCCGGCGGCCGGTGCGGTGTAGTGGCCGCCGTAATCTGCGCGGCAAGCCGTAGATTTGTTTTCCGTACTCCGGCTCACTTCACTTGGTCCCGTTTTGCTGCAAGCCATCAACGTTCGTAAGAGCTACAATACGCTGGAAGTCCTCAAGGGCATCGACCTGACCATTGAAAAGGCCGAAATCGTGTCGATTGTAGGCTCGTCGGGGGCGGGTAAAAGCACGCTGCTGCATATTCTGGGCACACTCGACAATCCCGACGCGGGCGAAATCCTCTTCGATGGGCAGTCGGTCAGCTCGCTGAAACGCTCGGAGCTGGCGCGGTTCCGCAACCGGCATATCGGCTTCATCTTCCAGTTTCACAACCTGCTGCCCGAATTTACGGCCCTCGAAAACGTGTGTCTGCCGGCGTATCTGGCCGGCCGCTCGGAGAAGGAAACCCGGGTGCGGGCCCGTGAGTTGCTGGGCATGCTTAACCTGGAGCGCCGCGCCGACCACAAGCCCAGCGAGATGAGCGGCGGTGAGCAGCAGCGCACGGCCGTGGCCCGCGCCCTCATCAACTCCCCGGAAATCATCTTCGCCGACGAGCCCAGCGGCAACCTCGACTCGCAGAATGCCCAGGAGCTGCACCAGATTTTCTTTCTGCTACGCAAAGAGCTGGGCCAGACCTTCGTGATAGTGACCCACAACGACCAGCTGGCTGAAATGGCCGACCGCAAGATCACCATGAAGGACGGCCACATCTGGGAAGGCGAAAACTAGTCAGGAACTCCGCTGCCACTTCAGCAGTTCAAAGCAGTAGTACACACGTGGTTGGCTATACTAGCCGGCTGGCCCTGGTAATGCGTCCGCCTACCGCCCCGGACCATGTAGAGAAACCCCTTGCCCCGTTATCGGAACGGAGTGAGGGGTTATTTTTTGTGGCTGTCAGCTGCTTTCGGGAGGCAAGCAAAACGGCCTGGCAGCCAGGTAAAAGACCAATATTATTAGTCGACTAACTTAATTGGAAATTAAGTTTGTAAATACTTGATAGTCAGAGCTGAAAAATCATAAAATATCTGTCGTTTTTTGCACCTTTGCAGGGGCTGGGGCGTTACATACCCAGAACACACAACGGTACTACAGGACATCAAAACAACAGACGCCATGACTGACGCCACCAAGACCATCAAAGAGCCGGTTCGCAAGACCAAAGTAGAAAGCTACGACATCTCGCGCTCCGACGAGACGCTGCACTTGGCGACGGATCTGGCCAAGTTCATCAAGGAAAACAAGCTCACGACCACCGTGCAGGGCAAGGAGTTCGTGAACGTGGAAGGCTGGCAGTACGCCGGCTCGCGCCTGGGCATTGTGCCCATCGTCGACCACGTTATCAACGTGTCCACGGACCAGGAAATTAAGTATCAGGCCAAGGTGACGCTGTTCGACATGAAGTCGG
>JANNDE010000545.1:0-14731 GCA_031387395.1 Hymenobacter sp.
GAGGTGGCGACGCTGGGCCCTGGGCCTGCTGCTGGCTGTGCCGTGCCTGGCCGCCCACGCCGCGCCGGTGGCCCCGCCGGCCGTGTCGCGCGTGGTGCTCGACAGCCTGCGCCAGCTCCTGCGGCTGCCCCAGACCGACTACGACCGCGTACTGCTGCTGTGCCAGGTGAGCGACCAGCTCTGGACGCAGCGCACCGACTCGGCGGCCGTGTATGCCCAGGGAGCCCTGGCCCTGGCCCGCCGCGTGCACTACCGCCACGGCGAAGGCGAGGCCCTGAACCGCCTGGGCGCGGCCCTGCGCGAAAGCAACCTGGCCCGCTCGCTCGAATTGTTTCAGCAGTCGCTGCGCATTGCCCGGGCCACCCACGACCAGGCCCTCACGGCCCAGAACCTGCGCAGCATCGGCATCATTTACGTGTACCTGCGCGACAAGCGCCAGGGGCTGGCCTACTATTTTCAGGCCCTGAAAATTGGCCGGCAGCTCGGCGACGAGCGCCGCGTGGTTATCGAGCTCAGCAACATTGGCCTGGCCTACGACCTGTTCGGGCAGCTCGACTCGGCCCAGCTGTACCAGACGCGCGCCCTGGTGCTGGCCCGGCGGCTGCACACGCCCACCAATTACATCCTCTACGGGCTGGGCAACGAGGCCCGCCGTCGGGGCGAGGTGGCGCAGGCCCGCGCGTACTACCGCCAGAGCATTGCCGAATCGAAGAAGGTGGGCCACCTGCGCAGCCTCAACTTTGCCTACGTGGGTCTGGCCCAGCTTTATCAGCAAATTGGCCGCCTCGATTCGAGCACTTATTACGCCCGGCTGGGCTGCCAGGCCGGTCGCACCAACGGCTTCCTGCGCGGCGTGCTGAACGCCAGCACCCTACTCACCCAGAATTTCAAGCGCCTTGGCCCGTCTGATAGCGCCCTCCGTTACCAAAGCTTGCTGCTGGTGATGAAAGACACGCTGTTTGGGCAGGAAAAGGTGATGCGCCTGCAAAGCCTGAACTACCGCGAGCAGCAGCGTGCCCAGCAGGCGGCGGCCAGCCAGGCGGCCCTGCGGGCGCGCTACCGCACGGCCGGGCTGGTGGCCGGGCTGGTGGGGCTGCTGGTGCTGGCCATCATTCTGGCCCGCCACGGCCGCCAGCAGAAGCGCGCCCGCAAAGCCCTGGAGCAGTCGCTGGCCGAGCTGAAAACAGCCCAGGACCAGCTGGTGCAGCGCGAGAAAATGGCGTTTCTGGGCGAGCTCACGGCCGGCATCGCCCACGAGCTGCAAAACCCGCTCAACTTCGTGAAAAACTTCGCCGAGGTGAGCACCGACCTGGTCGAGGACATGGGCGGCGACGAGCCCGCCCGCAACACCGCCCTGCAGGCCGAGATTCTGGCCGGCCTGAAGCAGAATCTGCAGCAAATCAGCCAGCACGGGCAGCGGGCCACCTCCATCATTAAGGGCATGCTCGAGCACTCGCGCACCGGCACCGGCCAGCGCGAGCTCATCAACCTGAACACGCTGGTGAGCGACAGCCTGCGCCTGGCCCACCAGGGCCTGCGCATCAAGGACAAGGAGATTGACGTGCAGCTCACTACCTCGCTGGCTCCCGGCCTGCCGCTGGTGTCGGTGGTGCCGCTCGAATTGGGGCGGGTGCTCATCAACTTGTGCACCAACGCTTTTTATGCCATGCAGCAGCGCCGCCGCCAGCTGCCGGCCGGCACCGCCTACCACCCCGCGCTCACGGTGAGCACGCGGGCCGTGCCGGGCGGGGTCGAGGTCCGCATCCGGGACAATGGCACGGGCATGAGCGAGAAGGTGCAGGCGAAAATCTTCCAGCCTTTCTTCACCACCAAGCCCGTGGGCGAGGGCACGGGCCTGGGCCTGAGCCTGAGCCACGACATCATCACCACCGGCCACGGCGGCACCCTGCGCGTGGAAAGCCGCGAGGGTGAAGGCACCGAATTCGTGCTTGGTTTGCCGGTTTAGCGGCCAGCTGCCGGGGCCGCAGCCATAGTAGCAATGCGCGGCCAATGTGCTTATCTTTAGGCGCGTCCATTGTGGGCGCTTGCTCGATTGAAAAGTTCGTGGTGGCGCCTGGGCGCGGTTGTTCTGTGGTTGCTGAGGTGGCAAAACGCGGCCGGCTTGCCGGTGCCGTTCCCGGCCGCCGACCGGTTGCGGGCCGCAGTGCAGCACCATGCCCGGCCCGATACCGCCCGTGTCAACCGCCTGTGCGCGCTGGCGCTGGTGCTGCGCAACAATGCCCCCGATGAGTCGGCGGCCCTGTTTCGGACCGCGTTGGCCCTGGCGCGGCAGCTGGGCTACCCCGCCGGCATGGCCGAAGCGCAGCTCGGCCTGGGCTTCTACCACCGCCACCGCAGCGAGTATGGGCTGGCGCAGGCCTACTCGGAGCAGGCAAATAAGGCCTTTGCCCAAACCGGTAACCGGCGGGGCCAAACCCGCAGCCTCTACAACCTGACCTGCATTTTTCTCGACCAGGGCCTGCTGGCCAAGTCGCTGCAGACCAACCTCGCCGGCCTGGCCCTGGCCAATGCCGGGCACGACCGCAAGTGGCAGGCGTTCCTCAATACCCAGCTCGGCACCACCAGCACCTATCTGGGCGAGTACGCCCGCGCCCGCCAGTACCTGCGCCAGGGCCTGCGCTGGGCCGTGGCCTCCGGCGACCAGCCCAGCATGGGCCACGCCTATGCCGGCATCGGCGACCTGTACCGGGCCCAGGGGCAGTGGGCCGAAGCCCAGCGCAACTACGCCCGGGATGCCGCCAACTACCAGCAGCTGCGCGACGAAGGCGGCATACTGTACGAAGACATCAACATCGGCGACATGCTGGAGCGCCAGGGCCAGGTGCCGCGGGCCCTGGCCTACGGCCGCCGCAGCCTGGCACGGGCCATGCGCCTGCACAAGCTGGGCGAGGTAACGCGCGCCCAGCTGCTGCTGGCCCGCACGCACCTGCACGCCGGCCGCCCCGACAGCGCCTTCTGGTACGGGCAGCGCAGCCTGCTCGCCGCACAGCGCAGCGGCACCAAAAGCATTAGCCGCGATGCCAGCCAGGTGCTCGCGCTGGCTTCGGCCCGGCGCGGCCAATACGCCGCCGCCTACGGCTACGAGCAGCTGTTCGGCGCGTACCGCGACAGCCTGAACACCAGCGACCAGCAGCGCAAGGTGGCGGTGGTGGAATACCGGGCCAATCTGGCCCGAAAACAGGCCCAGATTGGCCTGCTCGCCCGCAACGAACGCCTCATGCGCGCCCAAAACCGCCAGCAGCGCTGGTTTCTGCTGGGCGCGCTGCTGGGGCTGGCCGCCGTGGCCAGCCTGAGTTGGGGCCTGTGGCGCAACATCGGCCGCCGGCGCCGGGCGTATGCCCGGCTGCGGCGGCAGCAGGACGAGCTGCAGCAGGCCCAGGCCCAGCTGGTGCAGGCCGAGAAAATGGCGTTTCTGGGTGAGCTCACGGCCGGCATCGCCCACGAGCTGCAAAACCCGCTCAGCTTTATGAAAAGCTTTGCCGACGTGAGCACCGGGCTGGTGGGCGACATGGAAGACGGCAGCGGGCCGGCGGGCCCGGGCCTGAGAGACGAGATTCTGGCCGGCCTGAAGCAGAACCTGCAGCAAATCAGCCAGCACGGGCAGCGGGCCTCGTCTATTATCCGCGACATGCTGGCCCACTCGCGCAGCGGCACCAGCCCGCGCGTGCCCACCAACCTCAATGCCCTGGTGGCCGAGCACCTGCGCCTGGCCTACGAGGGTGCGCGGGTAGCCAGTCCTCACTTTACCGCCGCGTTGCAGCAGGACCTCGACCCAAGCTTGGGCCCGGTGGCCGTGGCGGCCTCCGACCTGGGCCGGGTGCTGCTCAACCTGTGCACCAATGCCCTTTATGCCGTGCGCCAGCGCCAGCAGCAGTTGGCCGCCGCTGGCCCCGCCGGCGAGCAAGCAGCGCCCTACGTGCCCGCCGTGGGGGTGAGCACCCGGCGGGTGGCCGAAGCGCAGGCCGTTGAAGTCCGCATCCGGGACAACGGCACGGGCATGAGCCCGGCGGTGCAGGCCAACATCTTCCAGCCCTTCTTCACCACCAAGCCCGTGGGCGAGGGCACGGGCCTGGGCCTGAGCCTGAGCTACGACATCATCACCACCGGCCACGGCGGCACCCTGCGCGTGGAAAGCCGCGAGGGCGAAGGCACCGAATTCATTATCTGCCTGCCGGCCTAAGCCGCTCCGGGACTACCTTTGAAACTCCCGTCTTATTCTGCAAATCCACCCCATGCAAATACTGGTTGTTGACGATGAAACCGATGTGCGCGACCTGTTTCAGCAGCGTTTCCGCCGCGAAATCCGCAGCGGCGCGCTCAGCTTCAATTTCGCCTTTTCGGGCGAGGAAGCGCTGGAATTCCTGCGCGCCCGGCCCTCCGAAGTGCTGCTCATTCTCTCCGACATCAACATGCCCGGCATGAGCGGGCTGGAGCTGCTGGGCCACGTGAAGGAAGAGGGCCACATGCCTCCTACAACCATGATGATGATAACGGCCTACGGCGACGAGCAGAGCCGCCAGCAGGCCCTGAGCCTGGGCGCTACCGACTTCCTCACCAAGCCGCTCGACTTTGGCGTGCTGCGCCAGAAGCTACAGGAGCTGCCGCCGCACTAGCCCGGGCCGGTGAGCCATTGGGCCGTTATTCATCCTTTTCAAACATATTTTCGTTCTGTTATTTCGCCTGTTGCTACCCGCTATGAAAACCAAAATCCTGGTTGTCGACGATGAAGCCGACCTTGAGCTGCTCATCAAGCAAAAGTTTCGGCGCAAAATCCGGGAGCGCACCTACGAATTCGTGTTTGCCGCCAACGGCCAGGAGGCCCTCACGCGCATTCTCGAAAACCCCGATACCGATGTTATCCTCTCCGACATCAACATGCCGGTGATGGACGGCCTCACGCTGCTCACCCACACCCACGCCGAGCATCCGGACATGAAAACCGTCATCGTATCGGCCTACGGCGACCTCGGCAACCTGCGCACCGCTATGAACCGCGGCGCGTTCGACTTCGTGGTGAAGCCCGTCGACTTCAACGACTTAGAATTGACAATTGAGAAGACCGCCGAGCAGGTGCGCCAGCTGCGCGACACCATCCGCGCCATCCAGGAAAACAACATCCTGAAAATGTACGTCGACGAAACCGTGCTCAATTTCATGACCCGGCCCGACTTCGAAAACCGTCTGCTGGCTTCCGAAACCGTGCAGGCCACCGTGGTTTTTCTCGACATCTGCGGCTTCACCGCCCTGGCCGAGAAGATGCCGCCCACCGACGTGGTGGGCCTGCTCAACACGTATTTCGATATCGTGGTGAAGGAGTTCATCGTCCAGGATGGCCACGTCGACAAGTTTATGGGTGATGCCGTGATGGCCGTTTTCCGGGGCGAGCACCACCTCGACCGCGCCATCGACGCGGCCCTTTCGGCCCGCACCGCGCTGCAGGACAGCAAGACGCCGCTGCCCGCCGGCTTCAACTACCGCCCCGAAGTAAGCATCGGGGTGAACACCGGCGAGGTCGTGTCCGGCAACATCGGCTCGGCCTCCCTCAAGCGCCTGGACTACACCGTGATTGGCGACGTGGTGAACATGTCGCAGCGCCTGCAGTCGGCCGCCAAAGCCGGCCAGGTCATCATCAGCGAAGCCGTGTATTTGCAGGTGAAAGAGTCCTTCCAGTGCCAGTACGTCGATGAGGTCGTGCTCAAGAACAAAGCCCAGCCGGTGAAGATTTACGAGGTGGTGGAGTAGCGCAGTACCGTGGACTCTGCGAGTCCGCGCGTGAACAGGCCCCGGACGACGCGCGGACTCGCAGCGTCCACGGTACAACCCTACCCTGCCAGCGTCCGCATCTTCTCATTCTGCGCCCTGATGCGCTGGCACAGCATCCGCAGGATGTTGCGCAGCACCTCGCCGCGTTCCTCCATCACGTCGTAAAAATCCTCCTGGTCGATGCGGAAGGCCAGCACCTCGCTCAGGGCCGCCGCCGTGGCCGAGCGGGGCTCGGCATCCAACAACGCCAGCTCGCCAAAAAAATCGCCCGGCCCGAACGTGGCCAGCTGCTGCGGCCCGTTGAAGACGCCCACCTGCCCATCGTGCACGATGAAAAGCGAGGTGCCGAGGTCGCCCTTGGCAAAAATCTCCTCGCCCTCCCGGAACGTCACTTCCTTCATGATGGGCACGATGCTGCTGAGCACGTTTTCGGGCGTGGTGGCAAACAGGGCGGTGCTTTTGAGCACCACCACCCGTTCCAGAGCGGAAATACGGGCGTCGGAGGTGGCGTGGGCGTGGCTCATTTCGGTGGGGAGATGAAGGGCGGAAATCGCAATACCCTGGCAGGCCGCCAGCGCCTGAGCGGCTACGGCAGCACTTTCGCGCAGCAGCAGATAGGGCGAGCTGAAGTAGGGACGGAGCAGAACCAGCGCGTCGGGTTCGGTGGGCTGCCAGTGGCGCAGGGCCTGGCTCAGCGTCCAGGACGTGAAGGCGGTGTGGCCGTGGCGCAGCAGCAGCAGCGGCAGTGGCTCGGGGGTGGGCAGCGGTGCGTAATGGTGCGCGTGCGGCGGCGGGGCCACGGCGCTGCCCGCGGCGGCGGCGGCACCCATGCCCACCAGGCTGTGGCGCGGTTGGGCCGGAGCCAGGGCCGCTGTAAGGCCGGCAAACAGCCGGGCCTTCTCCGCCACCGGCGAATCGTCGAGCAGCGCCTGCAAGCCCTGGTAAATGGGCCTTGGAATGAGGTTATCAAGGATTTCGAGGGCATTGGCCTGGCGCTCGTGGGCGGCGTGGGCCACGTTGCGCTGGGCGGTGGCCACCAGCTCGGCGTCATAAAGCTGGCCCAGCAGGTCGAACACGCGCTGGTGCAGCAGCGTCAGCTCGTAGTCGACGGTGGCGGCCAGGGCGGGGCGGCCATCGGCCACCACGCCTTGCAGCAGCTGGGCGGCCAGGCTGAATTCCTCGTGCAGCAGGTGCTCGAAGGTGGGGCGGTCGGCGGGGTGGGCCGGGAAGCGGCGCAACGCCCGCAGCGCCACCCCGCGCGAAAACAGGTGCGGGTGCCGGGCCAGCTCCAGCAGCACGGCGCGGCTGGCGGGTGTGCCCAGGCGCTCCAGCACCGTGGACAGGCGATGCGGGTGAGCGGGCTCGGCTTCGCGTAGTAGGGCTTCGCGCACCAGCGGCACCACGGCCGGGCCCAGCGCCACGAGGCTGTCGGCGGCCGTTTGCCAGCGGGGTTTGTCGTTGAGCGCGGCCAGTAGGTGGTGGGCCAGCTCGAGATGCCCCACGGTGCCGATGGCGCGGAGAGCGGCCTGCGCAACTGCCGGCTCGGCACTGGCCAGCTGGCGCTCAATTAATTGATGCTGAACATCGAGCGGGAAAAGCGGCAACAAGGCCAGCGCCGCCAGCTCGGCGGTGGGGCCGGGGCTGCTTTCGGCATTCGGCAGCAGCAGGTAGAGGCTGTGCTGGGCGGCTGCGTGCTGAGAATCGGCTTCGAGCGTACCCCGGATAGCGCCCTGGCGAGCGGCTAGGTCGTCGCCGGCCAGCAGCGCGGCCACGGCGGGCGCGTCGGGAATGGCGGCGGCCAGCTGGCGGGCGGCGGCTTCGCGCACGGCGGTGGCAGGGTCGCGCAGGGCCAGCGCCTGCAGGGCTTCGGCGGGCAGGGGCTGGGCCTCGGGCGTGGCCAGCAGGGCCAGCCGAATGCGCTCGTCGGGATGCTCCAGCAGGCGCGGGGCGTGTTCGGGCAGCGACTTTGGCCCGTGGCGGCGTAGCCAGGCCACGGCGTTCAGCACCTCGGTGGGGTGGGGGCTGAGCAGGTGGGCCAGCACCACATGGCGGGCCGCGTCGGGTGGGGCCAGCTCGGCGGTTTCGGCGAAGCGGCGGCCCAGGCCTTCCTTCAGCTCGGCCAGGTAATTCAGATAAGTGCGGCGCAGAAACAGCAGCGACACTAGCAGCAGCGCGCCCATCCAGAAGAAGGGCAGGCCCCCATCGAGCAGCCCTGATGAGCGCAGGGCGAAGAACAGCCCGCCCGTGAGGGCCATGCCCAGCGGCTCGTAAAAGCCCTTGGCCAGCGTGTGGGCCGCCAGCCGCTGCGGTGGGGCCAGCGGCTGAAACAGCACCAGAAACACGGGGTCGAACACGGTGCGGCGCAGCACTTCGAGCAGCAGATACAGCCCGCAGTAGAAGGCCAGCTGCCCGGTGGCCGAGTAGCCGCTGGCCACCTTGTAGCCGCCAAACACAGCCAGCGCCACCAGCGCCACCACCGGCAGCAGCCGCAGCGACCACTGCACGCCGTAGCGCTCCAGCGCCTGCCGGCTCACCAGCAGCTTGAAAAACGTGGCCGCTAAGTACGTGGCCGCCAGCAGCCAGCCCACCGACTGCATCACGTCTTCCGCGGCGTGAAACTTGTGCTTCACGTTCAGGAAAAACATGTACTCCACGGCGGTAATCACGCCGGCAATGGTCACCAGGCTCAGGCACATGGCTAGCACCAGCTGGCTGCCGCCGAACAGCTGCTGCACCAGTTTTTTGGGCGGCTGGGTAAGCGCCCGCACCGGCCGGGCCGTAGCTTCCACCACGTGCGAATTCAGCGTGGCGCGCAGCGTGAACAATGCGCCCAGATAGGCTACGAACGACAGACACAGCAGCACTGGCAGCTGCGCGTCGCCGTGAATGAGGGCGGCCAGCACGGCCCCCAGGGCCTTGGCCGGCATGTCGCCCGAGCTGATGATGCTGAACAGGCGCTTGCTTTGCCGCACATCAAATACCACCGCCGAAATGCCCCAGAATTCGAGGTTGGTGAGCAGGTAAATGACCCGGTAGCCGGCCATGATGGCCACCGCCGCCGCCACCGAATGGCCCACCGCCACCAGTACGCCCAGCACGCCAGTGAGGGCCACCACCGCCAGCAGCACGCGCACGGCCAGCTTTTTGAGCAGGTAGTGATGCTCGAAATGGGTATAAACCTTGCCCACGGCCATCATGGCCAGCGCGCCCACGAGGTAGCCCAGCGGCAGGCTATGCTCGGGGTGGTGCTCGAGCAGCAGCACGTTGGCCGCCACGTACACCAGCACCGAACCGATACCGAGCAGGAAGTTATGCAGCAAAAACAGCCCTACGGTGCGGGTTTCGCTGGCTTTGATGCCGAAGAGGCGTTGCAGAGAGGTAGCCGGAATCATGCGGGAAGGGAGCCGGCGCCACCGGGCGCGGCTCCGGCCAAAGATACACGGGGCGGCAGGTAGCGCGGACTTTTAGTCCGCGCGTGTCAGTACCTGGCCGGTTTGGCTTATTTACTGCCCCCACTCGCGGACTACAGAGTCCGCGCTACATAGCTACGGCAGCACCCGCTCCACCGCCGGCTGGCGCGTTGCCGTATTCAGTCCCTTGAACTCAATATACTTCACATTCGGCACCCAAAACGTGCCGCCCTCTATGCGCAGAAACACCCGCTCCAGCTGCAATTGCCGGCCGTTGATGGTGGCGTACACGTGCAACGTCTTATCGGTGGGCGAGCGCAGCAGGTAGAACCGGACTTTGCCGTAAGCCGCGAATTTGAGCTCGTACTTATCCGTGGCCAGCTTTTCGGCGCTCAGGCCGTAGGCAAACTTGCGCTGGATGAAGTTGAGGTCCTTGCGCTCGCCGTGCTCGTCGTAGCGCAGCCAGAACACGTTCACGGGCTCGTCCTCGTTCAGCCGGCCGGCGCGGTCCACGTTCAGCTGGTAGATGACGGTGTTGGTATTTGGGTCGCGCTGCAGGTAGAACAGTTGGTTGGGCACGCCGCTGGGCACCGGGAAAATGAGGGCCGGTTTCGGGGCCGGCGGCAGGATGAAAAGGAGGTTGAAAAGCAGTAGAATGGTCGTTGCCGACATTATTTTGGGGATTGCGATGGGGTGGCAAAGGTACGGCTGGTGTCACCTCACCCCCCGGCCCCCTCTCCTGCGGAGAGGGGGAGCCTGACGATTCCGTTTCACTTGCGTCTGGCTCCCCTCTCCCTGAGGAGAGGGGCCGGGGGTGAGGTGGTGCGTCCTCACTTCATCCCCCGGAACTTTCGCTGCATCACCACCTGCACCGGCACGTTCTCAATCTTGCTTTCCAGCCACGATATGATGTCCAGGTACAGAAAGGGCCGCCCCTCGTACGGCATCGCGGCGATGATGATGAGCTTGTCGCGCAGCCGGATGAAGGCCTCGCGCACCTCGTGCGGCGCGATGTTGCCCACGGTGCGCAAAAACCGGAAAATCTCGACCTGCATGGGCTGTTGGTCGTCCATCTTGCCCAGGAAGTGGTACACCGACTTAATCTGATAGTCCAGGCTGGCATCGTCGCCGGCTTCGTAGTGGGCAATCAAATTCAGGATGCGGGCGAAGCATTGCAGGTCCTCGCGCAGGCTCAGCTCCTTATGCTGGATAATTAGGTTCAGGTATTCGATGGCTTTCACAAAATTGCCGCTGCCGAAGTACAGGCTGGCGATTTTGTAGTACAGCACCAGCGTGCGGTGCAGGTCGAGCTGCGGCTTGTGGCGCTCGAGCTGCTCCAGCAAATCCGGAATGATGGTCAGGCCCTCGGTGAAGCGGCCTTCGAGAAAATAGGCGTTGATGCGGTTGGTGAAGAGATATTGGAACAGCAGAATCTCGGTGTTGGGGCTGCTGCGCCGCGTCTGGTTGGCGGCGAATTCTTCGAGCGTATTCAGCACCTGCCGGAATTTGGTGTAGTACAGCAGGTTGTAGAGCGAAGCAAGTAAGTTGTGCAGGCCCTTGATATAGAGCATGGTTTGCAGCTCCTTCATGGCCGGCGCGGCCTCAAATAAATCGACCCACTTCTGGGCGTAGCGGTAGCCGGCCCGGAAATCCTGGTCGAGCGTATGGTACCACACGTGGGCCTGGTAGAAGTAGAGATTTTCGTAAAAACCGCCCGCGCTGTGCACCTGGGGCGGTAGCTGCTCCCGAAAAAAAGCCGTTATCTGCTCGTGGTCGGCGCGGTTGCGGGCGTGCCCGGCCTTCAAATACAGCCCGTACAGGCGCAGCGCGGCATTGCTGAGCGCGTGCTGGTTGGCGAGGTGGGCCACGGTATCGGTAGCCTCGGCGGTGAGGGTGTCGGCGCGGTCCTTCAGGCTGCGGGTGATGTACTGGCTTTCAATCAGCTTCTCAAAATCGAGAACCAGCAGTACGATGTGCGGCATTTCAGCCTGGCGGGCACCCGTCTTCACCTTTTCCAGCATGCGCAGGGCCTGCTGGTAGAAGCCCTTGTTGTAAAGCACCCGGGCGTAGTCGAGCTGCTCGTGGAGCTGAATATCAGGGTTTTGGCTGGCGTGGTACACGCGCAGGCTGGCCAGCAGCTGCCGGTACAGGTTGGCCTTGAGGTTGGCCAGCTGCGCGCGCTTCAGGCTGGGCACCTGGGCGAGCACGGCCGCATCGTCGGCGATGTCCAGCGCGTCGAGGGCATCGAAAAGGAGTAGGAATTTGAGGTCCTCGCCCGTGCCTGGCCGGTTGGTAAACAGCCGGAAATGGCGCTTTTCGGTGCGCGTCAGCGACTTAATTAGCTGAAATACGGGCTCCGGATTCTTGGTAGGCATTGTATAAAATTATAAATCAAGTAGCTGATAAATAATGAGTTGTTTGGCAAAGTCGGGCTTGTGGAAATAGTAAAATTTCTAAAAACACGGTTTTGCGACGCGGATGCGGGGTTCTTCTTGCCGACCGATTCACCACTACAGCCCTTCGTCTCGGGCGTTTAGCGCATGGCAACCCAGCAAATCCACATCTTCGATACCACGCTCCGCGACGGCGAACAGGTGCCGGGCTGCAAGCTAAACCGCGACGAGAAGCTTCTCATTGCCCGCCAACTCGAGCAACTCGGGGTCGACGTCATCGAGGCCGGCTTCCCGGTGTCCAGCGCCGGCGATTTTGCCGCCGTGCAGGCCATCGCCGCCCAAACCCGCGAAGCGACGGTGTGCGGCCTCTCGCGGGCCGTCGAAAACGACATTCGGGTGGCCGCCGAGGCCCTGCGGCCGGCCCGCTACCCGCGCATTCACACCGGCATCGGTACTTCCGACGTGCACATTCAGCACAAGCTCTGCACCACGCGGGCGGACGTGCTGGCTCGCGCCATCGCGGCCGTGAAGCTGGCTAAAAGCTTCGTGGAGGACGTGGAATTCTACGCCGAAGACGCCGGCCGCACCGACAATGTATTTCTGGCCCAAGTGTGCGAGGCCGCCATTCGGGCCGGCGCCACCGTCCTCAACATCCCCGATACCACCGGCTACTGCCTGCCCCAGGAATACGGCGCGAAAATCAAATTTCTGCACGAAAACGTGCGCGGCATCCATACCGTGCGGCTTTCCACGCATTGCCACAACGACCTGGGCCTGGCCACCGCCAACTCCATCGCGGGCGTGATGAACGGGGCCCGCCAGATTGAATGCACCATCAACGGCGTGGGCGAGCGCGCCGGCAACACCGCCCTGGAGGAAGTCGTCATGATTCTGCGCCAGCACCCCTATCTCAACCTGCACACCAACATCAACACCCGCCTGCTGGCCGAAACCTCGGCCCTAGTATCGCACCTGATGACCATGCCCGTGCAGCCCAACAAGGCCATCGTGGGGGCTAATGCCTTTTCGCACAGCAGCGGCATTCATCAAGACGGCATCATCAAGCACCGCGAAACCTACGAAATCATTGACCCCAAGGAAGTTGGCGTGGCCGATTCGTCCATCGTGCTCACCGCCCGCTCCGGCCGCGCCGCCCTGGCCTACCGCCTCCAGAAAATCGGCTACGATTTCGAAAAGCCCGAGCTCAATAAAGCCTACGCCCGCTTCATGGAGCTGGCCGACCGCCAGCGCGAGGTCGTCGATGAAGACCTGCACGCGCTGGTGGAGCAGGAAAAACTTGTTGCCGCTAACTAATTAATAATTAAAATTATGGCTACCCAGGAAACACATTATACCAGCCTCACGGCTTCCACCGAAAACCACCAGCCCGCACCACCGGCATCGCTCCCCCAGCGCTGCGCCGATTGGATTAGCTACGCTGTGGCCGTAACCGTGGCCCAGCAGCCGCCGAACGATGTAGAGACGCGACACTTCGCGTCTCGGCGTTGAACGTCGCGCACTGAACGGCCGGAATCGCGCAGAACCATACAGACTAAACAACATCAGCAACGACGAGACGCAAAGTGTCGCGTCTCTACATCCCTCGCAATGGCCAAGTCCTTATTCGATAAAATCTGGGAAGCGCACGTGGTGAAAGCCGCGCCCGGCGGCCTGGATGTCGTGTATATCGACCGGCACCTCATCCACGAGGTGACCAGCCCGCAGGCGTTCGACGAGCTCGAAGCCCGCGACCTGCCGCTGTTCCGCCCGGCGCGCATCCTCGCCACGGCCGACCACAACGTGCCCACCCGCAACCAGCACCTGCCCATTGAGGAGCCACTGAGCCGCTCGCAGGTAGACAAGCTCACCGCCAACTGCGCCAAGTATGGCGTCGAGCTGTACGGCCTGGGCCACGCTCGGCAGGGCATCGTGCACGTCATCGGGCCGGAGCTGGGCCTCACGCTGCCCGGCACCACCATCGTGTGCGGCGACAGCCATACCTCCACCCACGGCGCGTTTGGCGCGGTGGCTTTCGGCATCGGCACCAGCCAGGTGGCCCAGGTGATGGCCACCCAGTGCCTGCTGCTGAGCCGCCCCAGGCGGATGCGAATTTCGGTGGATGGCGAGCTACGGCCCGGCGTCACGGCCAAAGATTTGATTTTGTACGTCATCGCGCAGCTCGGTACCGGCGGGGCCACCGGCTACTTCGTGGAGTACGCCGGCAGCGCCATCCGCGCCCTGAGCATGGAAGGCCGCATGACGGTCTGCAACATGAGCATCGAAATGGGCGCTCGTGGTGGCCTCATCGCGCCGGATGAAACCACGTTTGCTTACGTTGAGGGACGGCCTTTTGCGCCTAAAGAAGCTGCCTGGAACCAAGCCGTGGCTTATTGGCAAACGCTGTTTTCCGACGACGACACGGTTTTTGAGGCCGAGCACCGCTTCGATGCCGCCGCCATTCCGCCGATGATAACCTACGGCACCAACCCCGGCATGGGCATCGCCCTGAATGGCTATATCCCTAGCGAAGTGCCGGCCAGCGAAGCCGAGAGTTTTGACAAGTCGTTGCGATACATGGGCTTTCAGCGGGGCGAGTCGCTGCTGGGCAAGGAAATCAACTACGTGTTTATCGGCAGCTGCACCAACTCGCGCATCGAGGATTTGCGGGCCGTGGCGGCCTACGTGCGCGGCAAGCAGAAGGCGGGGCACGTCGAGGCCATCATCGTGCCCGGCTCGAAGCAGGTGGAGCAGCAGGCCATCGCCGAAGGCCTGGATAAGATTCTGGCCGCCGCCGGCTTTACGCTGCGCGAACCCGGCTGCAGCGCCTGCCTGGCCATGAACGAGGACAAAATCCCCGCCGGGGCCTACTGCGTGGCCACTTCCAACCGCAACTTCGAGGGGCGGCAGGGGCCGGGGGCGCGCACGCTGCTTGCGAGCCCGCTGGTGGCCGCGATTACGGCCGTGCAGGGCCGGATTGTGGACATCACGCAGTATTTGAATTGACGGTCGCCTCACCCCCGGCCCCTCTCCTTCAGAGAGGGGAGCCAGACAATTTCTGAATCATAAAAACCCATTCAGTAGAAAAATTAAACCTATGCCGCCGTGGCTCCCCCTCTCTGAAGGAGAGGGGGCCGGGGGGTGAGG
>JANNDE010000547.1:0-3164 GCA_031387395.1 Hymenobacter sp.
ACTCACCCCCCAGCCCCTCTCCTTGGGGAGAGGGGCTGGGGGGTGAGTTTAGGACTTACGCAAGGCCCCTCACCCCAGGCAACCCTTCCCGCCCTTTCCGCATCTGCCGCCCTGACTCACCAACCTTTCTGCTCCTTTGCCCACTCTTACCGTGACGACCGAAGCCGACCTCATCGCTGCCTGCGTGCGCGGCGAGCACCGGGCCCAGCGCCAGCTCTACGACCAGCTGGCCGGGCTCATGCTCACCGTGTGCCGCCGCTACCTCAGGTGCCGCGAAGATGCCGAAGAAGCCCTGCTGCTGGGCTTCGCCAAGATGTTCCGGGCCCTGCCCAGCTATCGCTTCGAAGGCAGCTTCGAGGGCTGGGTGCGCCGCATCATGGTGAACGAGGCCCTGATGCAGCTGCGCCAGCGCGAGCTGCTGACCGTCTCGTTTGAGGACTTTGCCCAGCCCGAAAACCTGGCCACCACCGCCGCCACCGCCGACACCCAGCTCCAGGCCGAAGACCTGCTGGGCGTGCTTGCCACCCTGCCCACCGGCTACCGCACCGTCTTCAACCTTTATGCCCTGGAAGGCTACGGCCACCAGGAAATTGCCGGGCTGCTGGGCATCAGCGAAGGCACCAGCAAGTCGCAGCTCAGCAAGGCCCGCGCCCTGCTCCAGCGGCGCATTCAGTTTTCCGCCATTACCGCCAATTAGGCCATGCATTCCGAAGATATCGACGACTTATTCCGCAGCCAGCTCGATGGCCACGCCACGCCGCCCGGCAACGACCTGTGGGCGCGCCTGCAAGCCGGCCCCGCCGATGCGCCGGCCAGCGCCGAGGCCACGCCCCCCGTTGCCCCCGAGCGGATAGACCTGCTATTTCAGCAAAAGTTGAAAACCCACGCTACGCCCCCGCCCCGCGAAATCTGGGAGCGGCTGGAGGACGAGCACCTGCGCCCCCGCAAGCGCCGGGCCGCCGCGTGGTGGCCCCTTGCCATGGTAGCCGCCGTGGCGCTGCTGCTGCTGGCCGGCGGCGCGGGCCTGTGGCTGGGCTTTCCCGGCAGTGTGGGGTCGGGCACTTCGGTGGCTTCCGGGTCGGGCAACGGGCAGCCTGCGGCTAACAAGCCAGCGAATGCAGCCGGGCCTTTCCGTAATGGTGGCACTGAACGCAACAAAGCCGGTTCTACGGGACAGAGCCAGTCGGCCCTGATGGCTACGGCAGCTACTGAAGCCCCTGCGGCAACTACGGCTGCGGCGGGCCCCATGGCAGCCGGCCAAAACGTGGCCCAGACTTCGGAAACCGCCGTTTCCGGCTTTCAGCAAAAAAACCTACCGGCCCGGGCAACCCGCTCTGCCGGCCCCGCATCTAGCGCTTCGAAGGTCGGGATGATGGCCCAACAGTCGCCTCGCCGCCCGCGGGGAGCATCCCGGCCGCCGGCCCCGGCCGCCCCGCTGGTGGCCCACACAACGGCCCCGCGCCACCTCCCAACCAACCTGCGGCCGGCTGACGAGCTGGCTCCGGCCCCGGTAGTGGCCACTACCGCTTTACCTGCTCTTATTCCTGCTCCGGGCGGGGAAATCGTCCCCGCCGCAACTACCTCCCCCGCTGCCCCTGCCCCTGCTACTGCTACCTTGATTACGGTCGATGTGCGCAACGGAGCTGCCCGCCGCCCCTCGCTGGCCGTGGCCGTGGCCACGGCCGCCGCTGCCACCGAAGAGCGGCCCGGCCTGGGCGGCCGCCTGCTGCGGCAGGTGGGCCACGCGGTGCGGGGCGAGCGCCTCAGCCTGGCCGAAGTAACCGGCCTACCCGGAAACCTGACCCTGGAAGCCACCATCGCCGGCCGCCGCGTCAGCAAGTCCATTCAACTCTAACGCTCTTTTTCTTACGAAATCATGCAACGCGCTTTTCTCCCTTTTTCTCTGCTGCTGGCCCTGGTGCTCGGGTTTTCGTCGAACGCCCGGGCTACGGCCCTGGCCCGCCCCGCTACCGTGAAGGACACCATTGTGGTGCGCCTGCCCAACAAGGCCGTCATCACCCTGATGGTGCGCGACGCGGCTCAGCTCCGCCAGCTCAAAAAGTACCAGCTCGATTCCCTCACCTCGCGCCTGGCCACCTACATCACCCAGGCCGAAGCCGCCGCTAAAACGGCCACCACCAACCAGGTCACGATGGAGTTTTATCCCGACAAGGACCAGCCCGGCAAGAACATGCCCGAGCAAATCCGCATCACCACGCACAAAACGGCGGCCGGCACCGCGGGTAGCAACAAGGTGGAAGTACTGGTGGATAAAATGGAAAAAAACACGGGCCTTAGCTTTAAGATTGGAGGCAAAACCGACCAGGAACGTAAAACCCGCGAACTAAGTCGCGACTCCAGCCGCCTGCGCAACCTTGAGAACCACCACAAAAAGTCGCACTTGATTGTCGATTTGGGCGTAAATGCCCTCGTGCACCAGCAGCAGTACCGCAATTCCGGCGGTCAGCCCGAAAATCTCGACCTGCGCACGGAAGGCTCGCGCTACGTCAACATCGGCCTGAACTGGGACGCCCGCCTCGGCGGCAAGCGTAGCCCGGTGAGCCTGACGGCTGGCCCCGAGTTTGCCTTCAACAACTACATGCTGAGCGGCAACAACAAGTGGGTGAATAATAACGGCCGCACCGACGTAGTGCACGAAACCAATGGCCGCCAGTATCAGAAATCCAAGCTCGCCACTTCCAGCGTGAACCTGCCCGTGATGCTGCGCCTGCAGCTGCGCGACGCGCACTACCGCCCTACCTTCCTACTCGGCGCGGGCGGCTTCGTTGGCTACCGCATCAAGTCCTGGACCAAGCTGAAATACACCAGCGAAGGCACCACCTACAAAGACAAGGAGGACGGTAGCTACAACATGGAGAACTTCCTCTACGGCCTGCAGGGCAACATCGGCTACCGCGACCTGGAGTTTTTCGCCAAGTACAACATGAACCAGCTCTTTAAAACCGGGGCCGGCCCTGATACTCAGGTCCTCAGCTTCGGGGTGCGCCTGGTTGGGGTGAACTAGGCCCGCTACCCCAAGCGCATGAACTTAAAACGTCAGGCTGAGCGAAGTCGAAGCAAATATACCGCCAGATAAGTAAACTTAATGTCGCGCGGGAAATATGCTTCGACGTCGCGCCGCCTGACGTTACTGGGTTGCACAT
>JANNDE010000557.1:0-13366 GCA_031387395.1 Hymenobacter sp.
CACGGCAAAGCCGTTTTCGATGCGGGCCGGCAAGTCGACGCGGGCCGTGATGAGCTGGCCGTCGAAGCACTCAATAACGCGCAGCGTGGCCTGCTCCGCGGGCACGGGCAGCGCAAAGTCGGCCACCTGCACCGGCTGGGCGTGGAAGTTGTTGACCACGGCAATGGGCGCGGTGGGCAGGCGCGACTGGCCGTTATCGGCCACCAGCTGGCCATCGAGGTAGGTTTGCTGCACCTCGAAATGCACCAGGTCTTTCACCACGATGAAGTCGGCGGGGTCGCCTTCGGTCAGCAGGCCCACGGGCAGGTGGTAGTGCTTCACGGGGTTGACGCAGGCCACGCGCAGCACCTGGAACACGTCGTGGCCCAGCGCCACGGCCCGCTGCACCAGCTGGTTGATGTGGCCCAGAATGAGTGTGTCGGGGTGCTTGTCGTCGGAGCAGAACATCAGGTTCGGGTAGTGCTCGGGCATGAGCTCGATGAGGGCATCGAAGTTGCGGGCGGCCGAGCCCTCGCGAATCAGGATTTTCATGCCCACGGCCAGCTTGTCGCGGGCCTCGGCGGCCGTGAAGCACTCGTGGTCGGTGCTGATGCCGGCCGAGGCGTACCGGGCCGCGTCGGCGCCGCGCAAACCGGGCGCGTGGCCGTCCACGGGGCGGCCGGCGGCGTGGGCGAGGGCAATTTTGGCCATCACGTCGCGGTCGCGGTGCAGCACGCCGGGCCAGTTCATCATTTCGGCCAGGTAGCCGATTTTGGGGTTTTCGAAAAGCTTCTTAATATCGGCCACCGTGATTTCGGCCCCGGCCGTTTCGAACGGCGTGGCTGGCACGCAGCTCGGCGCCCCAAAGCAGAACTTGAACGGTGAGTGCGCCGCGTTCTCCAGCATGAACTCGACGCCGGCCACGCCCAGCACGTTGCCGATTTCGTGCGGGTCGCTCACGGTGGCTACCGTGCCGTGGGCCACGGCCAGGCGGGCAAACTCGGTGGGCACCAGCAGCGAGCTTTCCACGTGCACGTGGGCATCGACGAAGCCAGGCAGGGCGTAGGGCAGCGCGGGGTCGGCCTGGGCCTGCCCCGTGGGCGCGATGCTGGTAATGCGGCCGCTCTCAACCCGAATAATCGCGGGCTGAATGGAACGGGAAAAAATATCGACGACGTTGGCGGTGAGCGAGAAATCAGCGGGCATTATGGGTTATTCGTTGTTCGTTGTCTATTGTTGGTAGGGAATGCCGAAACCATGCTTTCCGGGCATTTTGGTTGGTTTGGTTGCGTTTAGAATCGCGCCTGACAACGGAAAACGAGCAACCGGCAACCAACTCCCCGCCGGCAAAGAACCTTATATTTGACAAAAAACCATCTCTGGTGAAAAAGAATCTGGCCCTTTTGCTGCTCGTGCTGCCGCTGCTGCTGGCCGAGGGCGGCTGCGCGCGCCGCACCACCCAGCAGAAAAAAACCTCCTGGTACAAGTACCACAGCGGCGGCAAGGCGGAGCCCTGCCCCTGCGGGCACTAGGGCGCGTTGCTGTTATTCCAACGCAGAAGGGATGACAGAAATACTGCCTGTACAACAGAATTCCACGCAACCCTTTATCGCTCGTCCGGCTCTACCTGTCATGCGAAACCCTTTCCTTTCCGGCGGGCTGCTGCTGGCCCTGTTGCTGCTGCGCTTCATTAGCCCGGCCCAGATACCGCTGCGCCACCCGCGCCCGCCGGCTACTACCGGCGTTGCCTCGCCCGCCGCCCGCCGTGCGGCCGATTACCCGCTCACGCCTGCGCCGCGCTACGCTGGCAGCGGCCACCCCGGGAGCTACCGGCTGGCCGACGGCACCTGGCACACCGCCGACATCGGCCCGACCGGCCAGGCCGACCGCGTGCTGATGCGCCCCGAAGCGCTGTCCGGTTTCGCCTTGTTTCTGCCCCACGAAATAGCCGCCTATGCCGTGCAGGGCGACACTTTCGTGACCTTGCCGCCGTTCGTGCGCCAGCGGCACCACCAGCTGGTGCCCGCCGCTTTTGCGCACCTCACGTACCACGATGGCGGCTACGAAGTGTTTTTGTATGATGGCACGCCGCCCACCAGCAGCCGCTATGCCGCGCCCGCCGCGCCGACTCCGCCGTCGTTCGCTCCCGTCGATGCTCCCGTGGCGCGCCACGACGGGGCCGACCTGTTCAACAATATTTTCAGCCCGAGCACTTATTTCAGCGTGTTGCTGCGCCACGACGGCATCCTGCAGGAGCTGCCCGTGAAGCGGGCCGCCTACCACCGCCTGATGCTGAGCCTGCTGGCCGACGACCCGCTGGTGTGCGCGCAACTGCGGGCCGAGCCCCGGATGTCGTGCTGGGCTGCTTCGCAGCTGCTGACGACCTACGTAGCGCATCAGCGCGAAGCCCGGCTGCAGGCCCACAAATAACCCGCCGCGCCATTTCCGGCGTACTTTGCCTCATGTCCGATACGCCCACGCCCACGCCCCTCGATTCCATCGCCGCCGCCGCCGAGCAGGTGCGGCGGCAGCTGCAGCTAAAGGCATTCGATGCCGAAGCCGTGGCGCACCTGGCCAATTTTATTCAGGCCCAGCGGGAGCAGCTGAGCGGGGCCGAGCGGCCGGGCGTTATCATGGCGCTGGGGTGCTTTCTGGGGCAGTGCCTGGTACAGGCCTACGGGGGCGAATGGGGTACCGGGCGCGACGGAACTACCGGCGTGGGGCTGGCCACCCGATTTTTTTTCAACCCCTTTCATTTGGTCGATGCGCAACTGAATGAGGGAGAAAGCGCCTCCGTAGCAGCCTTTTTTGCCTCGGTACCGCAGCGGTTGAAAGCGCCGGCCGCCGCACGTAAGGGTTGGATTTCGTAATCTTGCGGGGCCAATGGCCGCCCGCGTCGTTATGAAACAACTCGTTATCGCCATTGACGGCTACTCTTCCTGCGGTAAAAGCACCACGGCCAAAGCCGTGGCCGCCGAGCTGCACTACGCCTACGTCGACACCGGCGCCATGTACCGGGGCGTCACGCTCTACCTGCTGGAGCAAGGCATTGCCTTCGACGACCTGCCCGGCATCGAGCAGGCCCTGCGCGACATTACCATCAGCTTCCGCCGCCACCGCCGCACGGGCCGCAACGAGCTGTTTGTGAACGGAGTAAACCGGGAAGACGATATTCGCCAGATGCGCATCTCCAACTCCGTGAGCGAGGTGTCGGTGATTCCGATGGTGCGCCACGCCATGGTGGCCCAGCAGCAGCGCATGGGCCGCAAGCGCGGGGTGGTGATGGACGGCCGCGACATTGGCACCACCGTTTTCCCCGATGCCGAGGTGAAAATCTTCATGACCGCCGACGTGGAGCTGCGCGCCCAGCGCCGGCAGGACGAGCTGGCCGCCACCGGCGAAATGGTGCCGCTGGACGACATCATCGAGAACTTGCGCAAGCGCGACCACCTCGACTCGACCCGCGCCGAAAGCCCCCTGCGCCGCGCCCCCGACGCCGCGCTGCTCGATACCACGCACATCACGATTTCGGAGCAGGTTGATTTTGTGCTCGATAGAGTGTCGTCGGCACTGTTTGCGGCGGGTTGGGATTAGGGTGAAGAATGGATGGGCGAAAAAGGAACGGTCCTGCATGACGGGCAGTGGCATGACATTCCTGCAACTGCCCATCCCCCGCCCGCCTGCCGTACCTTTGTTCCCCCGGCGAACTCCTCGCCGCCGCAGTGATGTTACAGGCCCAGCATGAAGGTCACGATAGATAAGAATTCCGGCTATTGTTTTGGGGTGGAGTTCGCCATTCAGATGGCGGAGGACGAATTGGCGAACGGGAAATTGCTGTATTGCCTCGGCGATATCGTGCACAACCGCATGGAGGTGGAGCGCCTGCACCAGCAGGGCCTGCGCATCATCGACCGCGAGCAGCTGGCCCAGCTGCACGACACGAAGGTGCTCATCCGGGCCCACGGCGAGCCGCCCGAAACCTATCAGCTGGCCCTGCAAAACAACCTGGAGCTGATTGATGCCAGCTGTCCGGTGGTACTCAAACTGCAAAACCGCGTGAAGCACGCCTTCGACCTGAGCCAGCGCCAGGATGGTCAGATTGTGATTTACGGCCAGCCCGGCCACGCCGAAGTAGCCGGCCTCACGGGCCAGACCGGCAACCGCGCCATCATCGTGATGAGCGAGGCCGACCTCGACCTGATTGATTTCGCGCGCCCCGTCACGCTCTTTAGCCAGACCACCAAGAGTACGGCCGGCTTCTATAAGATGAAGGCCCTGATGGAGGCCCGCATTCTGGCCGCCGGCGGCACGCTCGACAGCTTCGACGCCAACGACAGCATCTGCCGGCAGGTGAGCAACCGCGAGCCGGCTCTGGCCCTTTTCGCCGCCGAATACGACGTGGTGCTCTTCGTGAGCGGCCGTAAAAGCTCCAACGGCAAGGCCCTGTTTTCGGTCGTGAACGGCGTGAACCCGCGCAGTTATTTCATCGAAAACGCCGACGAAGTGCAGCCCGAATGGCTGGCCGATGCGCGAACCGTCGGCATCTGCGGGGCCACCAGCACCCCGCTCTGGCTGATGCAGCAGGTAGCCGAGCGCGTGGAAGGCGTGGGCGAGCCGGCCTGAACCAGCCGGCCTCAGCCGGCCAGCGCCTGCTCATAAAGCCGCCGGCTCTCCTCATCAAACACTACGAATACCACCGTTTGGGGCCACGCGTGCGCCGTCAGCCACTGCCGTACCTCGCGCACGGCCACGGCGGTGGCCTCCGGCTTGGGGTAGCCGTAGATGCCGGTGCTGATTCCGGGGAAGGCCACGCTGGCGAGTTGGTTTTCGTCGGCCAGGCGCAGGCTGCTGCGGTAGCAGTTGGCCAGAAGTGTGGGCTCGCTTTGTTGGCCGCCGTTCCAGACCGGCCCCACGGTGTGGATGACGTGCCCCGCCGGCAGCCGCCCGCCCGTGGTGATGACGGCCTCGCCGGTTTTGCAGCCGCCCTGCCGGGCCCGGATGGTGCGGCAGGCCTCCAGAATGGCCGGGCCGCCGGCGCGGTGAATGGCCCCGTCGACCCCGCCGCCACCGAGCAGGCTGGAGTTGGCGGCATTCACGATGGCCGCCACTGGCTGGCGGGTGATGTCGCCCTGCACAAGTTGAATGCGGGCGGAAAGGGGAGGAGTGGGCATTTGGTAGGCGATTGTAATGGAAAGTGAAAGTCAGCGATTGATGCTTTACGCTTCGGCTGCGGCATTCGATGCTGGTTCGGCCGCCGCCGCTTCCGGTTCAACGGCCGGTTTCGACGCTTGGGAAGCCTTTTCTGACCGTTCGGCAATGGCCGTTTGCGAACGGGAAAGCTAAACTGCTATATTTAAGTAGGCAGTCAGAATGGAGTAGTCAGTAGTCAGATAATAAAAATTTGGTTATGAGCGCATTATACAAAGTCTGACTACTGATTACTTATGACTGACTACTTAATCATCAATTCCAACCACCCTCATTCCCAAGCTCATGGAAACCCTGCAACGCGACCCCTACCTGTGGCAGAAAGCAAAAGCGCGCGCCAAATTTCAGGCGCACCTGCTGTCGTTTTTGTTCGTGAACGCGACGCTGTGGGTTATCTGGGCCTTCACGGAGCCGCACCATTTCGGCCGGCCTTTCCACACCGAAATCCCCTGGCCGCTGTGGGTCACCTTCTTCTGGGGCCTGGGCCTGATTAAGCGCGGCATTGCGGCCTACGGCGGCTTCACCTACGAGCAGCGCGCCCAGCGCGAGTACGACCGCCTCGCCCGCGAGCAAGCCGACCCCCTCGACAAATACCGCTAGATACTTCGCCGCGCGCTTACCCGGCGCGCGGGCCCACTGATTTCCTTATTCCACTTTCCTTTTTTCTGCTCCGGCCGAATCTGAAGGGCCTGCGGGATTTCCCGCGAGCCCGACGGGTTTGGCCGGCTTGTTTGCCGGTGGCTGGGCGGGGGCGCAGCGTTGCGTGGGGGCCGCATCGCGGCTGGCTTCTATATTCACCGCATGAACCGCCCTCCCAAGCGCCTGCTCGGCCGCCGCGAGCTGATTGACTTCCCCGCCTTCGCGCTGGGTGGCGTAGAGGCCAAAGTCGATACCGGAGCCTACACCAGTGCCATTCACTGCACCAACATTCACCTCGAACCCGATGCGCAGGGCCGGTCCCTGCTGGTGGTGAACCTGCTCGACCCCGGCCACGAGGGAGCCGATGGCTGCCCGCTCACCTTTCCGGAATTTGTGCTGCGCGACATCCGCTCCAGCAACGGCGAGGTGCAGGAGCGCTACGTTATTCGGGCGGTGGTGCAGCTGTACGGCGAACATTTCGAGGCCGAGTTTTCGCTCTCCGACCGGTCCGACATGAAGTATCCGGTGTTGCTGGGTCGCAGCCTGTTGCGCAAAGGGAGGTTCGTGGTCGATGTGGCGCGGCGCAACCTTTCCTACAAGGCGCAGGCCCGCTCCGCCGCCCGCCGTGCTCGCCGCTGAGCTGATTTGTGCCGTATTTGCGAACTGAAACCAATGGGTGAAAGGCTGATTGGGCGAAGGAGTGAATGGACAGCGCTTCAACCTTCGTCTTTCTCTACTACATTCACTCATTCAGCCATTCAACTATTGCTTCATGAAACTGGCTATTCTCTCGCGCGAGCCGAACTCTTACTCGACCCAGCGGCTGGTGGCGGCCGCCGTCGCCCAGGGCCACGAGGCCGTGGTTATCGACCACCTGCAATGCAACCTGGTGCTCGAAAAGGGCCACCCCGGCATTCTTTATAAAGGCGAGCGGCTCGAAGGTTTCGATGCCATTATTCCGCGCATCGGGGCTTCGGTTACGTTCTACGGCACGGCCGTGGTGCGGCAGTTCGAGATGATGAAGGTGCGCACGGCCATCGACAGCCAGGCCATCGTGCGCTCGCGCGACAAGCTGCGCTCGATGCAGATTCTGAGCCGCGCCGGCGTGGGCATGCCCAAAACGGCCTTCACCAACTTCTCGGCCGATGTGCCGGCCATGATTGAGCAGGTAGGCGGCGCGCCGGTCATCATCAAGCTGCTCGAAGGCACTCAGGGCCTGGGCGTGGTGCTGGCCGAGTCGGCCAAAGCCGCGCAGTCCGTTATCGAGGCCTTTCACAACCTCAAGGCCCGTATTATCGTGCAGGAATTCATTGCCGAGAGCAAGGGGGCCGACCTGCGCGCCTTCGTCGTCGATGGCGAAATAGTGGGTGCCATGAAGCGCCAAGGCAAGGAGGGGGAGTTCCGCTCGAACCTGCACCGCGGCGGCGCGGGCACCCTCGTGAAGCTCACGCGGGCCGAAAAGGCGGCCGCCCTGCTCGCCACCAAGGCCCTGGGCCTGGGCATCGCGGGCGTGGATATGCTGCAGAGCAAGCGCGGCCCGCTGGTGCTGGAGGTGAACTCCTCGCCCGGCCTGGAGGGCATCGAGAAAGCCACCGGGCAGGATATCGCCGGCCGGATTATCGACTATACGGCCGCGCTGGCCAGCAAGAAAAAAGCCAAGCCCAAGCTCCAACAAGGCGCGGCGAAGGCCGTAGATGCGCAATCGGACGTACCAGGTGGGCAGTAGGAGAGAGCGGAAAAGAGTGGTAGACTGTGCAAAAAGCACGTCATGCAGAGCGTAGCGAAGCATCTTTACCGCCCAACGCAATCCAATCGATAGGATTACTTGTGGCGGGCAAGATGCTTCGCTACGCTCTGCATGACGTGCTTTTATTCTGGTTTCCCATTTTAATTACCCTGCCCATGCCCGACCCCGCTGCCCCGTTCCACCTCAATGGTCTCACCATTCAGCCCGGCGAGCAGGTGCTCACGCGGCTGGTAATTTCGAAGCTGCCCTCGGGCACGGTGATTGACGTGCCGGTGCATGTGCTGCGCTCGGAGGTGCCCGGCCCCACGCTGCTGCTGATGGGCGGCATGCACGGCGACGAGGTGAACGGCATCGAAACCATCCGGCGGCTGGTGCGGCGCGAGCTGATTACGCCGCTGCGGGGCTCGGTCATCGCCATTCCGATTCTTAATATTTACGGGTTTCTGAATTTCAGCCGCGACGTGCCCGATGGCAAGGACGTGAACCGCTCGTTTCCCGGGTTCCCGCGCGGGTCGCTGGCTGGGCGCGTAGCCCACCGCTTCATGCGCGAAATCATGCCCCTGATTGACTACGGTATCGATTTCCACACCGGTGGCGCGGCGCGGGCCAACTACCCGCAGGTGCGCGCCCTGCTGGGCTTCGACCCCGAAGTAGATGCCCTGGCCGCCGCCTTCGCGGCCCCGTTCACGCTGCACGCGGGGCTGCGCGGGGGCTCGCTGCGCGAGGCCGCGCAGGAGCTGGGCAAGCGCATTATCGTATACGAAACCGGCGAGAGCCTGCGGCTAGATGAGCCCGGTATTGAGGAAGCGCTGGCGGGCACCCTGCGGGTGCTGCACCACCTGGGCATGGGGCCTTCGGCCCCGGCCCCAGTGCGGGCGGGCATCATCTGCCGGCGGCATACGTGGCTGCGGGCGCGGTGGGCGGGTCTGTTCCGGGCCCACGTCGAGAACGGGCAGTTCATCGAGAAGGGCCAGATTTACGGCTCCATTGCCGACCCCTACGGCCAGCAGGCCGTGCGGCTGGAGTCGCCGGTGAGCGGCTACGTGATTGGCCTGAACCACATGCCCGTGGTGAACCAGGGCGACGCCCTGCTGCACATTGCCGTGCCGGAGTAATACGCCTGCGGCTTAATGAAGAATGAGGAATGAGGAATGAGGAATTTTGGCCTTGCCGGTTCGCTTTCCAGTTCTTCATTCCTCATTCTTCATTCCTCATTAAGCGCAGCGTTACTTTTGTCCTTTCCTCATCACTCGTTTTCAATGAAAAACCCCCTTCAGCTTACCATCAATATTGTGCTGGCGCTGGCCGTGGCTGGCCTGTATTTCCTGCATTTCAACCACAAGCCCGTAGCTCCGGCCCTGGCTACCGACCGCAGCACGGCCGTGGTAACTTCTGCCGAGCCTGCCGCCGATACCGCTACGACTACCACCGGGGCTGCCGCACCCGCCGTGGCCACCGTCCCGGCGCAGGATAATACCGGCGACTTCTCGGGCAAGCTGGCCTACGTAGAATCGGGCAAGATGCTCGACGGCTACCAGGGCATGAAGGACGCGCGCAAGGCCTTCGAAGGCAAGGCACGCGGCTGGGAAAAGCAGAATCAGGCCATGCTGGCCAGTTTCAAGGCCAACGTGGAAGGCTACCAAAAGCAGGCCCCGACCCTGAGCGCCGAGCAGCGCGCCGCCACCGAGCAGAAGCTGCAGGAGCAGCAGCAGCAGGTGGCCCAGCAGCAGCAAATGCTGCAGGCCCAGGCCCAGCAGGAGGAAGGCAAGCTTACCCAAAGCGTATTGGAGAGCGTGAACAAGAAGGTGGAAGCTTACGGCAAAGCCCATGGCTACAAGCTCATCCTCATTGCCGCTCCCAGCGGCACCATCGCCTACGGCGAGAAAAACCTCGACATCACCGCCCCCGTGCTGGCCTATCTGAACGCCAACTACCGGAAGAAATAGCCGCCCGGCCCGTCGGGCCCCGACTGAACGCAAAAACGAACGTCATGCCCAGGATAGCCGGGCATGACGTTCGTTTTTGCGGCAATACCAGGAGGAAGATTGCCGCGCACCTTGCCAGCCGTATTTCGCCGCGGCCTGGTGGCGTGGCTGGCCCACTTTTTGCGGCGCGTGAGGAGCTTCCCATAACGATGCCTGACTGCCATTAAACCTTGGTAGCCGGCCATTGTCTGAGATATGTAACTTGTCTTATCGTCCGTTCTTCAACCGCTTTATTTCATGAAAACCCACTTATTTTATCTGTTGCTCATGTTGTTGCTGGCCGGCTCCTTCGCCCGCCCCGCCGCTGCCCAGGTGCGCGCTAACATTTCGTTTGGCTACCCGCCCCGGGCTTACTACGGCCCGCGCTACTACGCGCCCCGGCCGCCGGTGGTGTATGCCTTGCTGCCGCCCCCGCCCGTGTACTACGCGCCGCGCCCCGTGTACTATGCGCCGCCCCCCGTGTACTACGCCCCGCGCCCCTTGCACTATGGGCGGGGCTACGGCCGTGGGCATGGCCGCCGCTGGTAACTTCTGGCTTCAATGCCTGATAACAATGCCCTGCCGGCTCCCGGCAGGGCTTTTTATTGCCCCATAATGAGGTAGCGGCGGGTAGGCTCCCGCCAATTTAGCGTAGGTTTGAGCCCGCGTTCCGACGCTGCCCTGTTACTCTCTCTCCGTTTTCCTTGAATCCCACCCCAAGTCCGGCGCGTCCTTTGCGGGTGCTGCCGATAATCGTGCTGGCGCAGTTTGCGTGCACTTCGCTATGGTTTGCCGGCAACGCCGTGCTGCCCGAAATGCTGCGCGAAGGGCAGCTGCGCGGCCTCACGGCGGGCGCGGCGGTGTCGGCGGTGCAGCTGGGGTTTATCGTGGGCACGCTGCTGGCCAGCCTACTGCGGGTGGCCGACCTGCTGCCCCCGGCCCGGCTGTTTGTGCTGTGCGCGGTGGTGGGCAGCGGGCTCAATGCGGGGCTGCTGCTGCCGGGGGCCACGCCGCAGCTGGTGCTGGCGCTGCGCTTCGGAACCGGGCTGTTTCTGGCCGGCATCTATCCGGTGGGCATGAAAATAGCGGCCGACTATTTCGAGAACGGGTTGGGACGGGCCCTGGGCTACCTGGTGGGGGCGCTGGTGCTGGGCACGGCGCTGCCCCACCTGCTACGGCTGTTGGCCGGGGGCTGGGCATGGCGGGCGGTGGTGCTGGCTACCTCGGGCCTGGCCCTGGCGGGCGGCCTGCTGCTATGGGCGCGGGTGCCCGATGGTCCGTTCCGGCGGCCCGCCGCCCGGCTCGATGCGGCGGTGCTGGGCACGGTGCTGCGGCATCGCGGGTTCCGGCAGGCGGCGCTGGGCTATTTCGGGCACATGTGGGAGCTATACACGTTCTGGGCCTTCGTGCCACTGCTGCTGGCCACCCACGCGCGCCTGCACCCGGGCCTGCCGCCGTATGGCCCGGGCTGGGCTTTCGGGCTGATTGCCGCCGGAGCCCCGGCCTGCGTGCTGGGCGGCTACCTGGCCCGGCGCTGGGGCAGCCTGCCCACCGCCCGGCTGGCGCTGGCCATTTCGGGCGCATGCTGCCTGCTGAGCCCGTGGCTGCTGGCGCTGCCGCGGCCGGCCTTTGTGGGGGCGATGCTGGTGTGGGGCATGGCCGTAGTGGCCGACTCGCCGCAGTTTTCGGCGCTGGTAGCGCAGCGGGCCCCGGCTGGCACCACGGGTACGGCGCTCACGCTGGTTACTTGCGCGGGGTTTGCGCTCACGGTGGTGAGTTTGCAGGCGTTTGGGGCGGTGCAGGGCTGGGTGGCGGCCCCTTATTTGTTCTGGCTGCTGGTGCCGGGGCCGCTGTTGGGGTTGCTGGCTACCCGGGCGCGGCCCGAAGTAGTGGCCCGATAGCGCAATTTTGCTTAATCTTGCGCTGCTGAAACGATTGTCTTCGCGACTTTAACCCATCTGTATGAAATCCTTGTACTTAGCCCTGAGCGCCGCCGTGCTGCTGGCCGGCTGCGGCCAGAACCCGCCCGCTACGTCCACGCCCACGGCCCCCGCCGATACCGCGCCCGTCACGCCCATTGCCGCTGCCGCCGCCACTGCTACCACTGCTACCACTGCTACCGCCACCGCTCCCGGTGCGGCGGCCACGGCGCCGGCCGCCGCCGCGCCGGTGCTCAGAGAGGCTGAAACCATGAAAGTGGCCTTCCGCTTCAAGCCCACCGCCAACCCCGACAACCCCAAGCACCCGCGCGTGCTGGTTCACCTGCTGGTGCAGGGCAGCCAGCCGCTCGACGTCGACCTGGGCAAATTTCCCAACCAGCCCGACATGGTGACCGGCGACAAAGCCAAGGCCGCCAACTTTCCCGCCGGCATGCTGATGGGCTTCCGCAGCTACGATGCTGCTTCGGGCGTCAGCCAGGACCTGGCCGTGCTGCACCCCGACGCCCGCCACCTGCGCGTAGTGCAGCGCCGCGTGGACGAAACCAACCCCGAAGCCGCCAAATTCGAAACCTCGCGCGAAATTCCGCTGCCCGCCAACACCGTGGTGGTGGCCGCGCCCGTGCCCGCCGCCAAAAAGATGGCCACCAAAAAATAGCCGCTTTCGCGCGGGCAAGCCCGCTCTGGAGGCGCGCAAGGCACGGGCCACCGTACTTTGCGCGCCTCTTTTGCTTTCGCGCTATGCCCACCGGGACCATTCTGCTCATCGACGACGAAACCGTGCTGCGCCAAGCCGTGGCCCGCACCCTGGAGCTGGAAGGCTACCTCGTGCGCCAGGCTCCCGATGCCAGGCGCGGCCTGGAACTGCTGCGCGATTACGCCACCGAAACCCTGGTGGTGCTGAGCGACGTGAAGCTGCCCGATGGCCGCGGCCTCGACCTGCTGCCTCGCTATAAAGCCCTCGCGCCCCTGGTCGAAGTGGTACTGATGACCGCCTACGGCACCATTGCCGACGGAGTGCGGGCCATGAAGGAAGGTGCTTTCGACTACCTCACCAAGGGCGACGCCGACGACCAACTCATCGTGGTGGTGGACCGCGCCGCCGAAAAAGCCCGCCTGCAGCGCCGGGTAGCCGATTTGGAGCAGAAAGTGGGCATGCAGTACAGCTTCGACTCGATGATTGGGCAGGCACCCGCGCTGGAACAGGCCAAAAAGCTGGCCCAGCGCGCCGCGCCCACCGATAGCACCGTGCTGCTGGAAGGGCCCACCGGCGCGGGCAAAGAGCTGTTTGCCCAGGCCATCCACCAGGCCAGCCCGCGCCGGAGCAAGCCCTTTGTGGCCGTGAACTGCTCGGCCTTCCCGAAGGATTTGCTGGAATCGGAACTGTTTGGCTACCGCAAAGGAGCCTTTACGGGGGCGCTAGCCGATAAGAAAGGCCTGTTGGAGGAAGCCAGCGGCGGCACCAATTTCCTGGATGAGATTGGGGAGCTGGAGCTGAACGTGCAGGCCAAGTTCCTGCGGGTGCTGGAGACGCGGCAGTTCACCAAGCTGGGCGACACCCGGCCCACCAGCGTGGACGTGCGCATTGTGGCCGCCACCAACCGCAACCTGCGCCAGGAGGCCGAAGCCGGCCATTTCCGGCCCGACCTCTACTACCGCCTGGCCGTGTTCACGGTGCCCGTGCCGGGTCTGAATGAGCGCCGCGCCGACGTGCCCGAGCTGGCCAACTACTTCCTGCGGTTCTTCGCCGCCAAGCTGCGCCGCCGCTTGCGCGGCCTCGGGCCCGAGGTGCTGGCCCAGCTGCGCGCCCACGACTGGCGCGGCAATGTGCGCGAGCTGAAGAACGTGCTGGAACGCGCCGCCATTCTGGCCGACGGCGACACCCTGACCGT
>JANNDE010000563.1:0-12840 GCA_031387395.1 Hymenobacter sp.
TGGGCGATGTAGTAGGTGGCCGTCTTGCCGTCCTTGGTGGTCTGCTTCTTCTCGGCCGTAACCTTTACCGTCACGTCGGCCAGGGTCAGGTCGTCGTAAAAAAGCGGTTCAATCAGGCGGTAAAGGTTCTCGACGCTGTAGCCGTGAAACAGCACGGCGCAGACCGCGCCCTTTTCATCGACAAAGAACAATTCGGCCCACGTCTTGCGGCCCATGTTCAGAATGTCGTCCTGGAAGATGCGCCAGGCCAGCGGCACGAAGCTCAGCGAGCTGCCTAGCGGAATAGTGCCGCCGATGTTGAACTGGCCGGCCTTCGCGTCGAACCGAATCTGGCGGGGGTGGCCGGCGAGGTAGCGGAAGCGGGTGGTTTCCGTGACCTCGCCACTATCCTCGTCCACGGCTACCGTGAGGTAGGCGCGCGTGGGTTGCGGGGTGATGGTCAGGGTTGCTTCGGGTGCGGCTGTTGCGGCACCTGCGGCGGTGGTTTTGGGTGTTGCCATGTTGGGCGGTGGTTGGGAGTGAAAAAAGCGGGGCCAGTTGTCGGCCGGCCCCTACGCCGTTTTGTGTTAGCGGAATTGCTTGTCGTGGCACAGGATGGCGCGGCCCACAATGGAGTCTTGGCCCCGCGCTTCGGGCTGGTGGTGATACCAGAGGTAGGTTGCCAGCAGATTGAGATAGGCCGGGTGCCGGAACTTGCCTTCGTCGTCGATTATCAGAATCAGCTCAGGCGTGAGGCGCACCACGTCGACGGTATGGCAGTCGAGCATGGTGTATAGCTCAGCCAGCTTGAAATTCTTGCCGTTGGCTGGGCTGACCGGCTGCGGCGTGGCGCTGTGCGGGTCGAGCAAATGGGGTTGATAGGTTGTAGCGGTGCGGGGCATCTGCAAAGCGTTTTAAGGGTTGAAAAGCCGGCTATTTGGGGGCGTGGGCCACGGTGCCGGGGTAGGCGTGGACGCTGGCGTGGAAAAGCTGCACGGCGGCGGCTAGGGCATCGTAGCAGCTGCGGCCGGTGGCGTGGTACTGGCTGGGGCAGCCGGCACCGGCCGGGGTGTAAATGGTGATGTTGTAGCGGGTGCCCTGGGCGAAGGCGTAGCCGCTCACCGAGCAGCCGGGCAGGGGAAAGCAGGCGGCGGCAACCTGCGAGAAGCTGGGAGCGAGACTGGCGGGCATGGCGGGGGCAGAAGGGGCCCGCGCAACGGTGGCGCGGGCCGGTGGCTACTGAATGGGGGTGCCGTACTTGGCGGCGTACTTGGCGCGGACGGCCCTTTCGGCTGCTGCTCTGGGCGAGGCATGGTAGGCGGCGGCGGCGGCGGCATAAGCGGCGCGGGCGGCCTGACGGTGGCGGGCAGCTGCTAAGAGCTTGCGGAAGCGGCCGGGGCCAAACTCGTTATCCCGCACCTCCCACAAAGCCCGGTCGGCGTAGTATTTGACCGACTGTGCGCGGGCCAGCACCTCGTAGGGCGTGAGCTGGACCGGGGCCTGCATGGTGGCCGCCCCCACTGCGGGAGCGGCCGGGACGCATGGGCTAAGCAGCATGAGCCAGCAGCTGGGGAGCGGGAACGTAGCAGCAGCGGCACTGACCTAGCGCGTCGCGCCCTTCCTGACACACCACGCATACTATTTCGGGGGCCGGCTCCTGCACTGGTGCCCCGCTGAATGCCTGCTCGGCGGCTGACAACACGCGGGCGGCGTGGCCCTCGGCGGCCTCGGCCAGCATGACCGCGCCGGCGGCCTGCTCTTTGGCGGCCTGCGCGTAGTGGGCTACGGCTGCGGCAATGGCGGCAAATGGGCATGAAAGGCCGCATGAAAAATAGCCTGCCCAACCGTACTCGGTGCCGGCCTGTGCAACGAAATAATGAACCCCGAACTGCGGGCGGCTGACGGGGCCGGTAATGCTGACGTGGACGCCGGCGGTATGAAGTGCGGGACCACACCAGGCGGCGGCGGCCAACTCTGCGAATTGAAAATGAGTGAACATGACCTGTAAGGTTTAGGTATGAAATGCGCTGCGGTGCGGGCCGGGCCCAACACGCGCCACAAGCGCAAAGCGCCGGGGCCTCTCCCCTGACTACTATACAAATATACGCTAAAAATGCGCTAATGATACACTATACGGTAACAATATTTATCCACATTTTACATATAATTGCGCTAATAATGCGTAACTTGTAGTATGAAAAATATACAAAAAGAGGCAGCTAGGTGCTGCGGCTTGGTGGTGGCGGTAGTGGGCAGCCGGGGCGTGACGGAGTGCCCGGCACTGCTGGCGCGGCTGGGAGAACTGGCCCCTGACCAAGTGGTGAGCGGGGGCGCGGCTGGTGCTGACACGCTGGGCGCTGAGTGGGCGCGGGCCAACGGGGTGCCGCTACGGGTGCTGCGGCCCGACTACCGCGCCCACGGCCCGGCTGCGCCCCATGTGCGGAACGGGGCCATAGTGGCGGCGGCCAGCGTGGTGCTGGTGGTGTGGGACGGGAAAAGCCGGGGCACACTGAGCGCGGCCCGCGCTGCTGCGGCCCTGGGCCGGCCCTGCGAATGGCTGGCGGCCCCTGCGCCTGGTGCCGTGCCGGTGCCGGTGCCGGGCGGGCTGGGGCTGTAATGCGTGCCGCTGCTGGCGGTGGTGGCCACCGCCGGCCCTGGTGGCGGCAGCTGCAGGTGGCCGCTGGCGCGGCCCGACCCAACAAACCACTAAATGCCCTTGGCCAGGGGCTGCGGGGGCCGGCCGTGAGGCCCCCGGTGCGCGCGTAGCCGCACCATGCGCCCGGAGGGCACCTTATGAGGGTGTAGCGGCCGGTTTTCGGCTGCGGAGCCCGAGGCAATGCAGAGTGAAACGGAGCATATTCCGGGGGTGCGGGGGACTCCCCGCTGAACTCCTGCCCGAAGGGCACCTTATTCAGCCAAGCGCCGCTGCTGCCGCTGTGGAAATCTTCGCAGCATCCGGCCGCGCCTTGGCTTCGCCTCTGCTGAATCTGGCGTTACTCCAGCAGGCTACGGAATTGTGCGTGGGGTACGGCCAGGGGGCCGCGCATGGGAGATGCTGACCAACGGAAAGCGGCGACCTTAGCTACGCTGACCTTCGGTTGCGCATTGGCAACCTGTGCCGGTGCGGTGGGCTGGCGTCTGGCTAGGGCTGCGAGAGGCCGGCCGAATGGAGGGACGGGCTGCCGGCAAGCGCAGGCACGGAGCGTAGTCCGGCCGCTCGGCCCGGAATGAGGTGGGCCGGGGCGAGGGTTTGCGGTAGGGGCAGCTGGCTGACCATCGGGAAGCGTGATGCCCCGTTGGCGGTGGTGCTGCAGCTTCACTGTATCGGGGGTAGGCGGGAAGGTAGAGCGCGGGACGGGGCGAAGCGTCGGGGTGTAGGGCCCATAGTGAGCGAGGGAACGACCAACGGGAGAGAGGGAGCGAACGGAGGGCTCCGTAGCCCCGATGCGAAGCCGCGGCCGGCGTGGGCGGTGGGTTTCGGTAGGGGCAGGCTGCGCCATTTTCAGGGGCTGCCTGACCCGTTGGCGGCCCGTCGCGGGTGAATCGTTAAGCAGCTGCTGAAATGCGCAAGGGATGGGAAGGGCGCGACCAAAGGGAGCGGTGCGCAGCACGGTAGCGAAGCGCACCCCTGGACAGCCCGCCCCCCGGAGCGACCAGCGGAAGCGGAGGGGATGCGCTCTAAATAATCATATTTTCGGACTGAATAAGTTTGGGCATCTAGACTGATTGGTGTTGCGTATGTTTGTAAATAAGTGTAATAACATAAATACACTTTTGTACGCCATGCTTTTTAGCAGCTCAAAACTTGGTCATATTGGCCAGATAATCAGTACCGGCGCAGTTTGGGAAATCGGTACCTCGGCCTTTACACCGCCTACTGCAAATGAAGTGGAAACCTTCGTCCACGTCGTTATTCAGGTGATTGTGGGCATTGTGACGATTTATGCGACCGTGCGCAAGATGTTCCAGAAACCCGAGGCCGTTGTGAAGCTGCCTGCAGAGGGGACCCTAATCGTGCCTCCCGTGTCGCCGGCCGCAGCTTCTGTCGAGTCCTCCCCAACCGACGCAGGCCATGACGCCAACTAAGCCCGCCGCTGGGGCTGCTCCGAAACCGGTTCGGGTGGCGCCGGTGCTGATGGCCGCGGGGCTGAAGGTTCAGGCGGCGCGGCTTGCTCAGGCGGTACCGTCGCTGCAGGCAGCCTATAGCCAGGCACTGGCCCGCTGGGTCAGTGACCCGTCGTTGCGGCTGCTGGCGCTGCCCATCATCACCGAGTGCTATCGGAGCCCGGAGCGTCAGGATGAGCTGTACATGCAGGGCCGCAGCAAACCGGGGCCCGTCGTGACCTACAAGCGTGGCGGCGAGTCTAACCACAACAAGCGGCCCACGCCGGCGCTGGACGTGGCCTTTCTGCTGCCTGACGGGGAGGTGTCGTGGTCGGGGCTGTTGCTGAGCAAGTTTGCGCGGCTAATGAAGGCCGCCGATGCGCGGGTGCATTGGGGCGGCGACTGGCGTAAGTTCAAAGACATGCCGCATTTCGAGGTTTTGGGCTAAGCCTGAACCTCTTGTTTTTCCTTACCTTTTAACTCTTTCTCACTTATGAAGCTCTGGCAAATACTCGTACACGCGGCCGTCAATGTTATTCTGCAACTCGTGGATAAGAAGCGCGACCGGGCCGGCAAGTAGCCGAAGCCTGCACTACCACAAACAACGGGGCCAGCTGGCCGGGCGTGATGTCCGGCTGGCTGGCCCCGTTGCTACTATTTCATTACCACAAGCAGCCTACGGACACAAGTTGGTTAGGGGAAAGAAATGGGATTCTAAATGGTCGAAGTCTTTATCAGTAGTTGCTAGTGCTGCTTCATAAATGCTTGCAGTAGCTGCAATCCACAGGTCGTTTTTACCCATGAGGCGGGCCGTCGTTTTGCGGAGTGGGTTCGGGCTCTTTCGCCCAAATTCATCTATCTGCGCATAAGCGTTAAGAAGCGGTTCAGAGTCTACTCTAACCTGCAGGTAGCTATTAAGCAAGGCATCCATGCTAGCGAGCTTGTCAGGGCCCCAATTATTACAGCGGGCCAGTACGTACATCTCGGCACGGGTCACGACGTTGATGACATAATCAAAGTGCTGTGGTGGGTAAGCGGCTTCAAATAATTGAATTACCGGTTGGTGGTCGCGTACATAGGCCAGCACGATATTGGTATCAAGGACAACGTAGGGCATATTAATTAAGCATTGTCGCGTAACTGCTCGAGCAATTCCTCATAGGACTGCTCGATGTTCATTTCTCTGGCTAGCTGACGCACTTTGGCTACATCGTTGCCCTTGAAGTTCTGCTCTTTTCGGAGTTGGTCAATGCTAGGGGCTGTATTTAACGAGCGTGGCAGTTGCTGAAAGAAAGACAATTGCTGCGCCGTGGCTTCGGTAATTGACTTGGCCTCAATGGCCGTTATCTGGCCCGCTGCATTGAAGTTGGCCACGCCTTGCACTAAGACATCCTGGCCAAAGAACTGGCCGAGGCTGCGTAAAAGTGGCGCAGGTACATGGACGCGAATTTTGCGGTTGCCGACTACTACTCTCGCATCAGCCGCTGAGAATTGCATAGCTTCCAATTGGCCGCTTACTTGTACCCGTTCGGGCGAGGGCACTTGCACGCCTGATGCTTTGAGTTCACGCAATACTTTGCGGTTGATAATCACCCGGCTGGTGGGCTGCTCGTTGTGGATGAGTAAGCTAGCCTCATCGTCACCGGAGGGAAATAACTCAGATAAGTGTTGCAATTGGCGCAACACGCCTCTGTCCACTAGTCCGCCACCGCTGGGGGCAATGACCTGCCCGGTTGCCTGCTGGATAGCTTGGATGGTGAGGCCTAACGCGGATTCGCGGGCCACGTCGCCGGTACCAAGGGGCTCTTGAAAAAACTCTTGGTAAGCACTTCCGACCAATACGTTGCCCAACTGCGGGGCTTCTAGGGCGAGGCCGGTCTTGCCGTCGCCTTCGAGTGCGGTACAGGTGACATCAGTAGCAGTTTTAACCCAATCGGGTGCTTTGCCGGGGCGGTCGCTGCGGCCTTCAAAATTTAGGCGCACTACGCCTACGGCCAGGTTGATAAGGCGCTCGCTGAGCTGGCCCATCAGGCGCAGGGGAAGCTTGCCTGGCGTGGTGGGAAAATTCTGGAATATTACGTGGTATTCGTTAGGCCCAATCATGACACGGAGGATAGAAGGGTAAAGTCATGAAACAAGCCGCGACGAATTTATGGTCCCTATTTCGTCGCTTTGACAAGCATTAGGGCCGGCGAAGGTACAATAAGTTCGCAAAGCCCAAATGAGCAGCGTTCAGGCATTTATAGCCTTCTGCCAGGAAAGCCCGGTGTGCTGTGGTGCGTGGCCCGCCTTATACTCGGCGGGCCTTGGCTTTGGGGGCGGCGCCGAGCACGGGGGCGCTGAGCTGCTGGTAGAGGCCGAAGAGGAATTCGAGTCGGGCCAGCTCGGTGGCGAAGGGCTGGGGGCGGTAGCAGCGGTCGACGGCGCGGTCGAGGGTGGCGTGGGCGCGGGCCAGGGCCGGGGGCATGGTGGTGGGGTCGTAGAGAGCAGCGAGGCTCTCGCCGGGGAAGGCAGCGCGGGCGGCCAGCACGGCCTCGGCGGCGTCGGTGACGGCCTGGCGCTGGGCATCGGTGGGCGCGGGCGGGAAGGGGTAGTTGTTGTAGACGAGGGTGCCGGAATAGCGGAAGTCGGATTTGATACGGCCGCATATCTGCCGCATCCAAGCCATATGCATTTCCGAAGTGAGGACGCCGAATAAGTAGGGCGTGGCATCGGGAACAATGGAGCAACTATTAGAAACTATTACGTTCGGCGTAAGGAAGCCAAGAGGAATATATTTTCTATTCTCCGAAGTGTGCAAAGGGACTAGTAGATACGATGAATCAGGCTGCCTAATCTCAGCAAAAAGTTGGGAGTACTGGGCAAGCTTTACAGTAGCAGCCTTTTTACTAGCCGAACGCATCAATCTGACACCCTCAATGCGCCTCAACACATTAGGCATTGATTTGAGTAAAGAAGGTGTCACATTCACCAACCATAAACACCATCTTTCTTCTCCATTAAGAAAGTCGTGGGCTCCAACATATGGACGGACGAAGTCAAGAGCAGAGGGCTCAGAATTTATCAACTCATTCTTTTCATCAGTAGATAAAATTAGAAATCCTCCGTCAGTAGGCTTGTTGCCCCACAACATGGGCGGCACATCGGAACTCAGCGGCTTGCTGCGGTTGCCGACAAACACAGTCGGCGCATCCACCAAGTACGGATTAATGTGGCTGACCACCCGCCGGAAGGGCTCGGCCGTGGGCTTATCGTAATCGAACAGCACACGCGGGCCAGTCGTGCCGGCTCGCGCCATGCCCACAATGATGCAGAACACGGCGGCATTGCCCCGCGCCTCGTTGCTCCATTTGAAGGTGCGGTGCGCAAAAAGAATATCCAGCTTGTAGCGATTTATGAGCTCGGCCCACAAAATGGCGACCTGCTCGCCCTGAACGATGGAATTGGTGGACACGAATGCCACTTGAGCCGGGAACTGTTCGAGGTATTGCCCGGCCTTCAGGTACCAGCCTGCTACAAAATCAAGCGCACCCACGGAGCCAAGTCCTTGCCCAACAGCGGCGACATCGGCCTTTTGCGCGGCGGTTTGCATAGCCTGTCCCACAAACGGCGGGTTGCCCACGATGTAGTCCAGCGCCGGAAACTCGGCTTCCCAATTCACGCGCAGGGCGTTGTCGTTGAGGATGCGGGCACCGCCGGTGAGGGGCAGGCGCACGTAGCGCTGGTCGAAGCGGGCGGAGAGGGCCAGGTTGAGCTGGTGGTCCATGAGCCAGAGGGCCACTTCGGCGATGCGGGCGGCGAACTCCTCGACCTCGATGCCGGCCACCTGCTCGACGCGCACCTGCTGGTAGAGGGCCAGGTTGAGGCTGACGCCGCCGGCCGAGCCGCGCTCGAAGAGGCGGTCGAGCACGGCGTGCTCCACGAGGCGCAGCTCGCGGTAGGCCACCACCAGGAAGTTGCCGCAGCCGCAGGCGGGGTCGAGCAGGCGCAGGCTGGCCACGCGCTGCTGCAGGCGGGTGAGGGCGGCGCGGTTGGTGCCGGCGGCGGCCAGCTCCTGGCGCAGGCCATCGAGCAGCAGCGGGTCGAGGACTTTGAGGATGTTGGGCTCGGAGGTGTAGTGGGCGCCGAGGGTGCGGCGCTGCTTGGGGTCGGCAATGGACTGAAACAGCGAGCCGAACACGGCGGGCGAGATGCGCGACCAGTCGAAGTAGGTGCAGTCGACGAGCCGCTGCCGGGTGGCTTTGGTGAAGGCGGGCGGGCGGAAGTTCTCGCGGAACAAGGCCCCGTTGACGTAGGGGAAGTTGGCCAGGTGCGGGGCCAGGGCGCGGGCGCGCTCGGCCGGGGGCGTGTCGAGCACGGCGAAAAGCTCGCCGAGCTTGGCGCCGAGGTCGTGGCCGTCGGGGGCGGTGTGCTCTTCGAGCAGGGCCCGAAACTCGGCCGTGTCGAAGATGGCGGTGTCCTCGGCGAAGAGGCAGAAGAGCAGGCGCACCAGCAGCACCTCCAGGGGGTGGCCGGCGTAGCCATCGGCCAGCAGCGCGTCGTGGAGCTGGGCCATGAGCTCGGCGGCCTGCGCGTTGGCGGGGTCTTCGGGGCGCTGCTGGCCGGCGGGGCGGTAGCCGGTGAGGAAGCCGAACAGGTGCAGGTACTCGGGTAGCTCGGCCAGGGCAAAATCGTGGTGGAGGTTCTGGTCGAGGTCGTAGAGACGCAGGCGGGCAAAGTCGCTGACGAGCACGAAGCCCGGCAGGTGGGCCTGGGGCAGGCGGGGTAGGTAGTCGAGGGCCTGCTGGTGGGCGGCGTCGAGGTCGCGGCCCCGGCTTTTCATCTCCACGAGCAGGGTGCCGGGCCACAGCGCGTCGATGTAGCCCTGGGAGCCGTCGGGCTTTTTGACGCGGGTTTCGAAGCGGGCGCGGCGGTGGCCCTGGGGGGTAAACACGTCGAAGAAGTCGCGCAGGAAGGTCTGGGCCTGGGATTTTTCGTCGTGGTCGTCGGCGTGCTGGCGCACGAAATCGGCGGCGCGGTGGCGCAGCTCGGCGAGGGAGAAAGGCATGGGGGCGAAGGTAGAGTGGCGGTTTGAGGCGAGCTTGTGGGTTAAATAGCCCGGCAAGCTAGAGAGAACGGAGCTAAAAAGGTGGCTGAGGCTCAGGGAAATCCTCAAACACTTTGCATCCGTATGAGTTAAAGAATTAGCGTTGTAAAGTTAATTTGGTTAATTTTGCACTCCGTTTGCATTATAGAGTATAACGTAAGTAGTTTCGGGCGGCGCTAAGCTTCCTGTCTGCTTACCCACACAGCCACAACTAACCACAAGCCTCTTATGAAAGACCTCAAAGTTCAGAGTGCCAACTCTTACGTGGTACCTTCAGCCAGAACGGTGCGTGAGAGAGCTCAATCAATTGTTCATTCCTATTCCAAAGGGAATGATACCAAGGACGGCAAAGCAACTCAAATGTCACAGGCTGCTCTGGTTACGACCAGCTACTAATAACATCAAACCGAATAGCCAGGCTACTTACAGTAGCCTGGCTTTTTTTTACCTTTTGAGTAGGGCGTATGCAATTGAAGATGTACACGGATGCGGACAAGGAAAGAGCGCAGCCGATTGGGGAATCCGCTCGCCTTACGCCAGAGTCCTATCGTTCGGATTATCGCAGGGATACCGCGCGGCTGCTGCATGCACCGTCATTCCGCAGACTGCAAGGAAAGACACAGCTTTTTCCAGGGCAGGAATCCGACTTCTTTCGTAACCGACTCACGCATTCGTTGGAGGTGTCGCAGATTGCAGAATCCATTGGGTATAAACTCAATCACGACATAAAGAATCTGGGTGAAAAGTATGCGGAATGCCAAATTGATATTGACATCCTGCGCTTTGCTAGCTTGGCCCATGACCTAGGCCACCCGCCGTTTGGCCATTTAGGAGAGGAAGTGCTGAATTGCAAGATGGCCCAATCAGGAGGGTTTGAGGGCAATGCACAGACCTTGCACATTTTGACCAAGTTGGAAAAGGGCACCAATCAGGATGACAGAGCGGAAGGCATAGAAAATGATTGTGACTATCGATTAGGGCTTAACCTAACCTATCGTTCGCTAGCGTCAATCCTAAAGTATGATGAATGCATCGATATTGACCCGGCCAAGCGTGTTAACGCTGCTGCCAAGACAATGCATCCGCAGAAGGGGTACTATAGCTGTGAAAAGGATATAGTCAAACTTATTAAGGGGCATGTAGCACCAGGGTTCGATGCAAGCGCCGGCAAGTTCAAGTCTGTAGAATGCGCCATAATGGACGTCGCAGACGACATTGCATATTCTACTTACGACTTAGAAGATGCATTGAAAGCTGGTTTCATTACCCCTATGGCAATCATAGCAACACCAGGTATTCTATGGGACAGCATCGTAGTGAAGGTGAATGAGAGTCTTGCTAAGGAGCACGCATCGTTGGGAAACCAAGGAGAGGTACCCGTAATAGACAGAGAGAAGGCACTAACATTCATAAAAGAGCTATTCGGACCATACCTGATAGGTGATGATACCGATGGCGAGGGTGAGCCTGTGCCCGTAGATAAATTCAAGCTACTTCAGGATGCGTACGCCACATCGAATTTGTTGGCAAACGACAGCAAGTCCCGAACGGAGCTTACTTCTTATCTGGTAGGACGTTTCATAAGGAGCGTCCAAATAGACATTGATGAGGATTTCCCGGCTCTTTCAAAAGTCTATCTGGACGTTGAAGCGCGGAAGTTCGTGGAGATTTTGAAACAGTTTACATGGCAGTACCAGATTCTAAATCACCGCCTGAAGATTGTGGCTAGCCGGGGGGTAGAAATAGTAGATGCCATTTTTGACCTGCTTTCGTCAGAGAAAGGACACGAGCTGCTTCCCAATGATTTTCATTACACCTATGACCAGTTTAAAGATGAGGCCCTGAAAAAGCGTGTTATCTGTGATTTTGTCGCGGGGATGACTGATAGATATGCAATTGAGTTTTACGGACGACTCAAGTCAATGAGCCCTGAAACCATCTTTAAGCCATTGTAACGTTTGCAATTATTGTAAAAGAAAAGGCCTTGCCGGTAAGGAAAAGGCTTTTCTTTTACATCAGGAAATGAGGATGCTATTTACAGATACTAGGCAGCACGGCGGCGTAGTTCCCGCTCCACGGCATCGGCCATGACGCCGGCTTTGGCGACGGCGGCGCGGAGCTGCTCGGCGGTGCAGTTGAATTTCTGGGTCCAGTAGCGGACTTCGTGGGTTTCGTTGACGTTGACGCGGGTGCGGTCGGCGGGGCCACGGTCTTGGAGGTTGTCGGACATGAGCGAAGTAGGGTTAGTGGAATGTGTGCAACGGAGAAAATCGGTGAGGGTTGGGCTTGGTCAGGCGGCTTGGCGGTGAAGGCCGCGGCCCTCGAATGACTGCTGGAACTGGGCGAAATCATAAGCGACGAAGGCCACGCCGCCGGCCTGCTTCAGCTCGTTGAGAAACTGTTTCTGGTCGTCGCGCAGGGTGTCGCGGCCGGCCTTGACTTCGACGCCCACGAATACCCCGTCAGCGAGGCGGAAGCCGATGATATCGGGCACGCCATTGCAGCCCTGGGGGTTCTTGCGCCAGCGGCCGGTTTGCTGGTCGTAAATGCCGCTGGTGTTCTGGCGCCACACTTTGAACCCGTGTTTGGTGAGGTAGGCAATGATGGCGCTGGTAATCTCGCCGGCTTTGAGGGTGCCGAAGTCCAGGGGCAGCTGGTCGTGTTTCTGGGCTATCATGGGCGGTACTTCTCCATCAGGTGGGCGTTCTCGGCGCGGTGGCGTTTGTCAATGAGCTGTTGGGCCTCGGGGCTGGCCTTCCAGTCTAAGCGGGGCTTGCGCTCGGTGGCCTGGCGGGCTTCGGCGCGCTGCTGCTCGGCTTCCTGGCGGGTGATGAGGCCGCGGGCCTCGCGTGCTTTGGTGATGGTGAGCTTCTGGCGCAGACCTTCTGCATTGGGGTGGTCGGCTGGAATCTGCTGGGCCACGTTTTCGAGCATTCGCGGAGCGGCTTCGCCCAATAGTTTCACATCAGCTGCTTGGGTGCTGACCCCGTTGGCTTTCTGGTCGAGGTGGCGGTTTTCGAGGTACGCCGCCTTGCGGGTGAAATACTCTGCGATAAGGCGGTAGAGGGTGCTCACGTCGAGCGACTGATAAAACTTGGTGCCGTTGGTGCGGGCCTCCTTCAATGCCAGAATAATGTCCTTCAGGCTGTCGTGGGTGTACATGTGGGCCAACGTGTCGGCCAGCTCCAGGATGTCGGCCGCGTCGGGCTTGTCGGGCACGCGCAGCGAGTCCATGAAGGCGCGCAGCACGACGACCAGCAGCTTGGTCAGGACTGTTTCGCCCAAGCGGTGCCGGAGCTGGAACAGCTTGGGCGCGGCCACGGCCTGGGCCACGGTGAGGCCCACCGACACCTCGGCCAGCAGGGCGCGGGCTTCGGGGTTAGGGGTGCTGGCCAGCTCACGCATCGTACTTGGAGCGGTAGCCAGTTGTAGCAGGCCGTGTTCCGGGGTCGGGGCCGTGCTGGCCAGGCTGGTGCTGGTGGGTTCCGGGGGCGAGTTTAAGGCGGTTGTCAGCTGCATCATTGAGCATGAATTTTTTGGAGGTGGCGACCCAATCGCGGCGCAGGGGCGGCAGGCCGGTTTTCTTGTCGCGCCAGTTGTCGATGAGCTGGTGGTAGTGGCGCAGGTCGGCCAGGGCGTAATCGGTGCCGGCGAAGGCGGCGGTGAAGGCC
>JANNDE010000568.1:0-24620 GCA_031387395.1 Hymenobacter sp.
GTTTGTAGATTTCTAAGTCACGCGCATTAGATAATAGTAAGTATCTAAGAAATCAGAATAGTGCAACAATTCGGAAAATATACAATTCTAGCCAGCAAGTTACAAATAGAGTATTTCTCCAAATAAAAGACAGCCTGTTCGCTGGCTAGAATTGTATATTTTCCGAATTGTTGCACTATTCTGATTTCTTAGATACTTACTATTATCTAATGCGCGTGACTTAGAAATCTACAAACGCACCTAAGGGAATAGGTAAACTGTTCGCACGGATAAATCACAAGTTGATATAATGCTGACTATCATTTTTATATGAGTATTAAAAATGGCCCACGAGTTCTAAAATATTGTCATGAGCCACCCTATTCAACGGCAGGTCTAAGAAAGTAGGTTTGACCACGGCGGTCTCCGCGCAATTCGCATCGCTTCTTTGTAAATCCGTAGCGGTCCATCCACTTCATAAAGTGCCGCAACGTAAATCGGGTGGGGCTTTCACCTGTCTCGTCAATGAACTGCTGGTAGAGGTCTTTGGCCCATAGCTTATCATCGAGCAGATTTACATTGGGGGAGGTGCCGTCGAGTAACAGCACGGCCTCAGCAAATTCCACGAATTCGGGTGAAGTATCCTGCTCCACCTTGCGGGCCTTAATGTCGTGGCTGTCGAGCAGCAGCAGGCCGTGGGCCAGGTACTGCTGTACCCATCCAAGGACCAGGTTGAAGAAGTATAGGTAATCCGTTTCGTCCCACCCCTGGTTGAAGAAACCCATACCGAACTCGTCCTTGGGGGTGAAGCGGTCAGAGTAGTGGGGAGCTAGGGCAATCTCTAGCCGCCGACGGTCGTGGCTGGCTCCCTGGCCGCCCACCATGTCGTTGGTGGTGATGGCGAACTTTGGGCTGCGCTCGAAAGGAATAACCACCTGGGGCTTGTTCTTCCGGTTCACCATCATGCCGCTGGTTATCTCAGTGAACAGTTTTTTGAACGGGAGCCGCTGACCGTCCCACTCATCAAAGTAGGCAATGCGCGTATCGTCTTCAATGAGGGCGAAGCGAAAGTCGTCGTCGAAGCGGAACGTCGCGCCCGGTAGCTGCGTGACTTTAATCATTTCGCCCACGGCTCGAATCAGCAGGCTTTTCCCGGTTCCACCTGCTGGCTGGCCCGCAGTGGCCACCTGGTCGACGAGGATGACCACCCGTGCGCTGGCGTCATCTTTATAGCCATGAAGCAGGTATCCAAGCGCTCGCTGCAACTGGGCCAAGCGCTGCGTGTCGCTGCCGGTGACGTTGACCAAGAACCGGTGAAAGTGGCAACTCATGGCTTCGAGATGAAAGATTTCGCGGAAGTCGTGCGGCCGCACCTGGCTTTGCCAGATGAGGCCAGGCAGTTCATTGTAAGGGCGTAGTGCGATGGCGGCGGCCGACACCTCCACCCAGCAATTGCGGAAGAAATAGCGGGCTGTGGTAGCTGTGTCGCGTAGGAACTCACCCACCAGCGGCGGCAGGCATTCGAGCGCCTCCTTGTCGAACAATCCACGAATCTGCACGAGCACGGCCTCCAATAAGTCAGCCCGCTCGATATTATCGAAGCGTGGCGGCAATTGCTCTACATAGCTTATGACGTGCTGCTTCAACTCGTAACGCTCGACAAGCCGCACAATGTTTTGGGCAGTATGCAAAAAATCCACCGCGCCGCCAGCACCTGCCGGCCGGAAGCTGAAGCCCTGCCCCCGCAGCCACTCGCGCAATTCGTATCGTTCAATGTGCAGCTTGTATGTAGTGGGGTAATCGTTCTTCCCCCCCCTTATTGCCACGCTCCAGAAAGTGAGTAGCATGGGGTTTGGTTCGGCCAGCATGCTATCAATGCCGGCGGCCAGCGCTTCAGCCGCCGCGCCGGTGCTGGCGTGCAGGGTCTGCACAATGACTTCGCGGGGCACCTCGTTGCGCTGCTGCTGGCGCACGATGCGCTGCAGTAACGGAGGCAGCACGGGCTTCTGCTGGCCCTCGTGCAGGGCGATGGCGATAGTTTTGAAGGCGGCCGGTAAGTCCTCCACCTCGCGGCTGCTGATGGTGGCTTCCAGCGCGCGCTGGGCATCGGACTCGGAGAGGAAGCCCGCCCCGATGTAGCCGCCGCACAGAAAGGCCATGGTGTTGAGCACCGTGCGCTTGGTGCCGTCGGCAGCGACCCGCACCCGGTCACAAGCTAACTCCAAGGCCTGCTGTCCGTAGTCTTTGTTGTATGGAGTGGCCCGTGCGGGGCGGGCCAGTCTCGACGCACTGGCCGCCGGCTTCGCAGGTTCGGGCAGTGATTTCTCGAAAGTGGCGGCTTGCTCGTTCAAGTATAAATCAGGGTCATAACTCACGAAGCGCAGCCGACTCACGTCCTTGCAAGCCTGGTCGACGCTCAATCCGTAGGCCTGCTGATAGTAGGCGGCAAGCGCCCGGAAGCTGCCTTTGTGGTCATCGCCCGGCACCGGTATCACGCTGGCCCAGCCCCGCCCACCGGCACTGGTAAAGCAGGCGTAAGTGTAAGAGTCGACCTCCACTTTCTGGCGGGCCGCGGCCAAGTCAATGTCGGGGTTGTGCTTGGCGTCAATGTCGAGGCAGAGAAAGCCCGAGTGTTGGAGCAGGTCAGCTGCATTACGTTGTTTGAAGCGTCCCGAAGCCGTAAAACCGGGTAGCTTCTTCTTCATTTTTTTGTGCTCTGCACCATCAGGGTTGAGCGAACGCACGGCCTGCACCTGCTCGGCCCAGCGTCCATCCCGAATGCCAGCCAGCACCTCGGGCAGCGGCAGCGCTTCCGGTAGCTTGGGTTTCAGTGAGTAGGGGAAGTAGGATACCAGTATAGCAGCGTTAGGCATAACTATTAGTTCGGGCTAGGAAGGGTGGTGGCCAGTACGGGCGCGGAAGTGAGGGGCTGGGGCAGCGATTGCTCGAATGTTCCAGCCTGCTCACTCAGGTACAGCGCTGTGTCGTAGCTCACAAAGCGCAGGCGGCTCACGTCTCTGAGGTCATCTACTACCAAGCCGTAGACCTGCTTGTAGTAAGCTTTCAGGCTACGGAAGCTATCCGTGTGGTTCTCGGCAGGGATACGCACCAGCACACACAGGCTCACGCCGCCGGCACTGATAAAGCAGGCATAAGTGGTAGGGTCGGCGGCCAGCAGCGTCTTGGTAGCTGAGGTGGTCTAGCTAAAACGGACAGCGAGAAGTCTTAACTTCCGCTGCTCATGACTGAAAAATCGAATCCTGGAGGAAGCCCCTCCACCCGCAAGAAATACACGCCGGCTTTTAAAGCCGAGTGCGTCCGCCAAGTAGGGGCCGGCGCCCGGCAAAGCGACGTGGCCCGTGCCCAGGGCATTTCGCCAGCCCTGCTGGGGCGCTGGCAACGCCAGGCGCTGGAAGCCGCCGTGCCCAGCAGCGCGGAGCGCGACGAAATCAAGCAGCTGCGGGCCGCGCTCAAGCGCGTGGAAATGGAGCGCGATATTTTAAAAAAAGTCGTGACCATCTTTTCCCAACCGCCTCAGTCATGAGCCGCTACGCTTTCATCGCGGCCTGCGCCGAGCCGTGGCCCGTGCAGCTGCTCTGCCAGGTGCTGGCCGTGAGCACGGCCGGCTATTACCAGTGTCGGCAACGGCCGGCCGCTGCGCCGGCTCCGTGGCAAGTGGCGGCGCAAGCGGCCTTTACGCGCCACGCCCGACGCTACGGCACCCGGCGGCTGCGGGCCGAGTTACACGCAGAAGGGCACGTCGTAGGTCGCTACGCCCTGCGCTCGTGGCTGCACCGAGCGGGCTTATGTGCCCTGAGCACCCGGCCGCATCGCCCCCGTACCACCGTGGCTGACCCGGCCGCTGTGGTGGCAGAGAACCGGCTGCTCGGCCAGCCGGTGCCGACCGCCCCGAACCAGGTCTGGGTCGGCGACATCACCTACTTGCCCTTACTGGGCGGGCGCTGGTGCTATCTGGCCACCTGGCGCGACGCCTGCTCGCGCCGGGTGGTGGGCTGGCACCTGGCCGCGCAGATGCCCACCGAACTCGTGCTCACGGCCTTGGAACAGGCCTTGACCTTGCGCCAACCCGCCCCAGGCCTGATTATCCATGCCGACCGCGGCAGCCAGTACACCAGCGCCGCCTGCCGCGCACGCATCGAAAAGGCCAAGGCCGTGCCCAGCTTCAGCCGACCGGGCAATCCCTACGACAACGCCCAGGCCGAAGCCGGCTGGAGCACGCTCAAAACCGAGTTACTGCCCGGCGGTAGCCCCTTCGCTTCGCTGGAAGAAGCCCGCCTGGAAGTCGCCAACTACCTCGACACCTACTTCAACCTCGACCGCCGCCACTCCGCCCTCGGCTACCGCTCACCGCATCAATTTGAACACGACTTGAAAACCAACCTATCTTAGCTCACTGTCCATTTTCTCTAGACCACCCCAAGCGGACATGTCAACGCCCGGGTTTTGCTTGGCGTCGAGGTCCAGGGCTACGATGCCCGAGTGCTGGAGTAGGCCAGCCAGGGTACGCCGTTCGAAGGTGCCCGAGGCCGTAAAGCAGGGCAGCTTTCGCTTCGCTTCGCTGTATGCCTTGCTGTTAGGGTCCACCCCGCGTACGGCCAGTACCTGCTCAGCCCAGCGGCCGTCGCGGATGCCAGCCAGCAGCTTAGGCAGTTGGACCGCCTCGCTGGACGCTGGATTTATTAATTGGGGGAAGAAGGAAACTAACATACTTAGTTTGGATTGGGAATAATGGTGGAAACCACATCGGAGCAGCCCGTTTCATGCAGCTCGTAGCGTAGGATGGACTCCAGCTCACGGTAGTAGAGTACCGTTGTGGGGCGGTTATAGACTGGCCCCTCGGCACACCAGCCCCACGCCAGGGCCAGCGCCTCAGTGCCAGCGTGGTTGCCTAACACCGTGGCCATTTCGATGCAAGCAGGGAAAGGCACGTGCGCATGCTTAGCGCACACGTGCAGCAGCTCGTCGCTGAGCTGTAGGTCGGCCCACTCACTTCGCGGGACACGAGTAGCCCAGAATTTTCGGCCGTCGGCCAAGGCGATTATTCGCTGTCCAGGCACGTAGCCACCGGCATTGCGTAGCCGAAGGCCTACTGTTTTCGAGAAACTGCCCACGCTACGCAGCATTAGAGGCGAGAGAATCAGCAGTGCGAGATGGCACCAGCACCTCCATGGTGGGGACCGCCGGTGTGCACAAGGCATGTATGGCTGCCAGGTATGCGGGCGCGCTGTGTTTATATTGTTTCGTCTCGCGCTCGTCGCGCTCAATGTTGAGAAGAGTAGCTGCAATTGGCTTTTTTAGAACGCGCAATTTATCAGCCAACCCATCGCGCAATGCACTGTATATTTTACTTATCGGCGGGCAAGCAGGCAAGCGCAAGGCCAATTCCTGAGAGGCTCTGCTCAGCGCAATGTTGGGCTGGCCTTTGTCGAAGAAGGGGTGAAAGGCTTTCATCTGCGCCAGCTTGGCTGCGTAAAAGCGTTGCAGCCGGATTAGGGTGCGCTGTTGCTGGCCGCGGTCATAAGCGAAAATGGGGCTGCTTGCCTGGGCAGTTGTGATTTCGGCAAGTGGAATTTGAGGGCATTCCATGATGAAATGAGTAGGTTTAAAGGAAAAATGTGCGGGCAAAGGCGTGGCCTGAGGCGATTAAATCGACCAGGGTAAATTCCAGAAAATGAGGGATTTTTAGATAGGGAGCGGCGGCAGGCCATCCTCGAATCGACGCACGGCGCGCTCGCTGATTCTTATGTTTTTACGCCCGCAGGTGCAGTATCCCAGCTTGCCGTCCCGCAGTAATTGGTAGGCTGAGCGCTCACTGATATCAAGCCGTTCGGTCAGCAGCCCACCGTGTGGGCGGCGCTCGTCACGCTCACCCCCCACCCTGTAAACCACGGCAAGTGCCCCCTGCTCGGCTTCAGCAGTCAGACGGGCGCTTTGCTCTTGAGCCAGCACGCGCAGCACAGCTTCGCGGTCTTCGAAAGCCAGCACACCGTTGGCAGTAGTAAATGAGACGTTAGGCAGCATCACCTTAGACGGCTTTGAGTGTGGCAAGGCCTTGTGCCACTTCAAGAGCACCGGAGTTCTTTGCAATAAGGTAGGCCTCTCGTACTGCGGGGTGGCCCGGATTTGCGCGGCGAATGGCGGCGCTGGCCGCACAAGTCGAAAGGCCAAGTTTCACCGCAATGGCCCTTATATCTCCAGGTGCTAGTAGGCGTGCAAGATTGAAATTTGGTTCCATTTATCTACATTTGTTGATGTATTGATGAGATGCAACAAACGTAATCAACAAATGCGAATAAAATCAACACCAGTAGGGTGTTTTTATACAACAAATAAGTACAAATGGAGCAAACATCTGTTAATCAGAGACTAAATTTGTTAGTCGACCTTTTTGAAAAAGGGAAAAAGGCGGCTTTCGCCAGAAAGGCAGGTATTTCCCCACAGGGCGCACAAGAATTGTTGGCTGGCAGAAAGGGAGACCCTTCGTTCAAGGTGCTTATTAAAATACTCGAAGCTTATCCGCAAATAAGGACTGACTGGCTTCTGTTTGGAAAAGACGATATGTTACGAACCGAAGTAGGGCTGCTTCCTACTGTCAAGGCTACAGAAGATTCTGGTGATAGTTTTTTGCCACAGGACTACCTCCTTGAATTTGAAAAGCAACGCGCAGAAGATTTGGCTGAATACCGTAAAGAATTTACACAGCGCATAAGAGACAGAAATACTCTACAAGCGCTTGTTCAATATTTGGCTAAAAGGGATACTTCTGGTGAGGTTGAGAAGATTCAGCAACTAGCACCATTGGCCTTGAACCTCGATATTAATCGCGTTGAGAAGGGTCCAATAGCAGATGCTTATTATGAAGTAATGGCAGCCAAGCATATCAGAGAAACGCTGGAGAAATGGGAGAAGGAGCGACGCGAGGATGTGGGTGACAGCCAGAAACAGACTGACCAGCAGTAACGCATCCTATTCTCATGGAGCTCATCTTCCGCCAGCGCCTTGACCGCCCCGACAAAGTGGGCCGGGCCAACATCTTCGGGGACCTGCACTGGGCCGGCGGCCACCGTTGGAAGGTACCTACAGGTGTGAAAGTGCTGCCGGAGCACTGGAAGCCTACCAAAGCCAAGCGTATCCACACCAGCGCGCCCGACGCCAACCAGCTCAACCTGCGTCTGACCCGGCTGTTGGCTGCCGTGCAGGGCGTGTTTCTGACGGCTGAAGCCATCGGCAGAGCTGAAGTCGACGTAACCCAGAGCGAAATTGAGGAAGCCGTGCGCGGCGTGGGCGCTGGCGGGCAGCGCCGTAAAGTTGCTCCAGAACCAGAGATAACTGGCCCGGCCCAACTCACGCCCATGGCCACCTGGGCCGAGTTCTCCGAGCGGTGGCAAGCCGAGAACAAGCAACTGCTCAGCGAGAGCTACCTGCGGGGAGCCAACCAGGTGGTGGGCGCCCTGGCCGAGTTCGACCCTAAGCTGCGACTGGCCGCGCTCACCCGCGAGCAGTTGGCCAAGTACACGGCCTGGCTCTACGCGCAAGGCCTGCGCGATTCGACGGTGCAGCGGCACTACAAGTTTTTCCGCGACTGCCTGCGCCAAGTAAACCAAGCCGTCCCCGGGTGGCTGAACAAGCTAACGGTTCGCTACGGCCGGGCCCTGTCGTTGCGCGCGGGTGAAGTGCGGGCGCTACTGACTGCCCCCGTTGAGGAAGAAGTAGCTGCTGAGCGCGACGTATTTCTGTTTCAGATGTTCCTGTTGCTGCGCGATACCGACCTGCGAGGCTTGCGCCCGCACCATGTTGCACTGCGGGAATTGCCTGGCCACGGGCCAACACTGTGCGTGGAGCTATACCAAAACAAAACCGGTGAGCCGGTGCTAATTCCGTTGCCACCCGCGGCGGCGAACATATGGCAGCGCTATGGGGGCCAACTGCCCATGGCCAGCCAGCAAGAACGGAACCGCCGACTGAAGCAGCTGGGTCGGGTAGCTGGCCTTACCCGCGAGTTTGTCGACGTGGGCTTCTCCGGCAAAGTGCGCACCGAGGAAGTGATACCAGTATACAAAGCGCTCAGCACCCACGCCGCCCGCCACACCGGTGCCGACATGCTCATCCTCGGTGGCGAAGGCGACCAAACCCTAAAAGAGATTGCCCTGGGACACGTATCGGCCAGCGTATACGGCTACGATACACTAGAACGCTACGGCCCCCAACTGCTGCAGGCCTGGGAGCGCGTGCTGCCGGCGGCGGTCCCTACCGCGGTACCTGCCCCAACGCGCCCAGGCAAGGCCGCCCAGACCGGGGGCCAACCGGGGGCTAAAACAGAAATTGCCCCCGGTTTTTAGGAATATCCCTGCCTGATGGTGCCGGCTAGTAGGGGAGTGCGCCAGACAAAAGCGCCAGAGCTGCAGCAGCGGCGGCAAATAGCGGCAGGGATAGGCAAATGGCTGTTCCCAGGAGGGAGCGCCAATACCAAAAACACCCGCCGATAACCGGCGGGTGTTTTTGCGTTTATGGGCCAGCCAGGTGAGCCGCGAGCAAGCGTATTGCCACAAGCGCTGTGCGGATATAGCTGCCGAAGGCACACTGGTGATATAAGTTCGGTACCCATTTAGAGGCCTTGCTTGCCGGGTCGTGAGCAGGACGGCGCGTATTCTGGGGGCCGGGGCTACGCGGGTAGCTCGCCAATGGAAAACACAACTCCCGGAAAGAGCGGCAAGCTGGCTCGCCGGGGGCCGTAGGGAAATTAGTGCGGGAGCTTGTCGCGCAGGGCGCTATAGGTCCAGGTGCCGGCCAGGGCGGCCAGAATCATTACGGCGGCCGCGCCCACACCGCTGCCCAGCTGGGCAAACAGCGGTCCCGGGCAGGCCCCGGTGATGGCCCAGCCCAGCCCGAACAGAAAACCGCCAATCCAAACGCCGTGGTTGAATTGCTTGTCGGTCATGACGATGGGCTCGCCAGTAATCGTTCGAAGCCGGTTGCGCTTGATAAGTTGAATCGAAATCAGCCCTACCACGATGGCCGAACCGATGACGCCGTACATGTGGAAGGCCTGGAAACGGAACATCTCCTGAATCCGAAACCAGCTGATGACTTCGCTTTTGGTGAGAATAATGCCGAACAGCGTGCCCAGCGCCAGATATTTGAGGTACTTCATGTAGCAGGTTAAAATAGCAGCGGGTAAATCAGCCAGGTCATTACCAGGCCCCCGGCGAAGAAGCCGATGACGGCCACCAGCGACACCCATTGCAGGTTCGAAAGGCCCGAAATGGCGTGCCCCGAGGTGCAGCCGCCGGCGTAGCGCGTGCCGAAGCCCACCAGAAAGCCGCCCAGTACCAGAAAAAACCAGCCTTTCCAGTGGGTCAGGTTGTCGAGGGCAAACAGCTCGCGCGGGAGCAGGCCCGAAAAGTCGGTTAGGTGCAGCTGGGTTTTCAGGTCGTGTACCGTGGCCGGCGAGATGCCGATAACGTGGGGGTGGCCCAGCACCCGGTAGCCGATGAAGCCGCCCAGCGCCACGCCGAGCACGAACACCAGGTTCCAGGCTTCGGCCCGCCAGTTGTAGGTGAGGAACGGGATGCCGGCCGGTGCGCAGGCCGCGCACACGTGGCGCAACGCACTGCTGATGCCCAGCGCCTTATTGCCCACGAGCAGCAGTGCCGGCACCGCGAGGCCAATGAGCGGCCCGGCCACGTACCAGGGCCAGGGCTGCCGAATGAATTCCAGCATAAAATTGATAATCAAGCATAAAATGGCGGTTTTCGCTTAGCGCGTTACCGAATAAGGCCAATCGAGAATGCCGCCGCCCAGGTTGAAAACGTGCCCGAAACCAGCTGCTTTGAGCTGCGCGGCGGCCATGGCCGAGCGGGCCCCGCTGCGGCAGTACACGTAGGTGGGGCGGGTCGAATCGAGGTTGATAACGCGACGGGCAAAGTCGGGGGCCTGCACGTCGATGCTGCGGGCCCCGGGCAGGTGGCCCTGCGCAAATTCGGTGGGGCGGCGCACATCGAGCAGCACGGCGCGGGAGTCCCGCAGTCCTTCGGAAAATTGCTCGGGGCTAAGGTTCTGATAGGTGGAAGTAGATTTAGGCAACGCAGACATGATGAGGGAGTTAGTGGGTGTGATAAGAGAAAATGAAATGAGTATTGTAAGTAGTCAGTCACAAGTAATCAGTAGGTAGACGTTGTTTAATGCGTTCACAGACAAATTTTTATCTTCTGACCTCTGACTACTTAATTCCGGTTGCCTACATAGCAAGAAGGCGCTAATGAGCCACGGTCGCCGGCTGAAATATCTTCACCGCCTCGCCCAAATCGAAGACCGGGGTGCCGGCCAGGGCCGGGGCCACGATGCTGCTGCCGGCTGCCGAGCGGTAGCCGCCGGCGCAGTGCACCACCACCGGCTTATCGGTGGGAATCTCGCCGGCCCGCTCGCGCAGCTCAGGCAACGGAATGCTGAGAGAACCATCGAAAATGGGCTCGTCGCGGTGTTCCACCGAGTTGCGGATGTCCACGATGGTGTACTGCTCCGGATGCTGGCGAAACTGCGCCACGTCGAGCACCGGCAGCGTCGCCTTCGTGGCCGGCGTGCCCACCAGCGCACCCAAAATAAGGGGCTCGTAGCCAATTTTGGCCGTTTTCTGAATCAGGTCTTCCCGCGTGGCCGCGTCGGCCGCAATGAGGTAAAACGACTCCTCTGGCCCTATGATGGAGCCCAGCCAAGTCTCAAATTTGCCGCCCTGCTGCAGGTTAATGGCCCCGGCTGCATGGCCTTTTTTGAACTCGGCCTCGGGCCGGCTGTCTACCACCGTAACGCCGGCTTCGAGCGTCGCGCCGGCCCCCAGGCGCGGCACCTGCCGCACGCTCGAAGCGTAGTCTGGCGCGCCGGTCTTGTTCAGGGTCACGTCGTAGGCGAAGTATTTGGGAATAAATGGCTGGTCGGCCAGCAGCTCCCGCACGAAGTCGGCTTCGCTCATGGTGCGCAACATCGGATTGCCGGTTTTCTCGGCCCCGATGGTGCTGCTGTTGGCCCCGCTCAGGGCCTTGCCGCACAGGCTGCCCGCGCCGTGGGCCGGGTACACCAGCACGGTGTCGGCCAGAGGCAGCAGCTTCTGGCGCAGCGAGTGGTACAGCTGGGCCGCCAGCTCCTCGCGCCGGGCCTGCAGGTTGCCGGTTTTTTCGCGCAGGTCGGGCCGGCCCACGTCGCCGATGAACAGGGTGTCGCCGGTGAACACGGCCACATCCTGGCCCGCCTGCTGCAGCACGATGCTGATGGAATCGGGGGAGTGGCCGGGCGTGTTCAGGGCCCGAAAGGTGAGCTTGCCAACCGTAAAGGAGTCGCCCTCGTCGAAGGCCTCGTGGGCATAATCAGCCCCTAGCAGCTGGCTTACGCGGATGGCCGCCCCGGTGGTCTGGGCAATTTCCAGGTGGCTGCTCACGAAGTCGGCGTGGGGGTGGGTTTCGATAACGGCTACGATTTTGGCGTTATGTGCTTTGGCGTAGGCGTAGTATTGCTGCGGGTTGCGGGCCGGGTCGATGAGGACGATTTCGCGGGCCGACTCGCTCAGAATGGCGTAGGAGAAATGGGCCAGGCCCTTGTCTTCAAACTGTTCGATTTTCATGATGCTCAACGAAAAGCGGGTAAATAACCTGTGATAAAAAAGGCCGGCGGCCACCTCAGGCGTGATGAAACAGCAGCTCTTTGGCCAGAATAAACGTGCCCATGGCCAGCGTGAACCAGCCAAACGCCGGCTTCAGCCGGGCCCCCGGAATGAAGCGGGCCAGGTAGGTGCCCAGCACGATGCCGCCCAGCGCGAAGGCCAGAAACCCCAGCAGAAACGGCCAGGCGATGGGGGTGCCCGCGCTCAAATCGCCGCTGAAGCCGATGAGCGAGTTCAGGGCGATGATGGCCAGGGAGGTGCCCACGGCCAGCTTCATGGGCAGGCGTGCGCCCAGCACCAAGGCCGGAATAATCAGAAAGCCGCCCCCCGCGCCCACGAAGCCCGTGAGCAAACCCACTACCAGCCCAATGGCCAGAATCAGCGGGTAGTTGAACGCGTGCTTGGCGTGCAGCTCGTCGTCGAGCACTTCCTCGGCCTGCCGGCTGCGAATCATGGAGGTGGCCGCTACCACCATCAGGACGGCGAAGGCCACCAGCACCAGCAAATCCTTGGTGAAGATGATGCCGCCCACCGTAAACAGCTCGGGCGGAATGGCCGGCAGGAGCACCTTGCGCACCAGAAATACCGCCGCCAGCGAGGGAATGAGAAACACCACCGCCGTGCGCAGCGACACCAGCCCCTTGCGGAAGTAGCCCGAAGCGCCCACCACCGACGTGCTGCCCACCACAAACAGCGAGTAGGCCGTGCTCAGCACCGGGCTCACGCCCATCAGGTACACCAGCACCGGCACCGTGAGAATGGAGCCGCCCCCACCCATGATGCCGAGCGCAAGGCCAATGAAAATGGCGGCGAAGTAGCCGAAGTAATGCAGCATGGGAGGGGAGGAGAGACGTATGAAATTATGTTGGGTTGTTCATGTGTCAGGGCAAAAAAGTCGTGCTGCCTACAGAAACGTGCACGCGGCCAGGCACTGAATGACGTCGATGACTTCGCGCATCTTCAGGGCATAGTAGATGTTTTTGCCCTCGCGCGTGCTGCTCAGAATGCCCTTTAGCTTCATGCCCGAGAGGTGGTGGGAGAGCAGGCTTTGCTCGACGCGCAGCCGCTCGCTGATATCGGATACCGAGAGCTGTTCGTTGGCGGCCAGCAACTGCACGATGGCGATGCGGGTGGGATGGGCCGTGGTTTTGAGAATAAAGGCCACCTTCTCCATCTTTTCAATGTCGAGGCCCAGGTCAACGGAAGCAGCGGTTGGTGTATTCATCACTCGTACAAACTTATGAACATTTATTCATTCGTGCAAGATTACGGTGATAATCTTCCTGCAAAAGCAGTCTAAGTAGTCAGTCATAGGTAATCAGTAGTCAGACTTTGTTTAATGCGCTCATAACCAAATTTTTATTATCTGACTACTGACTGCTTAATTCTGACTACCTACTTACAGAGGCTTGCCGGTTGGTGTACACTTTTTAAAGAAGTTAAAAGTGGAGAGTTAAAAGTTAAAACATTTACCAACTGGATTTTAGCTATCCACTTTTAACGCGGTACATTGATAGAGAAACCGCTCTAATACGGAAACACCGACTCGTAATACCGGATGGTTTCGGCAATGCCCGCCTGGAAATCGGTGAAGCGGAACCCGGGAAACAGCTGGCGGAACTTGGTGTTGTCCATCACCTTTTTGGGGGCTCCGTCGGGTTTGCTGGGGTCCCAGCGCAGGCGGCCGTGGTAGCCAAACCTGGCCTGGATGATGGCCACCAGCGCGCGCACGCTCAGGCCGTCGTTCTGGGCCAGGTTGGTGGGTTGCTCCAGGCCGGGGCGGGCGGGGTTTTGCAGCACTTCCCACACCAGCCGGGCAAAGTCGGGGGCGTAGAGCCACTCGCGAATGGGTTGCCCCGAGCCCCAGATGGCCAGCTCGGGCTCGTGCAGGTGCTCGGCCTTCACAAACTTCGAGATGAGGGCATTCAGGGCGTGGGCTTTGTTGGGGTCGGTCGAGTCGTAGGGTCCGTACATGTTGGGCGTGAGCAGGTGGATGCTGCGCACGCCGTACTGCATGGCGAAGCATTCGGCCGTGGCCCAGAGCAGCCGGCGGCTGGTGCCGTAGCTCAGCACCGAGCGGTGCAGATGCCCGTTCCACCACTCGTCTTCGCGAAACAGGTCGGCCGTCGCCGGGTAGGCGCAGTTGGCAATGGGGTTGATGACTACGGCTTCGGGGCAGGCCCGCGCAATGGCCTCGTACATGCCCAGTATCATGCGCGAGTTATCAGCCACCACGGTGGCGGCCTTTTCGGTCACGTAGTTGAGGCTGCCCACGTGCGCGGCGCAGTTCACGATGTGCGTGGGGGCGTGCTGCCGCAGAAAAGCCTCCGTAGCGGTGGGGCAGCGCAGGTCGAGCCCGGTGCTGAGCGACGCGCCCACGAAGTCCACTCCCTGGCGGCGCAGCTCTTCGGCCACGTTGCGGCCGGCAAAACCCGTGTGGCCAAACAGCACAATGTTCATCGCCGGCCCTACCATCCCCGTCGAATGGTATCGGTGATGTAGGCCACCTGCTCGGCCGTGAGCGCATCGTGCAGCGGCACGTGCAGCTGGGTGGCATCGAAGCGGCGCTGCTGCGGCAGGTCCTCCCGCCGGCCCCCGAACAGCGTGTGGCGGTCGATGCCATCGTGCACCACCGACGCCGCGATGCCCCGTTCGCGCAACGCCCGCACCAGGCCCAGCCGGTTTTCGACGTGGAACCCGAAGAGCCAGTGCGCGCTTTCGCGGTCGGGCTGGTGCCCGAAGTGCCGGAGGCCGGGCACCTGCTGCAGGGCCGCGCGGTACTGCCGCACCCGGGCCCGGCGCACGGCCATGCGTTCGGCAAAGCCATCGAGGTTGGCCAGGCCCAGGGCGGCGGCGTAGTCGCACAGGTGGTATTTGTAGCCCACGTCGGTGAGGTCGTATTCCCGCTCGCCCAGCTCCGATACCGGCGCGTGGGCCCGGTCGATGCCAAACCAGCGCCGCCGGAACACCTCCCGGGCTTGGGCGGGCTGCCGGGCGCACAGCGCGCCCCCGTCGCCGGTGGTGAGGTGCTTGATGGCCTGAAACGAAAAGCAGGTGAAGTCGGAGATAGCCCCAATGGCCTGCCCGCGGTAGGTTGCGCCGGGGCTGTGCGCGGCATCCTCAATTACCACCAGCCCGTGCCGGTCGGCAATGGCCTGGATTTCGGCCAAATCGCAAGGGTAGCCGCCCCAGTGCACGGCCATAATGGCCCGGGTGCGGGGCGTAATGCGATGCTCGATGTCGGCCGGGTCGAGGTTGCCGGTGTCGTACTGAATATCCGCGAATACCGGCCGGGCTCCCACCTGCACCACCGTGAGGGCCGAGGCAATGAACGTTTGTGGGGCCAGAATCACCTCATCGCCCGGCCCGATGCCGGCCACCTCCAGGGCCAGGTGCAACGCGCTGGTGCCCGAGTTGAGTGCCGCCGGGTGGCGCATGCCCAGCTCGGCACTCAGGCGGGCTTCGAACTCCTGCACCAGGCGGCCCTCGCTCAGAAACGTGCTGGCCAGCACGGCGGCCACCCGCTGCTGGGCCTCGGGGTGCACGAAGGTGCTGAACATCGGCAAAAACGCACCACCCGGTGGCACCGTGGTCTCTACGGGTTCTTGCGCAACGGAGATATTGGTCATGGGATACGTAAAAAGGTTGCTTAAATGTAATAATATCTTTGGATATTCACTTAAAATAGCGTTCGATTTATGGTTGCTCCGGGCCGGGCCGTCTGGTTTCGCGGCCGGCGTGCGGGGGCGTTTCCCCGCTTGCGCGCCCGGCCAAAACCCAGCGCGCAAAAGTGCCGGCAAGGCCATTGGAAGCGTAAATACTGGGGTGTAAACCAGTTATACCCGGGTGGCAGCAAGGCCTTCGCGGCCAGCCGCAACAACCTTCGAAGGATACCAGAGAAAGGATGATTTAATACAAAAACAATATGGTAAAATGGCCGGCGTAGACGAATGGCTGCGAAAAAATAATTTTTTATTCATAACGTATTGCTATACAGTATACATTGCCGAGCTGATACAATATGAATTTAGTAATACAAAATTTCAATAATAGTCTTTTTCCGTGAAGGGGTGAACCAAAGCAAACGACCTCCGGTTTGGCTGCCAGTACCGGATATAGGTCGGGTACTGCATTTGAATGCTCACTTGGTCTGTACCTGTATGTTTCACCATGTTGGTGCCGGGTTCGGTGCCGCGTAAAACCCAAAAGTTATTCGCATGAAAAAAATGCCCGTATTCCTAGGTGTGGCCGTAGCCGTGCTCACCCTGGCCTCCTGCGAAAAAGAGCTGGAGCACGTAAATGACTCGCCCCAAACCACTGATGCCGCTTCAGCACTGGCCAAGCCCGACTTGCTGGCTACCGGCAACTGGCACCAGACCGGCCTCACGGTGAGTGCGCCCGCCACCTCCGCCGATGCCGCGCCGGCTATTTCCGACCTGTTTGCCCAGGCCAAGCCGTCGATGCTCATCAAGGCAGTGGTTTATAAGGCCGACGGTACCTTCTCGCTGATGCGGGGCCCCCGTCCCGGCAGCCAGTCTGCCGAGCCCGTTACGGGCAAGTGGCGGCTCACGGCCCCGGCCGATTCGCTTATCCTCACGCAGGGCGACCGCACGCGCCGCTTTGCCGTGGCCGAGCTCACCGCCTCCAGCCTGCGCCTGGCCTACTCCGATGCCGCCGCCGGTGGCAAGGCTTCCCTTTTCACTTCCGCGTTCGCGCACTAGGCACCCCTTAGCAGGTTCCGCCCGCTGAAACCGCCCGGCTACGATAGCCGGGCGGTTTTTTTGGTACGGGGCCGCCCGGGCGGGCGCGGGCCTGGCCGGGCTAGCGCCGGCTGCCAATCATGCTTTCGGCCAGGTGGCTATCATCATAGCCAGCGGTGAAATCCAGCAGCAGCTGCATAAGCTCGGGGGTGGCCCAGGCCACGCTGGCCACGCGGAAATAAGCCGCGCTGGGTGCCAGGTAGCCGGGCAGTACCAGCGGCGGGGTACCCGTGCGGAAGCTCATCGACCAGTCGGGAAAGGCCGGCGTGGTGCTGGGCCCCTCGCTGAGCACAACGAGGTGTTCGTGGCGGGGGTCGGTGGCAATGCGGTTGTAGTAGAGGTGCCGCACGGCTACTTCCTCGCCTTCGAGCACCTGCAGAAACTGCCCGTTGGGGGCGTGCAGCAGCAGGCCCGTCAGGCCCCGGGCCTGGTTGAAGGCCCGGGACTTCTGCAGTAGCTCAATCAGCGCGGGCTCGCTCATGGTGGCCAGGGCTTGACTCTGGTAGATGAGGTGATATAAGCCCATAGCCGATAACTGAAAAACCGGGTCCTATTATATGAAGTGCAGAACATTGGCCGCAAGCGCCCTGCCGGCAGGTGCTTCCGGAGCGGCAGTGCCGTCGGCGGGGCCCATAGGTAGCTGCGGGAGAATAGAAAGCCGCCGGGGGAGGGTGCAGCTAACAGCCAAGGGCTCCGGGCAGGCTACGGCTGGGTCAGCTGTTTCAAATATACAAAATAATCAGTGATGTTTCATATAATTGGGTGGGCGAGCAACGGCTGCTGCGCGGTGAATGGTAGCGCGAACGGCAGCTTCGCTGGCCTCCGGTTATCGTGCGCGCCACACCCCGACAGCACCCAACTGAAAGCACTGCGTAACAGCACGTACTAGCTGCCGCTCCGCACGCCGCTGCTATGGCCGGCATGAGAACCGGTTGCGGATTGCCCGTTGCCGGCCAGGCCATTGGCTGGAAGCGTAGCTGGAGTGCCAGGCAGCAAGCAGAGCAGAAGCCGGAAACGAGTCGCCGGCCGCTGGCATGTTCCCGGGCGGCATGGCACAACGCGGCGAGCTGGGCTGCTCGCACAAGTATTTTGATATAGAAAAAAGCTACGCGCTAAAGCATAACCCGCTGTTTGATAGCGGTAATTACTTTGATTATTCTTTTAAATAAAATTACTTGCAAAAAAATAAATCATATTAAATATCAATAACTAAATATTATTTGATAACTTAGGCTATCAGTTACCGAATCAGGTGTTAACCTGGGCTGTGGTCTGATGTGCGGGATATCAGCAATTAATCACTTTTTTGTTATGGAGCGCTACGTACGTTACTCAGACTCTTCCCGATTTGTACTGGCTGCCCTGGATGGACTACTTATCTGGCTGGCCTTCCATCTGGCGCAATACACGGTGTGGCACTCGTGGGCGATGCGGGGCCAGACCCCGTTTTTCCTTATCACGTTTGCTCTGCTGTGGTGGATGCTGGCCCGGCAGTACGCCAACGTGTACAGCCTGGGCCGGCGCATTTCGTACGGCGAGAAGCTGCGCTACCTGCTGAAGGCGTTTTTGTTGCATGGGGTGCTGGTGGTGGGCACGGTGGTGGCCCTGCGCATCAGCTACCTCTCGACGCGCTACCTGGCGGCCATCTACGGGTTTGCGCTGGCGGGCGTGGTGGTGGGGCGGTTCGGGGTCACGTTTGCCTACCGGGCCTGGCTGCGGCATTTCGCGCGGCTGCACAACCGCTTCGTGATAGTAGGAGCCAGCCAGAGCGGCCAGGAGCTCTACCACTACCTGATGGCCAATGACTCGGCCAGCTACCAGTTCAAGGGTTTTTTTGCCGACGAGGCGCTGCCCACTAACCTGCGCAGCCTGCGCCGCGGCGCGGTGACGGACCTCAAGAACTACTGCCTGAGCACGCCGGTGGATGAAATATATTACGCCCTGCCGCTCGATAGGCACGACCTGATTGAGGAGCTGTCGCGTTTCGCGGAGGACCATTTCCTGGCTTTCCGCATCGTGCCCGACTACCAGGGCACGGTGGGCCAGCAGGTGGGCATGTATTTCCACGACCACCTGCCCATTCTGATGGTGCGGCAGGAGCCGCTGGGCTTCCGCACCAACCAGGTGCTGAAGCGGGGGTTCGACCTGGTGTTTTCGCTGCTGGTAATTGGGGGGTTATTCCCGCTCATTATGCCGCTGCTGGCGCTGCTCATCAAGCTCGATTCGCCGGGACCGGTGTTCTTCCGGCAAATGCGGCCCGGCAAGCGCAACAAGCTGTTTCCGTGCTACAAGCTGCGCACCATGCGCGCCGACCACCGCCAGACCGAGCTGCAGGCCACCAAGGCCGACCCCCGCGTGACCCGCGTGGGCCGCTACCTGCGCAAGTACAACCTCGACGAGCTGCCCCAGTTCTTCAACGTGCTGCTGGGGCACATGTCGGTGGTGGGGCCGCGGCCCAACATGGTGTCGCAGCTGGAGGAGTACTCGAAGCGCAGCCGCACCTACCAGCTGCGCCACGCCGTGACGCCCGGCATCACGGGCTACGCGCAGGTGAACGGCTGCCGGGGCGAAACCCGGGCCCCCAACGCCATGGAAAAGCGCGTGGAATACGACTTGCAGTACGTGCAGAACTGGTCGTTTGGGCTGGATTTGCAGATAATCGGGAAGACCGTGCGCAACATGGTGCGCGGCGAGGAGAATGCTTATTGACGCCTTCACCTCACCCCCGGCCCCTCTCCTTGGGGAGAGGGGAGCCTGACGACTCTGCCCGGGCATAATTTACTGTTTATTAACTCGTTATTTTATGCTTCCCAAGCGCTCCGTTTTTCATACCCATATCTCGACTGGTTCGCCAGCCGCGTTTGTGGAGGCCATTCTGCGGCTGGGGGCGGCCCGGGCGTCGGCCTACGTGTGCTTTGCCAACGTGCACATGCTGATGGAGGCCGAGCGCAGCCCGGCGTTCCGGCGCGTGGTGAACGGGGCCGCCGTGGCCGCGCCCGACGGCAGCCCGGTGGCGGCGGCCGTGCGCTGGTTTGGGGGGGCGGCCCAGGCCCGGGTGGCGGGCATGGACCTGCTGCCCGAGCTGCTGCACGCGGCCGCCGCGCGCGGGCAGTCGGTGTACTTCTATGGCACCACGCCGCAGGTGCTGGAGGCCATGGTGTGGCGGGCGCAGTGGGAGCTGCCGGCCCTGCGCGTGGTGGGCACCCACGCGCCGCCCTTCCGGCCCCTGACGGCCGGGGAGGACGCGGCCGAAGTGGCCGCCATCAACGCCGCCGACCCGGATTTGCTGTTTGTGGCGCTGGGCTGCCCGCGGCAGGAGCAGTGGATGGCCGCCCACCAGGGCCGCATCGGGGCGTGCATGCTGGGGGTGGGGCAGGCCTTCCGGGTGTATGCCGGCCTAGAGCCACGCCTGCCGGCCTGGGCCCGCCGGCTGTGGCTGGAGTGGGCCTACCGGCTGTGGCAGGAGCCGCGCCGGCTGGGCGGCCGCTACCTGCGCACCAATGCCCGCTTCGGGTACCTGCTGGCCCGCAGCACCCTGGCCCGCCTGGCCGGCCGCCCACTGCCTGGGCCAGCTCCTGATTCTGACCACTTCACCATCTCATCAACATGAAAGCAGTGATACTAGCGGGCGGCTACGGCACCCGCATCAGCGAAGAAAGCGGGGTGCGGCCCAAGCCGATGGTGGAAATCGGCGGGCGGCCCATTCTGTGGCACATCATGAAAATATACGCCCACCACGGCATTACCGATTTTGTGGTGTGCTGCGGCTACAAGGGGCACCTCATCAAGCAGTATTTCTCGGATTATTTCCTGCTGAACTCGGACGTGACCTTCCGGATGGACCGCAACGAGATGCAGGTGCACCGCAACAACGCCGAGCCCTGGACCGTGACCCTGGTGGATACCGGCCTGGAAACCATGACCGGCGGCCGCCTGCGCCGCGTGCAGAAGTACCTCGACGACGACACCTTCTGCCTGACCTACGGCGACGGGGTGAGCAACATCGACATCGCGGCCAGCATTGCCTACCACCGCCGGCAGGGCGTGCTGGCCACCCTCACGGCGGTGCGGCAGCCGGGCCGCTTTGGGGTGTTCAACCTGGGCGAGGCCGACAGCCACGTGAGCAACTTCATGGAGAAGCCCGAGGGCGGCGAAACGCCCTGGATTAATGGGGGCTTTTTCGTGCTGGAGCCGGGCGTGTTCGACTACCTCGACGGCGACCAGACGGTGTGGGAAAAAGCGCCCCTGGAGCAGTTGGCCGCCGCCGGGCAGCTGGCCGCCTACCGCCACGCCGGCTTCTGGCAGCCGATGGATACGCTGCGCGACCGCAACATGCTGGAAGAGCTGTGGCAGACCGGCCGGGCCGAGTGGAACGTGTGGGCCCACGCCCCGGCCCCGGCCGTGACCGCCCCCGAGCTTGCAACCATGCTGGCGACGCCGCTGGCCGAGCCGGCCGCGCGCAGCCGGGCCATGCCCCTGGCGGTGATGCCCAGCGACTAAGTAGCAGGACAGAAGTGATGAGTATCAAGATTTCGTTCAAGTAATTGGTTGTTAAATTATTATAATCTTACTACTTCATTCTGGCTACTTCCTTAATTCCCTGCCACGAACGCCATGCCGGACACGGCCGGTGCCGGGCGGCGGCCCCGCCGAGATAGGACGGGCTCCCACCACCGCTTCGCTCCGTACGCCCGGCATGGCCTTCCGCGCAACGCGGCCTGCCCCGATACTTCTTCTCACACTCAGCTTTTCCCTATGAAACCTGCTCGCATTCTCATCACTGGCAACATGGGCTACGTGGGGCCCGGCGTGGTGCGCCACCTGCGCCGGATGTTCCCGGAGGCGGAGCTGATTGGCTACGACACCGGCTTTTTTGCCCACTGCCTCACCGGGGCCGGCCGCCTGCCCGAAACGCGCCTCGACCGGCAGGTGTTTGGCGACGTGCGCGCCCTGCCTTCGGGCCTGCTGGCCGGCGTGGATGCCGTAGTGCACCTGGCCGCCATTTCGAACGACCCCATGGGCACGGCCTACGAGGGCGTGACCCTGGACGTGAACCACCGCGCCGGCATTGCCCTGGCCCGGCGCGCCAAAGCCTACGGCGTGCGCAACTTCGTGTTTGCCAGCTCGTGCAGCATGTATGGGCTGGGCGGCGACGAGGCCAAAACCGAAACCTCGGCCCTGAACCCGCTCACGGCCTACGCCCGCTCGAAGGTGGCCAGCGAGCGCGACCTGGCCCCGCTGGCCGACGACAGCTTCCGGGTGACCTGCCTGCGCTTCGCCACGGCCTGCGGCTGGAGCGACCGCCTGCGTCTCGACCTGGTGCTGAACGACTTCGTGGCCGGGGCCGTGGCCACGGGCGAAATCAATATTCTGAGCGATGGCACGCCCTGGCGGCCGCTCATCCACGTGCTCGATATGGCCCGCGCCATTGGCTGGGCCGTGGCGCGCGAACCGCAGAATGGCGGCGCCTTCCTGGCCGTGAACGCTGGCTCCAACGCCTGGAACTACCGCGTGCGCGAATTGGCTGAAGCGGTGGCCGCCGCCCTGCCCGGCACCAGCGTGCGCCTGAGCCCCCACGCCGCGCCCGACCTGCGCTCGTACCGCGTCGACTTCGGCCTGTTCCGGGAGCTGGCCCCCGAGCATCAGCCCTGCCACACCCTGGCCGATACCATTGCCGAGCTGCACCGCAAGCTGGCCGAAATGGGCTTCCGCGACCCCAACTACCGGGCCTCGCGCCTGATGCGCCTGCGCGTGCTGGCCACCCTGCGCGAGCAGGACGAGCTGACCGAAGACCTGACCTGGACCGGCGGGCCGGCCAAAGCCACCGTGCCGCTGTTCCGCCCCGAGCTGGTGGTGGGCTAGCCCGCCGTCATCATCGGCCGGCTCGTCTGTCATCCGGAGTGCAGCGAAGGGCCTTATCGCTGAAGAACAGCTAGCAGTAATTCAATCGGCGCAAACGTGATAAGGTCCTTCACTCCGCTGCGCTGCGCTCAGGATGACAGACGAAGCCCCCCATCAACACCGTCAAAAACCAACCTTTTACTGCGATGAAATTCACCGAAACCATCCTGCCCGGCGCGTTCCTTATCGACGTGGACCGGCTGAGCGACGAGCGGGGCTTTTTTGGCCGCTCGTGGTGCGAAGACGAGTTTGCCGCCCACGGCCTGGGCGTGCCGCCGCGCCAGGCCAACCTGTCGTTCAACCCGCGCCGGGGCACACTCCGCGGCATGCACTACCAGCTGCCGCCCCACGAAGAAACCAAGCTGGTGCGCTGCACCCGCGGCGCTATTCTGGACGTGATTGTGGACCTGCGCGCCGAGTCGCCCACGTTTGGCAAGTGGCTGGGCGTGGAGCTCACGGCCGATAGCTACCGCATGCTGTTCGTGCCCGGCCGCTTCGCCCACGGCTTCCTCACCCTGGCCGACAACACCGACGTGTGCTACCAGGTATCGGCCAAATACGCGCCCGGGGCCGAGCGCGGCCTGCGTTGGAACGACCCTGCCATCGGCATCCGCTGGCCCTTCGAGCCGGTGCTCATCTCCGAAAAAGACCAGCACCATGCCGATTTCCGGGGCCTGGAGCCGCTGGAGCCCGCCGCGGCCCTGCTGCACTGGGAAGAAACCACCGGCCGCGACTGGTAGGGGCGGGGCAGCCCCGATACGACACTTTTTCAACCTTTCTTTTTTCTGCAGATGCCATGATACTAGTTGACAACGCGTTGCGCAAGCGCCAGCAGGCCGGCCAGCCCATTCGGGTGGGCATGGTGGGCGCGGGCTTTATGGGGCGGGGCGTGGCCCTGCAGATTTGCCGCTACGTGCCCGGCATGGAGCTGGTGGCCATTGCCAACCGCACCCTGGCGCAGGCCCGCCGGGCCTACCACGAAGCCGGCGAGCTGGGGGTGTGCGAGGTGAACTCGGTGCATGCCCTGGAGGCCTGCATGGCGCGGGGCGAGCGCGCCATTGCCGAAGACGCCCTACTGCTGAGCCGCGCCGAGGGCATCGACGTGATTATTGAGGTGACCGGGGCCGTGGAGCACGGGGCCCGCGTGGTGCTGGAGGCCATCCGGCACGGTAAGCACGTGGTGCTGCTGAACGCCGAGCTCGACGGCACGGCCGGCCCCATCCTGAAAGTGTACGCCGACAGCGCCGGCGTGGTGTACACGGTGAGCGACGGCGACCAGCCCGGCGTGACCCTGAACCTGGCCCGCTTCGTGCGGGGCCTGGGGGTGAAGCCGGTGCTGTGCGGCAACATAAAGGGCCTGCACGACCCCTACCGCAACCCCACCACCCAGGAGGCCTTTGCCCGGCAGTGGGGCCAGAACCCGAGCATGGTGACGAGCTTCGCCGACGGCAGTAAAATCAGCTTCGAGCAGGCCGTGATTGCCAATGCCCTGGGTATGGAAGTGGCCCGGCGCGGCATGTACGGCCCCACGGTGGCCCCGGGCACGCCCATCAGCCAGGCAGCCGAGTGGTACCCCACCGAGCGCCTGCTCGACGGCGGGCCCGGCATCGTGGACTACGTGGTGGGGGCCGAGCCCGGGCCCGGCGTGTTCATCCTGGGCACCCACGACGACCCCATTCAGCAGCACTACCTGAAGCTGTACAAGCTGGGGCCGGGGCCGCTGTACTGCTTCTACACGCCCTACCACCTGTGCCACTTCGAAACCCCGAACTCGGTGGCGCGGGCCGTGCTCTTCAACGATGCCTGCCTGGCCCCCGCCGGCGCGCCCAAAGTGGAAGTGGTGGCCACCGCCAAAATCGCGCTGCGGGCCGGCGAACAGCTCGACGGCATCGGGCACTACATGACCTACGGCCTGGCCGAAAACTACGCCGTGGCCCGCACCCAGCGCCTGCTGCCCCTGGGCGTGGCCGAAGGCTGCCGCCTGCGCCACGACGTGCCCCAGGACCAGGTGCTGACCTACGACGACGTGCTGCTGCCCCCCGGCCGCCTCATCGACCAGCTGCGCCACGAGCAGGAGGTGTACTTCAACCCCCCGCCCGGCGCGCCCACCGACGACCTGCTGGTGTCCGACGACTTCGCCATGGCCAGCCTCTGAGGTCGGGCCCAACCAGGTTTTGCTGTTTGTTTTTTCGAAGCTGCTTGTCATGAATCCTACTCTGGCTACATTTTTGGAGCATGCCGGCCTGGCCGACGTGCCGCGCGGCGACGGCCGGCCGGCTGCCGCGCCGGTGCGCCCGCTGGCCCCGCCG
>JANNDE010000615.1:0-4373 GCA_031387395.1 Hymenobacter sp.
CCCGGCCGCTCCATTCCTCGAAGGCCGAGCGCAGCGAATTGCCCTGCTTTTGCAGGATGAAGTCGATGACGGTGGTGGTGCCGCCGTGCAGGGCGGCGCGGGTACCGGTTTCGTAGGTATCGGAGCTGAAGGTGCCCATGAAGGGCATTTCCAAATGCACGTGCGGGTCGATGCCACCGGGCATAATCAGCTTGCCGGTACAGTCAATCACCTCCGCCCCTTCGGCCGACAGGTTGCGGCCGATGGATGCGATGGTTTCGCCTTCAATCAGGATGTCGCAGACGGCATCGGAATCGGCGGTGACGACGCGGCCGTTTTTGAGGAGGATGGACATGTTCTGGCGGGTCACCTCACCCCCGGCCCCTCTCCCTAGGAGAGGGGAGCCACGGCGGCGTGGGAGTCAGTTTTTTGATTTTTTATGGTCTGAAGAAGACATCAGGCTCCCCCTCTCCCCAAGGAGAGGGGCCGGGGGTGAGGTTAGACGCGTGCTTAATTCACGTACTTATCGGCGATGCTGATGGCCTCGCTGATAATAGCCAGACCCTCGTCAATCTGCTCCTTCGTAATGGTCAGCGGGGGGCAGATAAAAATGTAGCTCCAGCGCACGAACGTGTACATGCCCAGGTCGCGAATTTTGGCGGCGACCTGGTTCATGATGGCCATTTGAGCGGGGGTGGCGTTCCAGGGGGCCATGGGCTCTTTGGTATCGCGGTTTTTCACCAGCTCCAGGCAGCCGAAGAGGCCGGTGTTGCGCCAGTCGCCGATGCTGGGGTGGTGGCGCATGAGCTGGGCGACTTGCTCGTCCATGTACTGACCCATTTGCACGGTGTTTTCGAGCAGGTTATCGGACTCGTAAATATCGAGCACGGCCACGGCGGCGGCGCAGGAAACCGGGTGGGCCGAGTACGTGAGGCCCAGCGGCAGGGGCTTGTCGTCGAAGGATTTGGCAATTTTCTCGTCCACCATCACCGCGCCCAGGGGCAGGTAGCCGGCGGTGATGCCCTTGGCCATGCACATTACATCAACTTTTACATCGTGATGGTCGGAGCCAAACCACTTGCCGGTGCGGCCAAAGCCCGACATCACCTCATCAGCAATGAGCAGGATGCCGTGCTTGTCGCAGATTTCGCGCACCCGCTTCCAGTAGCCGGGCGGGTACTTGATGCAGCCCGACGTGCCCGACTCGCCTTCCATAATGATAGCGGCCACGCTGCCGGGGTTCTCGTATCCTATTATTCGCTCCATGGCCTCGGCGGCGCGCTGGGCGCACTGTTCGGGCGAGTCGGAGTACCAGGGGCAGCGGTAGACGTAGGGGTTTTCGACGTGCACCACGCCCGGCATGGCCTGGCTGTCGACGGCAAACTTACGGGGGTCGCCGCCGGCGCTCATGGCCCCGTAGGAGGCCCCGTGAAAAGAGAGGTACAGCGTCACAATCTTGTGGCGGCCGGTGTACACTCGCGCCAGCTTGATGGCGTTTTCGATGGCCTCGGCCCCGCCCAGCGTGAAGAATGCCTTGGTGAGGTTGGGGGCGGTGATTTCGGCCAGGCGCCGGCCGAGGTCGCCGCGGGCTTTGGTAATCATACCGGGGTACACGTAGCTGAGCTCGCGCATCTGGGCGGCCACGGCTTCGGTCACGCGCTGGTCGCCGTGGCCGATGTTCACGTTCATTAGCTGCGAGCTGAAATCAATATAGCGCTTGCCGTCGCGGTCGTACACGTACACGCCTTCGGCACGCTCGGCGTTGATGGGGTTCAGGCCCGTTTGCTTCGACCACGAGAAAAGGGTATGGTCGAGGTTGTCGTGCAGGATTTGGGTGGGGTCGGGGGCGAGGGTGGTTTCCATGAATGTGCTGGCGTTGACCTCACCCCCTAGCCCCCTCCCCGATGGGGGAGGGGGAACTAGTTTCTAATTTCTAGTCTAGAAAATGGCAGGGCAGATTGGTCTATTAAATATAAAAATCTAGAATTAGAAATTAGTCCCTCCTCCCCATCGGGGAGGGGGCTAGGGGGTGGGGTCACGACATCCAGTTCACCCGCGACTCGGGGTTCCACTTCGTCGTGGTCTTCTTCAGTTGCGTCCAGAACTCAATCGAGCTCTTCCCGGTGATGTCACAAGCGCCGAATTTAGAGTCGCCCCACCCGCCGAAGGAGAACGGCTCGCGGGGCACGGGTACGCCGATGTTCACGCCAATCATACCGGCCTGGGCGTGGTCCATCACGTAGCGGGCGCTGCTGCCGCTGCTGGTGAACACGGCGGCGGCGTTGCCGTAGGGGTTGGCGTTTTCGATGGCCAGGGCCTCATCCAAGGTGTTGGTGCGCATGATGGCGAGCACCGGGCCGAAGACTTCTTCCTGGGCGATGCGCATGTCGGGCGTCACGAAGTCGATTACCGTTGCTCCTACATAATAGCCGTCTTCGTGGCCGGGCACTACGGTGTGGCGGCCGTCGAGCAGGACTTTGGCCCCAGCAGCTTCGGCTTCGGTGATGTGGCGTTCGATGCGCTCCTTGGCCGCTTTGCTGATGACGGAGCCGAGGTTCTGGCCGGCCACAATCTTGCGGGCTTCTTCCACGATTTTGGCCACGATGTCATCGACGGCCCCCACTCCTACCATCGTGGAACCGGCCATGCAGCGCTGGCCCGCGCAGCCCGACATGCTGGCGGCCACGTTCGAGGCCGTCATGTCGGGGTGGGCGTCGGGCAGCACCATGAGGTGGTTTTTGGCGCCACCGAGGGCCACGCAGCGCTTGAGGTTGCTGGTGGCGCGGATGTAGACGACCTTGGCGATTTTGGTGGAGCCCACGAAGCTCACGGCCTGGATATCGGGGTGGTCGCAGATGGCTTCCACGATTTCGCGGTCGCCGTTCACGATGTTCAGCACGCCGTCGGGCAGGCCGGCTTCTTTCAGCAGCTCAGCGATGCGGACGGCGCTCAGGGGTACCTGCTCCGAGGGCTTCAGAACCATGGTGTTGCCGAGCACCAGGGCATTCGGGATGGTCCAGTGGGGCACCATGTTGGGGAAGTTGAACGGGGCGATGCTGGCCACCACACCCAACGGCTTGCGCTCGGCGCGGGCTTCCACGCCCTTGCTCACTTCCAGAAATTCGCCCTGGATGAGCTGCGGCATAGAACAGGCAAACTCAGTCAGCTCGATGGCTTTTTCGACTTCGGCGCGGGCTTCGTCGAACGTCTTGCCGTTTTCCTCCCGCACGAGGTCAGCCAGGGCTTTCATGTCGCGCTCCAGCAGGGTTTTATAGCGATAGAAAATTTGCACCCGCTCCTTGATGGGCGTAGCGGCCCAACTTAGGAAAGCGGTTTTGGCGGCCTGCACGGCGGCATCGAGCGCGGCGGCATCGCTGAGCGGTACGGTGGAAATCAACTGCCCGCTAAGCGGGCTGAACACGTCCATGGCGGGCGAAGTGGCATTTTCTGTCGACTGGCCCGCGACGTAGTTGCGAATGGCCGGATACTTCAACGTTTGAACTTCCATATTACCGTATTGTTATGCGAGGCGCAAGCTAATGGTTTTGCGGGAAATGGCGTAATCCCGCAACCGTTTCCGAATTATTTTTGGGATGCGATGCCGGTTATCAGGTGATAATCAAGGTTTCAACCTGTAAATTAAAAAAACGAGCCGACATTCAATCAATACCAGCCCTTTTTAGCGGCTGACCTGGCACCCAGTGTATTGGAGCGGATTAGAGCGGCCGCAGCAGCACCCGGGCGGGTGCGCCGTCGCTGCCCACGATTTTCAGGGGCAGGCACAGCATTTCGTATTCGCCGGGCACAATGTGCTGCAAAGCCAGCCCTTCAATAACGCAAATGCCCGCGTCGAGCAGCGTGTGGTGGGTATCGGCTTTGCCAACGGATAGGTAGTCGACGCCCACGCACACCACGCCCCGGTCGCGCAGGTGGCGGGCCGCGTCGGCATCGAGGGCCACAAAATCGGGCTGGAAGGGCATCGCGCTCCATTCCCTATCGGAGATGCGGGTGCGAAAAAGCAGGCGCGCGCCGGGCGCAATTTCCAGCTGCTGCACTTCGGCCAGGCTGATGCTGCGTGGGTCGGCGATACCTACCACGCGGGCCGGCCCCATGAGGCGGGCCAGGTCGATAGTAGTGCTATCGCCGGCATTGGCGGTGAAATGCAGCGGGGCATCGACGTGGGTACCGGTGTGCGCGCTCATCGATACCTCCGTGACGTTGGCCGCCGCGCCGGTGGCGATGCTCAGCGTTTTCCGGACGTGTACGGGGGCGTTGTCGGGCCAGTGCACCATGCCGTCGCGGATGGGCGTGGTAGCATCGAGCCAGGGGGTGGGAATGGACATGATAGGGTATTCTTTTTGATTGGTCGCCTCGCCCTCTGCGGGTCACCTCAC
>JANNDE010000616.1:0-3492 GCA_031387395.1 Hymenobacter sp.
CCCCGTACCTTCGCCGCGTTGGTTCTCGGTTTGATTTCCTTCAATCAGCGGACGGTTTTTCACCTGGCTTCGGCCAGGTAAAGATTAAAAGGGAATCGGGTGCAACTCCCGAACAGACGCGCTACTGTGAGTTTCCCGGCCCCGATTGGGCCGGAGCCGGTGGCCCCACTTCAAGCCCATTGGCCCGCCGAAAACGGACTGAGAAGGGCGGGGCCGGCCCGAAATAAGTCAGGAGACCTGCCGGCCGCCGAGTGATGCTGCCCTCGCGCTTGGGGCTGGCATCGGCGGTGCCGTGCCGCCGCGCCTGGGGCGCGGCCGGGGGGCTGGCGTCGGTGGCTGGCTGATGAGATTGGGGCTTGAACGCAAGCGGAGGCCGTTTCTCATCTCTTTTTCCCGTTGCCCATGCTCCTCGCCGACCGCATTGCCCGCGCCGAAACGCGCATCTTCAAAGCCGTTTTTCCCAACACCACCAACCATTACGACACCCTGTTCGGCGGCACCACGCTGCTGCTCATGGACGAGGTGGCCTTCATCGCGGCCACCCGCTTCTCGCGCCTGAAAATGGTGACGGTGTCCTCCGAGCGGGTCGATTTTACGCATCCCATTCCCGGCGGCTCGCTGGTGGAGCTGGTGGCGAATATTGAGCACGTGGGCCGCACCAGCCTCAAAGTGCGCGTCGAGCTATTCGTGGAGCAGATGTATTCCGAAGACCGTCACAAGGCCGTCACGGGCCTTTTTACCTTCGTAGCCGTGGATGAAAATAAGCAGCCCGTGCGGATTCTTGGTTAGTTGTCAGTTGCTCGTTGTTAGGATTTTCTGATTCAACGGCCTGACAACTGACAACGAGCAACTGACAACTAAAACTTTCCCAGCCCTACCCAGCCGCGCTGCATAGCGTAGTAGATGGTCGTGCCCACCACCAACCCCACCAGATACCCATATGGCAGCCCGGCGCAGAGCAGGCCCACCAGCAGCGCCACCAGCAAATCGGGGCGGCTGCCGCTGATGTCGCGCAGCAGCGTAGCCAGCGACAGCGCCTCGAACAGCAGCAGCACGCCCAGCACCGGCAGCGGAAAAATCTGCACCACGTCGGCAAAGCCCTGGCTGAAGAACAGGCCCATCACCAGAAAAATGCCGCCGTAGATAACCACCGAACCGCCCGTGCGCGCCCCAAACGCATAGTGCCCCACCATGCCGCCCGAGCCGTGGCACACTGGAAATCCCCCGAAAAACGGGTTCACCAGATTCATCAACGCGTAGGTGAAGCTGATTTTCTTAATCGTGAGCGGCTCGCGCTCGGGGAACAAGTCCTGCGCCACCTGCCTGGTGGCCAGGATGGAATTGCCGAGCGACAGCGGAATCTGGGGCAGCGCCAGCAGCAGCGCGCCGGTGATAATGTCGGCCGATTGGGGCAGGTGCCAGGTGGGCAGGTGCAGGCCCACCGCCTTCTGGGCCGTAGCGAAGTCGAGCTTGAATACCAGCGCGTACGCCACTCCCAACGCAATGACGATGAGCGCCGCCGGCCAGCGCCGGTTGCCAAACAGCACCACCGTCACGGCAAAAGCCGCCGCCGCCAGCGCGTAGCCCGCCGCGCCATCGGAGCCCACGTACTTGGTGAGGGCCAGCGTGGCCAGCTGCAACGCCAGCCCGAACTGAATGCCGCGCACCACGGCCTTTGGCACCAGCCGCGCCAGCCCATCAATCAGCCCGGTTATCGACAGAAAAAACATGCTGATGCCAATGGCCAGCCCGCCCCCGAAAATGACGCGCCCCGGAATTTTCTGGGCAATCACCAGCGCCGCGAAGGCCTTGAGCGGCTGCACCGGCATGGGCAGCCGGTACCAGAGCCCGGTAAACACCTGCATCAGCCCAAACAGGATGAGCACGGAGGCGCTATCAATACCCGAGGCGGCGATGACGCCGATGAGCAGCGGCAAATCGGTGCCGAGGTCGCCAAACGCGCCGGCCACTTCGTTGCGGTCGAAGCGAATGGGCGGGCGCGTGGGGGCGGGGCGAAGGGTAGGCTGCATAAGGACAAAGTTCGGGCTGTAGCGTGGACTCTGCGAGTCCGCGCTTGCTACGGGGTATTCAGCTTTTCGTACGGGCGCGGACTCACAAAGTCCACGCTACGGGCTACTCGGTGGCTTTCTCGGCCACTTCGCCCAAGTACTCGCCGCTGGTCAAACCCCGGCGGAAGCGTAGCGGGCGCAGCCGCTTGCCCAGCGCGACCTCGGCCTGCGCGTGGTCGAGGGCACCCTCGTTGTGGGCCAGGAAAACAGTAGCTACCCCGTTGCCGATGAAGTTGGTGATGGAGCGCGCTTCCGACATAAACCTATCCACGCCCAGCAGCAGGGCCAGGCCCTCCACCGGAATCACCTTCATGGCCGTGAGCGTGCTGGCCAGCACCACGAAGCCGCTGCCGGCCACGCCCGCCGCGCCCTTCGAGGTCACCATCAGAATGCCCATCATGGTCAGAATCTGGCCCGCTGATAAATCGACGTGGAACACCTGGGCCAGAAACAGCGTGGCCAGCGAGAGGTAAATGGTGGTGCCGTCGAGGTTGAAGGAATAGCCCGTGGGCACCACCAGGCCCACCACCGGCTGCGCACAGCCCATGCCCACGAGCTTTTCCATGAGGCCCGGCAGGCCGGCTTCGGAGGAGGAGGTGCCCAGCACAATCAGCAGCTCGGCCTTGATGTACTTCAGAAACGACCACATGCCGATGCGGCAGTAGCGCAGAATGGCCCCCAACACCACGAAAATGAACATGGCCATTGTCAGGTACACCGTCACCATCAGCTTGCCCAACGGCAGCAGGGTGGCGATGCCGTACTTGCCGATGGTGAAGGCCATGCCGCCAAACGCGCCGATGGGTGCCAGCAGCATCACCAGGTGCAGCCCCCGGAATACGTGGCGCGAACACTCCTTCAGGAAGTGGATGATGGGCTCACGGCCAGCGTATTTGCTGAGAATAATGCCCAGAACGATGGCCATAATGAGCACCTGTAGCGTCAGGTTATCGGCCAGGAAATGGCCCCACGAAAACTCGCCCGCCCGCTTCGTGAACTCGCCCACTTTGCCGGTATCGAGCTTGCCGGTGCTCACGCCCGCGCCCGGCCGCATCAGCGCCGCCACGCCCACCCCAATAAGCAGGGCTAGGGTGGTCACCACCTCGAAGTACAGCAGGGCCTTGCCTCCGATGCGGCCCACTTTCTTCAAGTCCCCCATCGTGCTGATGCCGAGCGTGATAGTGAGGAAGATGATGGGGTTGATGAACAGCTTTACCACGTCGATGAAGCGCTTGCCCAGCGGCTCCATCTGCACGGCCAGCGCTGGCCTGAAATGGCCCAGCAGTGCCCCGGCCACAATGGCCAGCAGCACCCAAAGCGTGAGGTTATGGGTGAGGCGTTTGAGTTTCATCGGCAATGGGCAGGGTAGAAGGCTGGTTGAAAAAGAACCGCAAGAACGGTCATGTCGAGCGCAGCCGAGACA
>JANNDE010000643.1:0-1487 GCA_031387395.1 Hymenobacter sp.
CCGCCAAGGTGCTGGCCGAAATTATCGGGGCCAAAAACCCGGCCCTTTCGACGGAAGAAGCGGTCGAAATCGGCCTAAGCCTCCCCGCCTACACCGACTTGCTGGCCCCGACCGCCCGCACCGTGCTGGCCCGCTGGCTAACCAATACCCCCGCCCCGCCCGCCGAAGCGCCGGAAACCTACGCGCCCCGGCTCGATTTCGTACCCGATATCTCGCCCGCCACGGCCATCGTGCCGGTGGCCGACTGGCACGAGCTGCTATTCCTGACCGGCCAGGTCCTGAAGCACGACGACCCCATCGCGCTGGAACGCTGGCTGGAGGGCCTGCTGCGCCTGCGCCCCCACTTCCCCGCCGATTGCAGCGCCCCCCTGCGCCCCTACGTGCTCCAGATTTTCCCCTACCTGAAGGACCGGCCCGAAGCCGAAATGCAGGCCATTGGGGGGGATGCCAACTTCAGCGGCGGCTACCCGGGCCTGGTGCAGGTGCTAATCGTGGCGTGGGCGCAGGGCTTCGCCACGCCTTTGGTACCGCAGGCCCGGCTGATATCGAACGGCCAGACGCTCAACCCGCTGGTGGTGCTGGAGCAGCACCGGTTCGGTTTCGTGGAGCAACTGCTACGTCGCCAGCTGGCCCTGCCGCTGCTGAGTACGCCCAGCCACACACCGCATTGGGTGGCCCCCACGGTACTGGTGCAGCGCCTGCTGGCCTACCAGGCCGCCGGGCAGGAGCCCAACCCCACCGACCTCACCCTGGCCCTGGCTCGTACCGCCCACGCCCACCGCCCCGAAGCCGCCGCCGCGCTGGGCCTGCTGCCCCAGCTGCAGCACGCCGGCCTGCGCGAGCTGCTGCACTGGCTGCTGGGCCCCGTGGGCGCGCCGCTGCCGAAGGCCGAGGCCAGCCAGAAATCGGTGTTCCGGCAGTTCACCGAGCGGCTGGGCAAGCTGCTGCCGGCCCGGGCGGCCACTATCCCCGCGACCCTGGCCGAGGCGCTGCCGTGGCTGTGGGCCGTAGCCGCCCGCACGCAGCAGCCGGCCGGCGAATTCCCGGCGCTGGCCGACCTCACAACTGTAGCCTGCCCCGGCGTGGTGCGGCCCTGGCAGCCGGCCTGGGAGCTGCAGCGCAAGTCGAACACGTATGTAGTGAAGTGGAAGCCCGGCCAGCCCGAAGTCACCGACCACTGGACCGAGTTCAATCTCCTGCCCGACCCGACCAGCGGCCCGGTCCCCTGCGGCCTGTTGCTCTACTCCCTGCACACGAGCTTCGCGGTGAGCGAGCCGCACCACCGCTGGTACCATGTGGCCCCGCTGGCCACGGATTTCCCCTTTTTGGCCGCCCTGCTGCCTCAGTACCCCGCGCCCCTGTACTGGCACACCGTGCGCCTGGCTGCCACCCGCGATGTCGTGGATTCGACCACGCGCGACGTGATGAGCCAGGCGCTGCGCAGCCTGCTCGGGCCCGGGCCGCGCTGCGATGCGCCGGTTTCGCTG
>JANNDE010000725.1:0-7556 GCA_031387395.1 Hymenobacter sp.
CATTAAAGCCGCCCAAATGGCGCAGGGACGCGAACTACAAAGTTCGCGCTACAACCCAGCGGCGCTTGAACAAAGACGCTGCGTAACAGCAGATACCAACATCAAAAAGGCCGTCATGCGCAGCATGACGGCCTTTTTCGACTCTACTTACTTCGGCTCCAGCCTTTACCGGGCCCCTACGGTGCCGCTGCCGCTGAGGCCGGCGGCCAGGCGCACGAGGCGCACCAGCTCGGCGCGGTAGCCGTCGGCATCGGGGCCACGGGCGCCGTCGGCCAGCTTCTCGGTGGCGACCCAGGTGGCGGTGCCGCGCTGCTCGCTCTGGCGCAGCAGCATGCCGAACTGGGCCACGGCGGCGGCAAAGCGGAAGTCGGGGGAGGCTTTTTCGATGGCGACCGGCGCGCCGCTCAGGGCCTGGGCCAGCAGCTTGCTGCTGCTACCCTGCGGCTCCTTGTAGCGCAGCTTCACGGTGAGAATTTCGCTGCCAGCGGCGGCGGACGCGGCTTTTTCGGGCTGGTATTTCAGGCCATCGACCAGCGGCTGGGCCGCGCCCACGGGCACGATTTCGTAGAGGGCCGTGACGGTGTGGCCCGCGCCGAGCTCGCCGGCATCCTTGCGGTCGTTGTTGAAATCCTCGGCGGCCAGCAGGCGGTTTTCGTAGCCCACGAGACGGTAGTTGGCCACCCGGGCGGGGTTGAACTCAACCTGCAATTTCACATCCTTGGCCACGGTGAAGAGCGTGCCGCCGAACTGGGCCACCAACACCCGGCCGGCCTCGTCGAGGTTGTCGAGGTAGGCGTAGTTGCCGTTGCCCTTATCGGCCAGGGTTTCCATGCGGCTGTCGCGCAGGTTGCCGCGTCCGCAGCCCAGCACCGTCAGAAACACGCCGCTTTCGCGCTGGTCCACAATCAGCTGCTCCATGGCCGCGTCGGAGCTTTCGCCCACGTTGAAGTCGCCGTCGGTGGCCAGCAGCACGCGGTTGTTGCCTTCCTTGTTGAAGGCTTGCTTCGCAGTGGAATAGGCCAGGCGCAGGCCCGCGCCGCCGGCCGTGGAGCCACCCGCCTGCAGCCGGTCGATGGCATCGAGAATAGCCTGGGGCTGCGAGCCGGGCGTGGGCGGCAGTACCAGGCCGGCCGCGCCGGCGTAGGCCACCAGGGCCACGTGGTCCTGGGGCCGCAGCTGGCGCACCAGCAGCTTCAGGCCGGCCTGCACCAGGGGCAGCTTGTCGGCTTCATCCATCGAGCCCGACACGTCGACCAGAAACACAAGGTTGGCGGGCGGCAGCTGAGCCGTTTCGATGCGCCGGGCCTGCACGCCGATGCGGGCCAGCTGGTGGGCGGGGTTCCAGGGGCACTGGGCCAGTTCGGTGCTGATGCGCACCGGGTCGGGCGAAGTGGCGGGCGGCGCGGCGTAGTCGTAGCGAAAACAGTTCAGCATTTCCTCCACCCGCACGGCGTCGCGCGGGGGCAGCTGGCCTTCGTTCAGGAAGCGGCGCACGTTGCTATACGAGGCATTGTCCACGTCGAGCGCGAAGGTGCTGAGCGGATTTTTTTTCGCTTCGAAAAACGTGTTTTCCTTTATTTGGGCGTAGGTATCGCCGGCCCCAGCCTCTTCGCGGGCGGGGTAGGGAGCGTAGCTTTTGTCGGCAGCCGGCGCAGAATAGCCGTATTGAGCGGCCTGCTTGGCTCTATTTCCCCGAAGAGCCGCAGTACCCCGAATCACCACGCCCGATACCCGGCCCGACATGCCCGTCACCACCACTTCGCTCAGCTGTTTGGCATCGGGAGTCAGGCTCACGTTGAGGATGCGCGCCGACCCCACGGCCCGCTCCACCGTCACGAAGCCGACGCTGAAAAATACCAGCACGGCCTTGGGCGCATTAGGCAGCAGCAGGGCGTAGACGCCTTTATTGTCCGTTGAAACACCGGTGGTGGTACCCTTGATGAGAACGGTGACACCGGGTAACGGCTGGCCGGTGCCTTGCTCCCGCACCACGCCACGCACCTCGTGGTTGCGCACCGTATCGATAGGAACAGGGAAGGCGACGGGTGCGTGCTGGGCAAAAGCAGGCCCGACGGGGACCAGCAGCGCAAGCAGCGCCAAAAGCAGGAGGTCTTTCATGGCACAAAGGGTTTAAGTGAATAACTTCCTGATGCCGCCTCCCCCAGCAATTGCACACGGCCACCCTGGCTTTTTAGCCAGCCTTCCCCACCAGTTGCCGCCAAAGCCCCATTTTAAGTGATAATTCCCAAGAATTTGAATTCTTCTAAAAATCTTCATCATATATTCATCAATAGTAAGTTGAGTTGCTACATTTGGACTTCATTTTGTTATGTCTCCCTTTTTTTCTCACTCAAATTCCCACTCCCGATTATGAATAAGCGTTTCGTTGGCTTTGGCCTGCTCCTCATCTTCAGCCTGCTGCTGTCCGTTGTGCCCGCCCGCGCCGCTGGCAACCCCGATGCCGTACTCGGCGTGTGGAAAAATGGCGAAGGCACGGGTATGATTCAGATTTTCAAGAAGTCCGACAAGTACTACGGCCGCCTGGTGTGGCTAAAAGTGCCCAACACCCCTGCCGGCACGCCCCGCGCCGACGTGAACAACCCTGACGAAACCAAGCGCAAAACCCCGCTCAAGGGCCTCGAGAACATGCGCGACTTCACCTTTTCGGGCGACAACAAGTGGGAAGGCGGCAAGATTTACGACCCCAAGAACGGCAGCGACTACAGCTGCGAAATGACGCTCGTGGACGCCAATACCCTGGAAGTACGCGGCTTTATCGGCGTATCGCTCTTCGGACGTACGGACGTGTGGAAGCGCCAGATGATGAAAAAGTAAATCTTCGAATTAGGGAGCGATAAGCTGATTGCCAACGCTCACGCCCGCTTTCAGCTTGTTGCTCCCCGCTTCGGTAGCGGGCAGCCTACGCCGGCCTTATTCCTGTTTTTCGATTTCTAACTCTTATCAATGAATTCATTCTACTCCTTGCTGGCCGGCGGCTTGTTGCTCAGCACCATTGCCCGGGCCCAAACGGTGCCGGCCGATACCAGCCGCCGCGCCGCCCCCGCCGCCGAAGAAAACTTCGACGCCTTTGGTGATGCCGCCGCCGATGCCGGCACGAGCTACAACACCCAGAAAGTGCTCTACCTGACCCCAACGAAGCTCATTTCGGTCGGCTACGAAGCACAGCTGCCCTACACCCTCACCAGTACTGGCCCCACCACGGCCGTGGGCGGTGGCACTACAGCCGAAACCAAAATTGACGCGGCCCGGGGCATCCGCCTGGCGCTAAACGCGCCGGTGGTTTCGCGCACCGATTTTATTTTCAACGTGGGCCTCACGTACTGGAACACGGGCCTCGACCTGGCCAACCCCGAACGCTCGCCTTATTTCGATAAGCTGAAGGATGGCCTGCGCACCACGGGCGTGAACACAACCATTTTCAACCCCTTCGATAACAAGCACTTTCTGCTACTACAGTTCAACCTGGATGCCAACGGCAACTACCGCAACCTGGGCGACCTGAAAAGTGAGCATTTCACCTTCAGCGGTACGAGCATTTATGGCTGGAAACTCAACGACAACCTGCAATGGGGCCTGGGTCTGACCCGCACCTACCGTGCCGGCCAGCTGCTCTACATTCCGGTGCTGCTCTACAACCGCACGTTTTCGCCGCAGTGGGGCTGCGAAGTGGTGTTTCCGGCCCGCGCCGAGCTGCGCCGCAACTTCGGCACCTCGTCGCTGATAAAAATCGGCTACGAGCTGGAAGGCAACGCGTACTACCTGGGCCGCATCGGCTCCGACAATGTGTACCTGCGCCGGGGTGAGCTGAAACCGCGCATTACGTATGAGCGCAAACTAACGGGCTTCGTGTGGGTATCGGCCCAGGCGGGCTTCCGCTACAATTATCGCAACGACGCGTTTCGCAACCAGAATGTGACCGGCGAGCGTGAAAGCACCCTCGGCTCAGAGCCCTCGCTTTTCAAAAATAAGCTCACTAACCCGCTCTATTTCAACCTGAGCCTGAATCTGGTTAGCCCGTAAGGCGAGCCGCTGCCGCTGCCCGGCTACGGGCACCCCCGCCCCGGCGGCGCGGAACCGGCCCTCTTGGGCTGCTTCTGCGCCGCCAGGGCTTTTTTGGGGGTGGGGTGGGAGGCTACTTATCTCAACGACTGTTCAGCCACTAACTTTAGAGCGGCTTGCACGACGGAAGGGTGGGGCTTGCCCCGCCCACCGGCACCGATTCCGTTCAATGACGGGCGGGGGCAAGCCTCGCCCCTACGGCAACCTGCTCCCGCTGCTATGTTTTTTCGCCGCTCGCCGCCACCCGCCGCTGCCGCGCCACTCTCCGACCCGGAGCTGCTGGCCCACTACCGCGCGCACGGCGACGTGGCCGACCTCGGCCGCCTCTACGACCGCTACCTGCCCGAGGCCTTTGCCGTGTGCCGCCGCTACCTGGCCCCGCCCGACGAAGACGCCCAGGATGCCGCCATGCAGCTTTTCGAGCACCTGGTGAAGGTGCTGCGCACCCACGCCCCCGACAACTTCCCGGCCTGGCTGCACACCACCGCCCGCAACCACTGCCTGATGCAGCTGCGCGCCCGCAAGCGCGCCGGCCCCAGCGCCGGACCGCTCATCCTCAGCTTTCCCGACGCGGCCGATGTGGAATTGGCCGCCGCCCGGCATCTGCCCGATGCGGCCGCTGCCGCCGAGGAAGCCGATGACGCCGAACAGCGCCTGCAAACCGTAGAAGCGGCGCTGGCCCAGCTGCCCCCGGCCCAGCGCCGCTGCCTCGAACTGTTTTACCTCGAAAAGAAAAGCTACCGCGAAATCGCCGCCGAAACCAGCCTCGACCTGAACCTGGTGCGCAGCCACCTGCAAAACGGCAAGCGCATGCTCCGCCGCCAGCTCGAACCACCCGAAACACCCAAACCCGCTGCCCGCGCCCCACAACCCGCTGCCGACATCCCGCCCCTGCATGCTGCCCGCTGATTTGCCCTTTGCCTCGCTCCCCGCCCCCGGCCCCCACCCGGCCACGGCGGAGCTGCGCGCCTACGCGGCCGGCACCCTGCCCCCGGCCGACGAGCACCACATCGAAGCCCACGCCCTCGACTGCGAACGCTGCGCCGAGCTGCTCGAAGGCTTTTCGATGAGCGACGCCGCCACTACTGACGAGGCCCTGGCCGGCCTGCGCGCCCGCCTGCGAACCCGCGTGGCCAACGACCTCGCCGAGCCCCTGCTGCTGCCCGCCAGCCGGCCGCTGTGGCCGCGCCTGGCCGCCGCCGTGGCCCTGCTGGGGGCCGTTGGGGCCGGCATCTGGGGCTGGCAGCAGCAACCGGCACCCGCATTAGCCACCAGCGCCCCGCGAGCAGCTGCTGCCCCGGCCGAAGCGATACCGCCCGCCCAGCCGGGCCTCGTAGCCCGCGCCAATTCAGCACAAAATTCTACTATCCAGCCTACTACGGAGCCCATTCTGGTAGCGCCCGCCGCCACGCCCGCCGCCACGCCCGCCGCTCGGGGGGCAGCCGGCTACGCTGCGGTTCGGCCCACGAACCGGCGAGGTGCGGTGTTCGCTTTGCGCCGCCCTTCCCCCGCCGCGGACATTATTGTGGCGGACCGGAATGCCGACGCGCCGGCCGCCAATAACCCGGGTAGCCCGGAATATTCCGCTACCGCTGCCGCCAGCCCGCCGCCAAGCCCCGCCGCAGCCTCCCCCATAGCTCTGGAGCCGGCCGCCGTGGTGATGGCCAAAGAATCCGAAGCCAAAGCAGTGGCAGCGGCCCCCACGATGGCAAAAAAAGCTTCGCGCGTAGCCGCTACCGATTCGGGCTCAGCACCACAGCTGGCATCCGTTGGTGGCTTCCGCGATAAGGCCAAAGTGGCCGAGAGTGCCGCGCTGGTACGCGTGGCCGACAGCCCCATGCCAACGGTGCCGACTATTGCCCCGGCCCCGGTCGCCGGCACGCCGGCCCTGCGCAGCTATCTGCACCAGGAAGCGGCTAAATTCGAGCCCGCAGCTGGTGAGCGCCACCTGAACGGCTCAGTGCGGCTGCGCTTTTTGGTAAGGGCCGATGGCAGGCTGAGCAATTTGCAGGTGGTGCGCAGCATGCGTGCCGACTACGACGAGGAAGCCCTGCGCCTGGTATGCGAGGGCCCCGCCTGGCGGCCCGGCATTGCCAACGGCCGCCGCGCCGACCTGCCCATGGAAATCACGATTTCATTTTGAAGCAGCGCGGACTCGGTAGTCCGTGGGCAGAACGGTTGGCTCGCGGCCTGCAGAGCCCGCCCTACAGCTCGGCTCCGGGCCGCACGGTGCCGGCATCGGCTGCTTGCAGGAAGGTGAGCAGGCCTTTGAAGTAGGTTTGCTGGTCGTCGTACATGCTCATGTGGCTGCCCTGCGGGCAGATGAGGGAGTTGCCGCGCTGCACCCTGGTGGCAATCATACGCATGTGGGCGGGGTCCATGGTGTCGTACTTGCCGCCGATGCTGAGCACGGGTACGCGCAGCTTGGGCAAGTCGGGCACGCGATTCCAGGTGGTGAGCTTGCCCGAGATGCCGAACTCGCTGGGGCCCTGCATCGTCACGTAGAGCGACTGGTTGATTTTGCCCATGGCGCGGGCCACGGGCTCGGGGTTGGGTACGATGCGGCACAGGTGCTCGGCGTAGAAGTTGGGTTCGAGCAGGGCCATGTAGCGCGGGTTGCTAAAGTCCTTCCTGGCCTCAATCTGCCGGATTTCGGCCAGGACCTCGGGTTTCAGCTGTCTGGCCAGCACCTCGTTGGCGTACTTGCCGTAGTCGGGGCAGCTCATCATCATGTTCGAGATAATGAGGCCTTTGAGATTTTTCTGGTATTTGAAAGCGTACTCGGCGGCCAGGATACCGCCCCAGCTGTGGCCCAGCAGGAAAAAGTTGGTGCTATCCAGCTTCAGGGCCCGGCGCACCTGCTCCACTTCCTCCACGTAGCGCGGCAGGCTCCACATGGCCGTGTCCTTCGGATTATCCGAATTGCCGCAGCCCAGCTGGTCGTAGTAGATGAATTCGATGCCCTCACGGGGCAGGAAATTCTCGAAGCACTCGAAATACTCGTGCGTGGCGCCCGGCCCGCCATTCAGCAGCAGCACCTTGATTTTGGGGTTGTTGCCGTATTGCTTCGTCCAGACCTTGAACGTGCCCTTGGGTGTGCTGATGGGGATAACGCGCACGTTGCCGGTTTGCACGCCGGTTTCGGGGTTTTCGAAATAGCCGGCCAGGCTGGCGGCGGCGGCCGGCGCAGCAGCGGTTCCGGACGTGGCGCGGGGCTGGTTGCAGGCGGTGGCCAGTAGTGCGCCCACGGTAAGCGTAGCAGCGTAGCGAACAGCGGAGAGAATTTTCATCGCAAACCCGATTTAAAAAACGGAGCCGCACCCGCAGCTCTTTGCCCGGGCAAGGTAACGCCAGCGTGGCACAAAATAAGCCGCGGCCCCTGGGGTGGGGGCCACGAGGGGCCGGCGCCACCAAAACCCCGCCGCCGAGCCGCGGTATCCCCCCCCCCTGTCGGGGGGGGGGGGGGGGCCGCCGGG
>JANNDE010000742.1:0-10105 GCA_031387395.1 Hymenobacter sp.
GCCCGGTGCTGCCGGGAGCGCCGAGGCCCCCGAGCAGCGGGGCCGCCGCGGTGCCGCGGCCCGCCCATTGAACCGCCGGAGTGGCCGCGGCCGGAGCGAAGGCCCGCGCGACGGCGCTGCCCCCACCCCGGAAGGCGGTGCCGAACCCCGCCCCGAGGGTGGCCGCAACCGCCGCAACGAGGCCCCGCGCCGCAGCGATGCCGCCGGGGCCGCGCGACCGGCTGGTGAAGGGGGCGAGGCCCGGCCGCGCCGCGAAGCGGGCGAACGCCGCCCCGAAGGCAGTGCCCCACGTGAAGGCCGCGGGGGCCGCAACCGTCGCGGTGGCCGGGGCCCGGCCGGCGAGGGCGGCACACCCGCCAGTCCGGCCCCTTCGGCAGGTGCCTAGGGCCGGGGTTATCTGTTTATTGCTTACTCAGTATTATCGCATGAATCAGCGCTTTGCCTTGCGGCTGGCTGTTGGGCTAGGGTTCGTGGGCCTGCTCACGGCCTGCGACCCCAACCGCGTATTCGAAAAGAACACCGACTTCCCGACGTCCTCCTGGGACGTGCAGCAGAAGCCGGCGTTCATGTTCGCCATTGCCGATACCACGGTTCGGTACGACGTGTACTTCAACGTGCGCTACGCTCCGGCCTATGGCTACTACAACCTATACCTGCAGGCCTCGCTGAACGGTCCGGCCGGGCTGGTGGGTCGGCCCATGCTGCACCAGCTGCTGCTGCTCAATCCTAAAACCGGCGAGCCCAAAGGCCGCGGCACCGGCGACATCTACGACCTGCAGGCCCTGGCCATGCCCAACCAGCGCTTCGCCCGGCCCGGCAACTACACCCTCACCCTGGAGCAGTACATGCGCCAGGACCAGCTCCCCGGCCTGATGGCCGTGGGCATACGCGTAGCGAAGCATGCTGCCGGTAGTAAGTAGCTGGTATCGAGCAAGTAGGAATTTTGTGATTGCTTTAAGAGAAGCAGAAAGCCGGTTCCGCGTAAGTGCGAAACCGGCTTTTGTTTTTCGGGAGCCTCTGCGGCAAAGCCGTGCTGGCCGCGGTTTCGGTTCTTTTCTGCTCACTGCTCACTGCTCACTGCTCACTGCTCACTGCTCACTGCTGAAGCCGGGTAACTTTAACGGCGTTGGGGCCTTTTTTGCCTTCTTTTATATCGAACTCCACCCGGTCGCCTTCCTGAATCTCATGGACGAGGCCAGTTTGGTGGACGAAGATTTCTTCCTGGTTGTCGTCGGCGACGATGAAGCCGAAGCCTTTGGAATCGTTGTAAAACTTAACGGTGCCGGTAAGCATAATGGGGGAGGGGGGGATGGTAATGGAACGCCGCTGCAGCTACCTGGTGCCGCCTGCCGGGAATGGCCGGCGCAGGAATAAGCAGTTGCGGCGCTGCAAAGGTAAAATCCGGGCGGTGAATCAGCGGCAAGTTGTAGCCGGGGGCCGCGCCGGTACCAACCAGCCGGGCAGCGGTGCGTATAGCCAGGAGCCAGTTGGCCCGCTACCGTACTTCTCACCTATCACCCCACCCTTCGCCATGCCGCACGAGCCCGAAAACCTGAACACCGAACCCAACGACATTGCCGGCAACTCCATCAGTGGGCCGTCGGGCAACACGGCTACCCAGCATACCGCGCCCGGCACGGGCGTGGGCCAGCCCGGCGGCGCGCCCAACCAGCCCGGCAGCGCCGGCCAGGCAACCGCCCCGGTATCGAGCGAGTCGCTGGCCGCCTCCGAAACCAGCCCCGGCCAGGGTGCCATCGATGCTGAAGGAGAAACCCAGGAAAATAAGGAGGCTGACCCCGCCACCGTAGACCCCGCCAGCGCCGCCTACGCCGGCAACAGCAATCAGGACAGCTACCACGACCAGCCCCACCGCGACAACCAGGCCAGCGATGCTAACCGCGGCGAGTTTGGCGTAGGAAGCCAGGCCGGTACCACCCACGGTGGCTTCGGCAACCAAAACCGGGTGGCCGACTACGAGCCCCGCAACTCGGCCGAAGACCGGTACTACGGCGGCCCCGGGGCCCCGGGCGCGCAGGACAATGCCTACCGCGCCTACGACGGCCAGGATGCCTGCCCCGATGCCCGCACCCAGTATGGCTTCGAGCGCGGCCCGGCAACCCTGCCCGGCGGGGGCGCGCCGGTGGCCGCCGCCCATGCCCATCGTGGCGAGCTCGGCAGCCCCGCCGGCGACAACCGCAACCAGCCCGACCGGGCCGATGCCGCCAGCGCCCAGCAGGACGACAACGGCTCGCGCCAGGGGCCCGATAGTGGCTTCGCGGCCGACTACGGCCATACTTCCCTGTCCGGAGCCGGTGCCGGCAGCCCGTCGGCCCAGCCCGGGGGCGAGCACCGCAACCAGACCGAGGATTACCTGCCTACGCCCAGTGCCACCGACAGCCAGGGCCGGGCTACCACATCCGCCGCGGCTACCGATGCGCGCGGCACCGTGCCCGCCAACAGCGAAGGCTACGGCGACCGTGGCCGCCAGCAACAGCAGCGAACCCCCGATTACCAGACCGGCGACGACCGCAACGGCTATACCCAAACGCAGGCCAACAACGGCGACGCGGCCCAGGGGATGGGCTCGCGCGGGGGCTCCTACAACGATGCCTACGACGACAGCCAGCCGGGCAGCAACGCGGGCTCGCCCGCTGCCGGCGACCAGCGCCGCGAAGACCGCGACGCTAACTACGGCGAAGCCGCCCGCGCCCAAAACCGGGCCTCTGATGAAGAGAATGAGGCCGACCACGGTGCCCCCCGCCGCAACGAGGGACGGGAGGAGTAGGATAAGTGAAAAGAGCGTCATGCTGAACGCAGTGAAGCATGACGCTCTTTTCACTTATCCTATTTCAAAATTACCGGTGTATTTTTACCCCGATATCATACTGGTAGTGGGGGCGACCGCCGAGCGGGATGGCGAAGAAGGGCAGGGCCGTTTCGTACTGGTCGGTCACGTAGAGGACCATGTCGTTGGGCACGGTATTGGTGGAGGTGAGGCGGAAATCGAGGCTGAGGCCGTGCTCTTTGCCCGCCACGGGGAAGACGCTGCTGGTCCACTCGCCGTTGCCGCTCATGGCCCCGGGCTGCCCGTTTTTAGCGATGCTGAACACGCTGAGCGTCGCCGCGTTGTCGACATCGAAGTTGCTCTGCTTGATGCTCACCACCTTGTCGTTGACGAAAGGGTAGAGGTGCACGGTGGTTTTGCTGGCCGTGGCCGGCAGCCGGAAACAGTACTCGTAGGTGAAGGCATTGCCGCCCTCTACCGATACGTTCTCGGTGGGACTGGTGCTGAAAAAGTAGCGGTACAGGTTGCCATCGTTGCCGCTCAGGCCCCGGGCCACCAGCTTGAATACGCGGCCCTGAAACTCCTCCACCGGCTCCCCTTCGAGCGGGTTGAGGGGGCCGAAAGTATACCACTTGCCATCGTACTGCGGCTCGCGGCCAAACGACTGGCTGCTGAGCAGGCGGCCGGTGGGCACGGGGTTGGTGGGGCGCGGGTCGCGGGCCTGCGGGCCGCTGAAGGTGCCGGGTCCGCCATAGAGGCTGAACGAGGTAACGGTGTTGGCGGCGCCCTTCAAATCGTCGTTGTTGCCCCCGCAGTCGGGGTCGAACACGCGGATGTATACAGGAGCGCGCTGTTTCTGGGGTACCAGAAAGAAAAAGGTCTGGCTGAAATCGTCATCGCCCCACTGCTTGTCCGACTGCGCGCCGAACGTAATCAGGCTCTCGACCCGCTCGCCGGGGTTGGGCACGGCCTGCGCGTGGGCCGGGGCTGCCAACAGGGCCAGTGCGGCACTACAATACCAAAAACGGTGTTTCAACATGTTGCCAAGATACCGAGCACCGGGCAATTGCGCCCGCGGTGCGCCTGGGGTAGTGGGCAAAATTGGCCGCTTCGGCGTAAGTTTATTCTTCGTTAGCCTCCGCTTGTATGCCTGTCGTCGTTCGTGCCACCTCCGATTTTTTCGACCAGCTCACCTTCGACCTGCTGCAGCTGCGCGTGGTGGCCCAGCAGCGCTTTCGGCCCCTGAGTGCCGAAGACCTGAACCGCCGGCCCGGCTCGGGCCGCTGGAGCGCCGGGCAGTGCCTGGAGCACCTCAACATTGTGGGCGGGCACTACCTGCCCACCATTGCCGCCCGCATCAAGCAGGCGCAGGCCCGCGGCTCGCAGCCGGCAGCCGAGGCCAAACAGGGTTTTATTGGCCGTCGGTTTATTGAGGCCATGCGTGTGCCGGCCAGCGAAAAGCTCCGCACTACGCCCCGCCGCTACGCCCCCACCGGCACGCGCCTCCCGCGCACCGTGGCGGAAGTCTTCAGCCGGCAGATTGATGAGCTGCTGCGGCTGGTGCTGCTGGCCCGGCAGGTAAATGCCAACGCCGTGCGCATCCCCAACCCGTTGTTTCCGTTAGTTCTGCTGCGGCTCACCGACCAGCTGGAGTTTCTGGTGGTGCATATTCAGCGGCACGTGGCTCAGGCCGAGGCCGTGCTGGCCGGCATCAGCGCGCGCCCGGCGGCCCGGGCGGCGTAGCGGCCGGCTGGGGGGCGGGGGCAGGGAAAATAAAACGCCGCCCCGCCCGGTGGCGATGCGGCTATTGGCGGCAGGAGCAGGAATGGCTACTTACCTGCCGCCGTTGGCGGCAGCTCCAGGCAACTGATTTTCAGGGTGCGCTTGTCGGAACCGGTGGCCGTGATGCCATTGGCAGAATAGCGGCCACTTTCCGCCACTGTAAAGCCTTTCCGCGAGAACAATTATTTCTGCTGGTGAGCAGCGCCTGTGTGGTGGTAGCCGCCCCGGCCCGGCCGGTTATCAGCAGAGATGCAGAAAACATGGTTTTCAGGGAAAGGGAAAGGGAGAGGGGAAAAGGCTCGTCGGATTTTTCGGCCGGTAAAACCGGCCAGTTACAGAAGCATTCTTCACCCGCGCTCTGTGCGGGGCTGGAAAAAGCAGCCGGGCCGCCGTCGGCGATGTGCAATCAATCCGGACCGGGCATCTTTATTGTTCCAATCCGTCGTTGCCTTTCCTCCGCTTATGCGCCTTTTCCTGTTTGCCTGCCTGCTCCTGACCATGATTTTTAGTGCCGACTCTGCCGCCCCCGTCCCGCCCGGCCAGTATGCCGCCCGCTGGAAAAAAATCGACGCCCTGCTGCGAAAGGACCAGACCACCACGGCCGCGCCACTGGTGGAAGCTATTTACCAGCAGGCCAAAAAAGCCGGCGACGACCCGGCTTACGTGCGGGCGCTGCTCTATAAAACCCGGCTGCTGCATGCCAGGCAGGACGATGCCGACGAGAAGGCCATCGCGCTGCTCGAAGCCGAGCTGCCCACGGCTACTTTCCCGGCCCGGCCCATGCTGCATTCGCTGCTGGCCGAGGCCTACACCGGCTACCTCAACAACAACCGCTACCGCCTCTACCAGCGCACGGCTGGCGCCGCGCCCACCGCCAATGCCCGCCCCGCCAATGGCGACGCGGCGGCCGACGGCGGTACCGGCCTGGCCACCTGGGATATGGGCCGGCTGGGTGCGGCCATTGTGCGGCACTACTACCAGTCGGTGGAGGAGGAGCCCCAGCGCCAGCTGAAAACCACCCTGGCCCAGCTCGGCGACCTGGCCGTGGGCGGCGACGCCGAGGGCCGCGCCCTGCGCCCCACCCTCTACGACCTGCTGGCCCAGCGCGCCATCGAGGGCCTGAAAAACCAGGAGCTGTACGTGACCCGGCCCGAGCAGCAGTTTCAGCCGACGGAGCCGAAGCTGTTTGGGACGGCGGCCGAGTTTGCCGCCCTGCGCCTGCTGGCCCCCGACGCCGACTCGCTGAATGGCCAGCTGCACGCGCTGCACCTGCTGCAGCGCCTCACCGCCTCGCGCCAGCAGCTGGTGCCGCAAAACCGCGCCGCGCTGGCCGACGTGGACCTGAGCCGCGTGGACTACCTGCACGGTATCAGCCAGAACACGGCCCTGGCCGCGCAGTACGAGCCGGCGCTGGCCCGGCTGGCTGAAACGTACCGCGACCTGTCCATCAGCACCGAATTTATGGCGCGGCGGGCCGAAGTGGGGCATGAAGCCGGCGACCACGTGGCCGCCGTGCGCCTGGCCCGTGCGGCCGAAGCCCGGTTTCCGAAGTCGCGCGGGGCGGCCCGGGCCCGGCAGCTGCGGGCGCAGATTGAGCAGCCGGAGCTGGCGTTTTCGGCGGCGGATATTGTGGTGCCCAACCAGCCCTGGCGCCTCGATGTGACGGCCCGCAACGTGAGCGAGCTACACGCCTGGGCCTACCGCATCTCGCTGCAAGAGTGGGAGACCTCGGGGCAGTACGACGAGAAGAACCGCACCGTGGCCCAGCGCTACGCCCGCGCCCTGCGCGCCACGCCGGCCGCCACCTGGGCCGTGCCGGTGCCCACGCATCCGCAGGACTATAGGGAGCTGAAGCTGGCGGCGGCGGGCGCGGCGCTGCCGTTTGGGTACTATCTGGTCATCATCAGCAGCAAAGCCGAAAAGCCGACGGAACCGGGGCCCGGGGCGGTGACGAGCTACGGGTTTGTGGGGGCGAGCCAGCTGAGTGCCGTGCGCCGCGCCAACGCCACCACTGGCACGACGTCGCTGCTGCTGCTTAACCGCCAAAGCGGCGCGCCACTGGCCGGCGTGAATAGCCAGGCGGCCTTCAGCGGGTACAACCGGGCGAAGCAGCGCGACGACCACCGGCTGGGAGCCGTGCTGCAAACCGGTGCCACGGGCGAGGTCGAAATATCCGGCCCGAACGCAGTCAACGATGGCTCGGGGCGCGAGCAGCTCACCAGCGTGCGCGTCTGGCAGGGGCGCGATTCGCTGCTAATGCCAATGAATGCCTACTACTTCCCCGGCCGCGACCAGCCGGAACCGGCCCAGCGCCGCACCTTCCTCTTCAGCGACCGCGCCATTTACCGGCCGGGGCAGACGCTGTATTTTAAAGGAATTCTGACGGAAACGCTGCGGGCTAAAACCAGCCTCGTAACCGGCCAATCGGTGAGCGTGCGCCTGCTGGACGTGAACAGCCAGACCGTGCAGACGCTGCCCTTCACCACTTCCGATTTCGGTAGTTTCACTGGTTCCATCGTGCTGCCCACGGGCTTGCTGAACGGCGAAATGCGCCTGCAAACCGACCACGGCAGCCTCAGCTTTGCGGTGGAAGACTACAAGCGGCCCACTTTTCTGGTCACGATGGACTCGGTGCCCGGCCGGCCGCAGCTGGGCCAGCCGCTGACCCTGACGGGCCGCGCCCGCGCCTACGCCGGGCAGGCCACCGACGGGGCCGCGGTGCGCTACCGCATCACGCGGCGCGAGCTGTGGCCGCTGTTTGACTATGGATTTGGCGGGCGCGGGATTTATGCGCCGGGCCGTGGGCAGGGCAGCCAGGAAATTGCCCACGGCAGCACCATCACCGATGCCGAAGGCCGCTTTACGCTCCCCTTCACGCCGCCGCTGGTTCCGAAAGCGCCGGGTGGCCGGGGCGGCTGGGAGCCGGGTTACCTGTTTGAGGTAACCGCCGACGTGACCGACGCGGCCGGCGAAACCCGCACCGGCACCCGTAGCTTCCCCATTGGAAGCAACCCGCTCAGCCTGCGCCTGGTGGGGCCAGAGGCCATCGACCGGCAGCATCTGCCGGGCATTGCGCTGCTCGGTACCAACGCCACTGGCGAGCCGCTGCCCGCTACCGGCACCCTGCGCCTGCTGGCCCGCCGCTACCGGCCCAACCCGCCCGGCGTGCCTGGCCCCGCGCCCGAAACCGCCGACAACGAAGCCGCGCCGGAGCTCCTCAATACCCTGCCCTTCGATACCAAAGCCAGCGCCCAGCTGGCCGTAGCCACGCTGCTGGCCGACGTGCCCACCGGCCGCTACCGCCTCGAAGCCCGCGCCGCCGGAGCCGACTCGGCCCGGGCCCGGCTCGATTTCACGCTCTACGACTCGCAGGCGACCACCGTGCCCTTCGCCACGCCCGACTGGTTGGTGGCTCTGGCCGATGACGTGGCCCCCGGCCAGCCCGCCGGCCTGTTGCTGGGCAGCAGCGAAGCCGGCGCGCGCATCCTGCTGGAAGTGGAGCGCGAGGGGAAGTTGCTGCGCCAGGAGTGGCTCACGCTGAGCGCCAACGAGCAGCGCCGCCTGAGCATCGAAAGCGGCCCGGCCACGGCGCTCGGCCCGCTCTACATCCACACCACGCAGGTGCGCGACGGCCGCCTCTACCGCCACACGGCCACGGTGCAGGTAGCGGAAAAGCCGCTGCCGCTGCGCGTATCCATTGCCACGTTCCGCGACAAGCTCCAGCCGGGCCAGCGGGAAACCTGGCGTGTCACCATCCATCAGGCCAATGGCCAGGCCGCCGAGGCCGAGTTGCTGGCCACCCTCTACGACCAGAGCCTGGACGTCTTCCGGCCGCACAGCTTTATGGGGCTGGAGTTTGGGCAGGGGTATTATCCGGCGTGGTTTGGCTGGCAGGGGCAGTTTGGGGAAGTGAGGTCAACCGATTTGATAACTCCTGACAATGGAGCCGCTTTAGAAGCGTTGAGATATCCCGCGCTCAATACGTGGCTATTATTTGAAACTAATGGGGAAAGATTCGTTCGCAGCTCATTGGAAGGGCGGGTTTCAGGCGTGCGAGTTAGGGGCATAGCAAGTAGCCGAATGGTTGCACCTATGATGGCGAAAGCCGCTTCACCAACAGCGGCTGGTATGATGCTGGAGCACGAAGAAATCGCAGATAAGGAAGCGCTACCAAATCGGGGACAGTACGCCGATACCGTAGCAGGGAAGCCGGGCGCCCCGTCCGCCGCCCCCGACCTCTCCACCGTGCCCACGCGCTCCGATTTCCGCGAAACGGCCTTCTGGCAGCCGGCCCTGCGCACCGATAAGAACGGCGACGTGGTGCTCGAATTCCAGATGCCCGAGGCCGTGACGCGCTGGCAACTGCTGGCCCTGGCCCACGACAAAGCCCTGCACACCGGCCAGCTGGCCCGGCAGCTCGTGACGCAAAAGGAAATCCAGATTACGCCCAACGCCCCGCGCTTCCTGCGGCCGGGCGACTCGTTCACCTTCCCCGCCAGGTTCTCGAACCTGACCGACCACGCCACCGCCGGCACCGCCCAGCTCTTCCTGCTCGATGCCGCCACCGGCCAGGATATTACCACGCAGCTGCTGAAAGGCCCGGCGCAGCAGCCCGTGGCGGCCGCCGCCCACCAGAGCGCCGCCCTGGGCTGGGAGCTGAGCATTCCGGCCGATTTTGCGCCGGTGGCCGTGACGTACCGGGTGGTAGTGCAAAGTCAGTTAACGGCTAGCAGTGAACAGTTAACAGGCCAGAAGCGCAAGCCAGTAAAAAAACTCAACCCTCAACTTTCAACTCTCAACATTTTTTCTGACGGCGAGGAAAACACCCTGCCGGTGCTGCCCAACCGCGTGCTCATCACCGAGAGCCTGCCGCTGCCCATCGTGGGGCCGGGCACGCGGGAGTTTGAGCTCACCAAGCTCACCAGCACCAGCAGCCCCACGCGGCGCAACTACTCGCTCACGCTGGAAATGACCGAAAACCCCGCCTGGTACGCCGTGCAGGCGCTGCCCTACCTGATGGAGTATCCGTACGAGTGCTCCGAGCAGGTGTTCAGCCGGCTCTACGCCAACCTGCTGGCGGCCAGAATTCTGCAAAGCAACCCGCGCCTGAAAACCGTGCTAACCGAGTGGCAGCGCGCCGCCCAGTCCGGCGACAAGACCGCTCTCACAAGCAAGTTGGAGCAAAACCCGGAGTTGAAGGCGCTGCTGCTGCAGGAAACCCCCTGGGTGCGCGACGCGCAAAGCGAGACGGAGCGCATGCGCCGCCTGGCCGAGCTGTTCGACGAGCCCCGCCTGCGCGCCGAAACAGCCCGCGCCCTCGCCAAGCTGGCCCGGATGCAGCAGCCCAACGGCGCCTTCCCGTGGTTTGAGCACATGCCCGACGACCGGTACCTCACCCAGCTCATCGTGGCCGGCTTCGGCAAGCTGCGCAAGCTCGGCGCCTTCGATGCCACCCAGGACGCCCAGGCCCGCCCGCTGCTGGAAAATGCCCTGCGCTACCTCGACGGGCAACTGCGGCGCGACTACGCCGACCTGCGC
>JANNDE010000783.1:0-3104 GCA_031387395.1 Hymenobacter sp.
GCGGTTTGTTGCGGTGGGCGTGTTTAAATGCGTCGCGGAAATCGCCACCCCCACCGCGGTTGGTGGTGTGGGGGGGGGGGGGGGGGGGGGGGGGCGTGGCGGGGGGCGGGGGCAGCGGAGTAGCGGGCGTGGTCTGGGCGGCAGCGGCCAGCGGCAGGGCCGCCAGCAGTAGGAAAGCAGGGGATTTCATCGAATATTTTTCTGCAAAAGAAGCTACTTAGCCGTCAGTATGTCGAGGGCCAGGTTTAGTTTTAGAACATTCACGCGGTCGGGACCGACGGGGTTGGTTTCGGTTTGCTGCTGCACCAGCGTTTGCACGCGGGCCACCCCGAGCTGGCGGGCCGCCGCCACGCGGGCCACCTGCACCAGCGCCCCGGCGGGCGAAAGGTGCGGGTCGAGGCCCGAGCCGCTGGCCGTAAGCAGCTCAGCGGGCACGTCGGCGGCCTGCACGCCGGGGTTTTGCAGCAGGAAGGTGTCCAGCCGGGCTTTTACTACGGCCAGGTATTCCGGGTTGCCAGGGCCTTTATTTGAGCCTGAGCTGGCGTCGGCGTGGTAGTCGGCGGCCGAGGGGCGCGAATTGAAATACTCGGGCTGGTCGAACTTCTGGCCCACGTTGGCGAAGCCCACCACGCGGCCGTTGCGGCTTATTTGGACGCCTTCGCCCCGGCCGGGCGCGGCCTGGGCCACCGCCCACACCAGGGCGGGGTAGAGTACACAGCACAGCACCATCAGGGCGAGGGTAAGGCGAATGGCGGAAATGAGTTGGGATTTCATAAGGTTTTAGGTTGATGGCGCGGGGCTTTGCCCCGTGCCGGTTATTAGCAGGCCTCTGGCCTGCGGCGCGTGAACGACTTGCTAACGCAACGTTCTGGAGTGCGGGCCAGAGGCCCGCGAATAGTAGGCACGGGCCATAGGCCCGCGCCATCGTTCTTACAAAAACACCCCTACAATCAGGTCAATAACTTTAATCCCGATGAAGGGCACAACCACCCCGCCCAGGCCATAAATCAGCAGATTCCGGCGCAACAGCGCCGACGCGCCCACTGGCTTGTAGGCCACGCCTTTTAGCGCCAGCGGCACCAGCGCCGGGATGATGAGGGCGTTAAAAATCACGGCCGAGAGAATGGCCGACTGTGGCGATTTCAGCCCCATGATGTTGAGGGCGCCCAGGGCCGGGATGGCCACCATGAACAGCGCGGGCACGATGGCGAAGTACTTGGCCACGTCGTTAGCAATCGAGAACGTCGTCAGCGTCCCCCGCGTCATCAGCAGCTGCTTGCCGATTTCGACCACTTCGATGAGTTTGGTCGGGTCGTTGTCGAGGTCGACCATGTTGCCGGCTTCCTTGGCAGCTTGCGTGCCCGAGTTCATGGCCACGCCCACGTCGGCCTGGGCCAGGGCGGGGGCGTCGTTGGTGCCGTCGCCCATCATGGCCACCAGTTTGCCCAGCTGCTGCTCGGCGCGGATGTACTGCATCTTGTCCTCCGGCTTGGCCTCGGCGATGAAGTCATCGACCCCGGCTTTTTCGGCGATAAATTTGGCGGTGAGCGGGTTGTCGCCGGTCACCATCACGGTTTTGATGCCCATGGACCGCAGCCGCGCAAACCGCTCCTGAATGCCGGGCTTGATGATATCCTGCAACTCCACCACGCCAAGCACCCGGTCGTCTTCGCTCACCACCAGCGGGGTGCCGCCGTTGCTGGCTACCGCCTTCACGCGGTCGGCCACGTCGTCGTGGTAAGCGTGGCCGGCGGCCTCGGCCAGCTTGCGGATGGCATCGGCTGCGCCCTTGCGGATGCGGGTGCCGCCGGCCAGCGTAACCCCCGACGAGCGGGTTTCGGCCGTGAACTTGATGAACTCGGCCCCATCGAGGCGGCCGCGCAGCTGGGCGGGGTCCACCTGGTTGTCGCGGGCCAGCTCCACGATGCTCTTGCCCTCGGGCGTCTCATCGGTGAGGGAGCTCACGGTGGCTTGTTCGATGAACGCCTGCATGGCCACGCCGGGCGCGGGCCAGAAGTGCGTGGCCTTGCGGTTGCCGATGGTGATGGTGCCGGTTTTATCGAGCAGCAGCACGTCGATATCGCCAGCCGTTTCCACGGCTTTGCCGCTCTTGGTGATGACGTTGGCCCGCAGGGCGCGGTCCATACCGGCAATGCCGATGGCCGAAAGCAAACCGCCAATCGTGGTCGGAATCAAACAGACAAACAGTGCGATAAACGAGGCCACCGCAATGGGCGTTTTCGAGTATTCGGCGAAGGGCTGAAGCGTAACGCATACAATCACGAATACCAGCGTAAAGCCCGCCAGCAGAATGGTGAGGGCAATTTCGTTGGGCGTTTTCTGCCGCGACGCGCCTTCCACCAGCGCAATCATCTTGTCAAGAAACGACTCGCCGGGGGCGGTGGTCACCTGCACCACGATGCGGTCGCTCAGCACCTTAGTGCCACCCGTGACCGACGACTTATCGCCGCCCGCCTCCCGAATCACGGGGGCCGACTCGCCGGTAATGGCCGACTCGTCAATCGTGGCCAGGCCTTCGATAATCTCGCCGTCGGTGGGAACAATCTCCCCGGCTTCAACCACGAAAACCTGCCCTTTCTGGAGCTGGGCCGAGCTTATGGCCACCATCGAACCACCGGGTTGGCGCACGTTGGCGGGCGTGTCCTGGCGGGTTTTGCGGAGCGAGTCGGCCTGGGCTTTGCCCCGCGCTTCGGCAATGGCCTCGGCGAAATTGGCGAACAAAAGCGTCAGAAACAGCACCCCGAACACCGTGCAGTTGTAGCCAAAGCTGCCCTGCGCCGCATCGGGCTTCACGAGCAGGCCAAGAGTGACGAGGAACATTACCACCGTGCCGATTTCCACGGTGAACATCACCGGGTTGCGGAACATGACGCGCGGGTCGAGCTTGACGAAGGCCTGGCCGACGGCTTCGCGCACCAGCGCGGGTTGAAAGAGGGATTGAGATTTGGTTGCCATTGTGCGGGCGTTCACCTCACCCCCCGGCCCCCTCTCCTGCGGAGAGGGGGAGCCACGGAGGCTCGATGATGCTTAAAAGCAGAGAAGGATTCTTTTAAAAAGTCGTCAGGCTCCCCCTCTCCGCAGGA
>JANNDE010000052.1:0-1403 GCA_031387395.1 Hymenobacter sp.
GCCTCATCAGCAACGCCATTATTCAAAAGCAGTTTATTGATATAGAGCCGCACACCTTCTCGCCCGAACAGTTCACCGACTGGAACCCCTTCGTGCAGGAAATCAAGCGCACCGGCATCGTCATCGGCGAGTGGGAGCCCACCGCCCCCGATAACCGCGCCATGCAACGGTAATGCCCTGAACTGCGGCAGAAACTGAAAGAGGCTGAGGCTACGGGCGCTTCAGCCTCTTCTGCGTTTATGCCTAATTATCACTAGTGGGAATATTTTTTTCCTTGCAGTAAGCTAATATCTCGGCCTCTGATTTGAAAGAAATGTCACAAAATTCTTCAAGCTCCCTTTCGCTTGATTTTACATAGCCGTCCTGCGCTTTTAGTATTTTGTCGATTTTATCAATGAATTTATTGAAATTGTCATTTATGTGACATAGCTTGTCTATCGTTTTGAAATCAAGGCTTTTGAATTTTGAAGGATAAAGAATTTTGCTCTCGTAAGGATTGACTTTTAGTTCTATCACGCCAATTCCGAATGATTGGTTGAGTCTGCTTATTTCGTCGCTCAAATTGTCGCTTATTTCGAAAGCAACTAGATAACCAAAGTTAGCCCAACTTGAATTTGAGACTGCTTGAAAATATGCTTGTTTCAAATCATAGTCAGTGTTTATCTCTCGCTTCAGTTCGTAAGAGGTTATCTTAAATGACTCCGCAACGCTGATGGATTTAATAAAACTTTGACTGGTTTTCGTATGAAGGGTAGTGAATTCAACTCCAACCATGTCTGGATGAATCCATTTTTGGTTGTTGTCTTTGCTATTCGCTGATTGTTCGTGATAAATTGTTTTAGAAGAAATATTGACGCTTTTCAAATATGTGCTAAATAATTTGTGCAAGCTTCTTTCGCTATAATGCGCTTGTTTCTGCGTAATTGGTGGGACTACCTGATTAATGTTGCCTGTTGCGGGAAAAATAGATTCTTCATACTTGCTTAAATAGTAGCTGAAATTTCCTTTTCCGGTACTTATCCGTTTTACTCTAGAATCTCCTTTGCGAACAAAGTCGCCAAGTAATGCAGAAACTGTCGAAGCAGGAGTTTTAGCCGACCCAAAATCGTAGTAAGCTTTATTGATAATGTTCCCACATACATCATTGTGAGTTACTAGTTTCCCTAGTTCTTCTAAGGATATCAGGACAGCTTCTTTCAGGGTCATAATTTGATGGCAAAGTTCTGTTTTGAGCAAAGATGCATTATCGCAGCTTTAAATCCTGCGACTTATTCTGCGCTAAGCCCGCGCCACTGCCACCACTTCCCCTGCCCTCATAAACTCCGGGTACAAGCTCACCAGCACCTTTTCCGGCGTGAGCGGGGCGGAGAAGGGGAGGGCCGTGTGGCCCTGGAAGGCCCGCA
>JANNDE010000057.1:0-1141 GCA_031387395.1 Hymenobacter sp.
AGCGGGCCTGGGCCAGCTCGTCGGGCAGCATGAAAAGGAACTCGTCCTTTAAAATGCCGTTGACCCGCTCGGCCAGCGCGTTCTGGTAGCAATCGTGGCCGTCGGTCATCGAGCAGCGCAGCTTGGCCTTGTGCAGCGCCGCCTGGTAGGCATCGGAGGCGTACTGGCTGCCGCGGTCGGAGTGGTGGATGGTGCCGATGGCTGCCCGACCGGCCCCACGCACGGCCCGGTCCAGAGCCGCCAGGCAGCCGGTGGTATGCAGGCTGGCATGGACGTGGTGGCCGACGATACGCCGGGAGAATGCGTCGGTAACCAGGCTCAGGTAGACCGTGCCCTGCCGGGTGGGCAGGTAGGTGATGTCGCTGACCCACAACTGGTTGGGGGCGACAGGTTTGGGGCCGTCCTTGACCAGGTTGGGGTGGCAGTGGAAGCGGTGGTGGGAGTCCGTCGTTTTCGTGTAGCTGCGCTTGGGGGCAATCAGCAGGCCCCGCCGGCGCAGCAGGGTGAACAAGGCATCGCGCCCGCAGGCCACGCCCTGGGCCCGCAGCAGCGGGGCCAGTTTGTGCCCCAGTTTGCGGGTGCCCAGGCGGGGCAGTTTGCTGCGCACAGCCCGCACCTGCACCAACACGGCCTCGGCCCGCTCGGCCGCGGCCACCTGGCGCTGGCGGCGTTGGTAGAGGCCTTGCCGGCTTACGCCGTAAAGCTGGCAGCTGCGCTGCACGCCTAGTTCTTTTTCACGCACCAACCGGGAAACGGCCGGCGAAAAGACTTTTTTGGCAGGGGGATGCCGTGGTCCTCCTCCACCACTTGCAACATGGTACGCAGCAATAGATTCAGGTCTGTGCGGTCTTTTAACTGCTTCTCGTACTGCTTTTTCTGCTCGCGCAACTGCGTCTCCAACTGCTTGATGCGTTGTTCCGGGGTTGGGTCCACGGCGGGGGCGGCACCGGGGGAAGTAAGTCCGGCGGCCTGAAAAGTTACGAAATGGCTGTCATAGCGCCGGCACCAGCTCAGCACCGTGCTCCGACCCTGGATGCCGTAGCGCCGCTGGGCTTGTTTTTTACTCAGCTCGCCGCGGCCGACTTCGCCCACCACGGCCAATTTAAAGGGCAAACTGTAATCGCGCTGACTACGCCGTACG
>JANNDE010000093.1:0-5032 GCA_031387395.1 Hymenobacter sp.
CTACGACCAGGAAGCCATAGCCGAAAATGAACAGGTTGAGGCCGATTTGCAGGCTCAGCATATCGGCCGTGAGCATGACGGTGGCTTGTACCACGATGAAGAACAGCACGGCCGGGCTGCGCCGGGTGGCCGGCCGGAACAGCGGCCCGAATAGCACCGCCAGCCACAGGCCCAGGCCCACTACGCCGCCGCCGAGCAGGGCCTCCAGGTACTGGTTGTGCACGTCGACGCGGTTGGCGGGGCGCAGGCCGAAGTCGTGCCATGCGTATTGCGCCTGCATGGCGGCATGGGTATCGGCCGGGGCCACCCCCAGCAGCCAGTGCTGGCCGATGATGGCCCCGGCCGTTTCCATGGCGGCCAGGCGCTGGGCCAGCGAATAGTTGTTCATATCCTGGCCCAGAGTATATTTCTGCACGTCCCAGACCGTACTCCTGGCCCGCTGCCGTACCGATTCGAGCGACTGATAGGCCAGCCACGGGGCCAGGCCCAGTAGCAGCAGCAGCCCCAGAGCCAGCAGCGCATGGCGGCGGCTCAGCAGCCAGCCCACATAGGCCAGCAGGCCTGCGTAGAGCACTAGCAGGCCCGTGCGGTAAGCCAGCACGTGCAGCGTGAGCGCCGCCGCCGCCGCCGCCGCCAGCAGCGCCACGCGCAGTACGGGGCCGGCGAACTGCGCACGGCGCAGCAGCAGGCCCCAGAAAAAAGCCAGCGCCAGCATCACCCCAAAAGGCACGTGGAAGATGCGGGTGATGGCCTGCTCGTTCTGCCCAATTTGAATGGCAGCGTTGGCGGCGGCCGGGTGCAGCAGGTAGCGGCCCAGCGTGGCCAGCCCAACGGCCGCTGTGCCCAGCACAAAAAGGCTGCCCACCGCCAGGCGCTGCCCACGGGTGAGGGGTACCGCCAGAGTGAAAGCCAGCGGCACCGCCAGCCACGGCAGGCTGCGGAATATTTCGTGCCGCCACACGGTCATATTGCTGGTGTATAGGCCACTAAATAGTAAAAAAACCACCAACGTTACTGCCCACATAGCAGCCCGGTTGCGGTAGTAATGGGGCAGGTCGCGCCGCAAATTCGGGTTGGCTAGCGCGGCCACCGTGCCCACCACCGGGGCCAGCGCCACCAGCGAGCGGGCGCTCAGCAGGCCCACCACGCCGGCCACAGCCGCCAGCCACAGCAGGTGCTGTGAGAGGCGGCCGGAAGCGTAATAAGACCCAAAAAACGGCACAGTAGGGAGGCGCTTAGGTGCGGTCGGTGGCCAGGTTGAGCTTGCCGGTGAGCGCGGCCACGGCTTCCGAAGTTTCGGCGCGCTTCTCGTACTCCACGATGAGGTGGCCGCCGGTGAGTACGTTCAGGCTGCCGTTGAGGCGGGCGAGCTCGGCGTACACTTCGGGCCGGCGGGCCGAGGGCGTGCCGCGCCGCAGGCCGCGCCGCCGGGCCACGCCGCCGAGTAGCCGCATCCAGGGGTAGTAAAAAGGCAGCAGGAACAGCGAAGTGTAATTCACGCGGCTGGGATGCACCTCCACAATGCGCAGGCCCGACAGGGCCGCCAACGCCCGCTGCCGCGTGAGGTTGGCGAAGAAAATGTGGCCCAGGTACACATCGTGAATGTTGTGGGCGCGGTCGGCCGCCCAAATGGAATCCACTTCGTTGGGTGGCATTAGCTTATAGGCCTCGCTTTCGAGCAGCAGGTAGCTGAGGCGGGTGCGCAGGTTGGAATAGTTGGGCGTGGTGATGATGGCCCGGCCGCCTGGCCGCAGCACCCGGTTCAGCTCCTGAAACAGGTGCAGCTGGTTGGGCATGTGCTCGATGCCTTCCTGGCAAATCACCACGTCGAAGCTGGCATCGGCGAAAGGCAGCTTATCGTTCAGGTTGGCTTTGATGCACGGAATGCCGGGGTAGCGGAAGAACTCAGGGTAGAGGTCGGAGGCCGTAACGTTGGCCCCCAGTTCCTTGAGTAGCTGGGCAGTTTCGCCATTGCCGGCGGGCACGTCCAGCATGTCTTTGCCTACCCACTCGGCGGCGCGGCGGCGCAGCATGGCCGTCAGCAGGTCTTTAATGTCGTTGCTGCCCGAAAAGGCCGGGGGCGAAAGGCAAATCATAAGCAGCCGGAAAATAATCTGGGAGGAAGTATTACCGCAAAGTAAGCGCGAAAAAAACGGGCTCCCATCCACAGCAAGCCGCTGCGGACGGGAGCCCGGCCGAACCTGTAGCCCCAAAGGCTACTTCACTTTTTTCGTTAGATTCTTGCCCAGGTCTTCCACCTGCTTCAGGAAATCGTCGGTGTCGCCGTCGGCGTAGGTGCCGAAGGCGGTCGAAATAGTGCCTTTCACGCCGTCGGTGGCGTCAATGACGTAGAGGATGGACATATCGTCGGGGTTGCTTTCGCCTTCGAAGCGGTAGAAATCCACGATGGTAACTTCATCGGCGGCGTAGCTTTTGTCCGAGTCGCTGCCGATGGTTTGCAGCCGGCCGTCCACCACGTTGAAATCCTGGGTGTAGCCTTCCTTCTTGAGTCGGTTTTCGACGCTCACGAGCGAGCTTTCTTCTTCTTTGTCCTGCATGGCGGTGGGTGTTTTGGGGGAAAGTAGAAAAGTGCGGGGCCACGGGCTGCAAAACCCACCGCCCCCGCTCCGGCTATACGGAACGGGGGCGGCGGTGGGTTATCATCGGGCCAGATAAATAGCCCGGGGGCATTATTTAGCGGCGGCCCGGCGCTCGATGGTGCGCTGCAGCGCCTCAACGTCAATTTGCCCACAGGCCCCGCCGCAGCCTTTGGCGCAGCCAGCCGCCGTTTTGCTGAAAAACGCGCGGTAGAAAATGCGGCCCACGTAAAATGCTGCCGCTACGAAGAGCGCGCCAATCAGCAGGTACTGCATTTCGACGGAAGCGATGGCCAGCAGGAGCATAGCTGAATAACTGCGAAGCGGTAAGAATAGTTTGCGCAGCGGCTGGTCGGGCCTGCGCTAGCGCCAGAACTCACCAATCACTGCCTGCATCTCGGCGTGAATGAGGCGGTTGCTGGCTACTACCTCGCGCCCAAACAGCGGGTCGCCATCCACCAGAAACTGGGTGACGTGGCCGCCCGCCTCGCGCACCAGCAGAATGCCGGCCGCCACGTCGTAGGCGTTCAGGTTGAATTCGAAGAAGCCCTCGCAGCGGCCGGCGGCTACGTAGGCCAGGTCGGCCGCGGCCGAGCCCAGGCGGCGCACGCCGTGGCTGCGCGTGAAAAAGGCCCCTAAAATTTTCAGGAATTCATCAAGCTTGCTGAAATCGGTGTACGGAAAGCCGGTGGCGATGAGCGAGCTGTTGAGCGTGGCCACGTCGCTGACGTGGATGGGCTGGTCGTTGCAAAACGCGCCGCCGCCGCGCACGGCCCGGAAACTCTCGTCGCGGCCCACCTCGTGCACCACGCCCACTACCAGCTCGCGGTGCCGCACCAGCGCCACGCTGATGCAGTACACCGGCAGGCCGTGCACGAAATTGGTGGTGCCGTCGAGCGGGTCGATTATCCAGACGAACTCCTCGGTGTGGGCATCGGGGCCGGCCGTGCCTTCTTCGGTGATGAAGCCGGCAGCGGGCAGCAGCGCGCGCAGGCCGGCCACGAGGCGGCGCTCGGTTTCCTGGTCCACGTAGCTCACGAGGTCGTGCAGGCCCTTGTGCTCCACGCGGCCACGGTCGAAGGTGACGGCTTCCTGACGGATGAACTGCGCCGTGCGGCGGCACAGGGCGGCCAGGTCGTGGGAGAGTTGAAGGAAGTTGGGAGTCATGGTAATGAACGGTGTAGAGACGCATCTTTGCGTCTCAGCGCTAGGTTCGTTGGATTGCGTTTGGCGGACCTTATTGAAAATTCGTCCGATTCCAGCCGTTCAACGACGAAACGCAAGAATGCGTCTCTACACCCCGGCGGCGCGTTTCCGATTCCAGCCCAGCACCACGGCCGCCAGCAGGCCCAGCACCGCCAGCAGCTGCGCGCCGCGGCCAATCAGCTCGCCGTGGCGGGCGTAGAAGGTCACTTCGTCGTTCAGGTGCACGAGGGCGCGGCTGGCGGTGGGCACCCAGGCCGGCTCGCGCTGCGTGATTTCGCCCTTCTGGTTGATGAAGCCGGTGAAGCCCGTGTTGGCCGAGCGGGCCAGGTCGCGGCGGGTTTCGATGCAGCGCAGCTGGCCGTAGCTCAGCAGCTGGCGGTAGCCGGGCGAGTCGTGCCACCAGGCGTCGTTGGTGAACAGGCCCAGCAGCGTGGCCCCGTTGCCCGCATACTGATTCACGAAGTCGCCGTAGATAGATTCGTAGCAGATAACCGGGGCCACGCGCAGGGCCGGGGCGTTGGGCGGGGCCGGGTACACGGTGCGTTCGGGCTGGGTGCCCACGCTGCCCACCGTACCGCCCAGGTCGATGTGAGACACCAGCGACACCAGCAGCGGCGGTACTTTCTCCACGCCCGGCACCAGCCGCGACTTGTGGTAGAGCACCACGCGGGCGCTGGCATCGGCGAAGTACGCGCCGGAGTTGAAGAAGTCGTAGTAGCCCAAATCGTCGCGGTAGCGGGCCGTTTCGCTGGCCGCCTCCTTGTTTGGGTACGAGCCCAGCGTGGTGATGCCCGTGAGCAGGGCCACGCCCGGGTGCCGCCCCAGCCACTCGCGGATGCGGCGGATTTTGGGGTTGCTTTCCAGCGTGCTTTCCCAGTAGGGCTCCTCCAGCGCCGTTTCGGGCCAGATGACGAGGCGTGTGGCGGGCGTGAGGTGTTGCTCCGAAAGGGCCAGCATCCGCGTGAGCTGCTCGTCGTAAGGAATGAATTGGGGGCCGCCTTCAAACTTTTCCACGTAGGGGTCGAAGTTGGGCTGCACGACTACTACTTCGGCCGTGGGGCCTTTTTCCTGGTACGTCGAGCCGATTAAATACGACAAGCCGATGGGCAGCAGGACGGCGAAGAGAGGAATTAAAAATGGAGAATTAAAAATTAAAAATGGCTGGTTCGACTTACCTGACACCTGATTGTCACCGCCGCTCCTGCGAAAATCATTTTTAATTTTTAATT
>JANNDE010000119.1:0-5033 GCA_031387395.1 Hymenobacter sp.
CTCCCGCTCCTACGCAGCTTACAGGAGCCACAGCTTCCCTAGCGAATACAGCACCAACGCAACTCCACTGCCCGCCAGCACAATCAGGCCGGCCGAAATGGCGGACTCCACGTCCAGCACCGCTTCGCCCCAACCGAACCGATACAGACCTGCGCGGCCGTGCTGCTGCCAAAGCTCCCCAAAGCTGCGAAGGCCCCGCAGCCACAGCCGCACCCAGCCGCTGAGCAGCAATAGCGGGTACAGCAGCAGCAGCGTGCCCGTGCGTATCAGCCACCATACCGTGCCGAACAATAGGTTTAGAATGGGGCCAATGATGAATTCGCCCAGCAGCTCGGCCAGAAAGTCTCCCATCACGCCACCTGGCTATACCGCTACCGGTGCCTTAATAGCCGGGTACGGGTCGTAATTCACCAGCTCGAAATCCGCGTACTGAAACCCGAAAATATCCGTTACGGCCGGGTTGATGCGCATTTGGGGCAGCGGGCGGGGCTCGCGCTCCAATTGCAAGCGAGCCTGCTCCAGGTGGTTGCTGTAGAGGTGGGTGTCGCCGCCGGTCCAGATGAATTCGCCGGGCTGCAGGCCCGTTACCTGGGCCACCATTAGGGTAAGCAGGGCGTAGCTGGCAATGTTGAAGGGCACGCCGAGGAACACATCGGCTGAGCGCTGGTAGAGCTGGCAGGAGAGTTTGCCATCGGCCACGTAAAACTGGAACAGGGCGTGGCAGGCGGGCAATTTCATGGCCGGCAGGTCGGCCACGTTCCAGGCCGACACCACCATGCGGCGCGAGTCGGGATTGGTGCGGAGCTGCTGAACAATCTGCGAAATCTGGTCGATGTGGCCGCCGTGGCCGTCGGGCCAGGAGCGCCACTGGTGGCCATACACGGGGCCGAGGTCGCCATTGGCATCGGCCCATTCATTCCAAATATTCACGCCGTGCTCTTTCAAGTAGGCAATGTTGGTATCGCCCTGCAAAAACCACAGCAGCTCGTGGATGATGCTCTTCAGATGCACCTTTTTGGTGGTGACCAGCGGGAAGCCTTCGGCCAGATTGAACCGCATTTGATGTCCGAAAATAGACATTGTGCAAGTGCCGGTACGGTCTGACTTAAGAGTACCGGTTTCGAGAATCTGGCGAAGAAGTGCTTGGTATTGAATCATGGGAGGGCAAAGATAAAACGCGGACGGGAGCCGGCGGCAGGCGAATGCCGGACGGCTCCCCGCAGCCGGACGATGCGCTACGATTCGGCGTTCCAGGCGTCCAATTGCGCCAGAAAGGCCTCGGCGTGGGCCAGGTGGGCGTCCCGCTTAGCTTCGGGCATCTTGTCGAACATCTTCACCAGCATGCCCAGGCGGGGGTTACTGGTGAAAAAATCGCGGTTCACGTGCATAAACCGCCAGAACAGGCCGTCCCAGGTGGCCTGCCAGTCGCCCTTGGGCCAGTCGCCCATCTTCAGCAGGTAGTTGCTGCCGCTGATGTAGGGCTTGGTGGTCATCAGGCCGCCGTCGGCAAACTGGGTCATGCCGTACACGTTGGGCACCATCACCCAATCGTAGGCGTCGATGTACATTTCCATAAACCAGCGATGCACTTCGTCGGGGTCGAACTCGCAGAGCACCATGAAATTGCCCATCACCATCAGCCGCTCGATGTGGTGGTTGTAAGCGCCGGCCAGCACTTTCTTTATCACGATATCGACCGGCCCGATGCCCGTGGTGCCGGTCCAGAACGCCTTCGGGATGCGGCGCTCGAAGCCCCAGAAATTGCGGGTACGCTGCCGCCGCCCTTCCCGCTCATACACGAGGCGGATGAACTCGCGCCAGCCCACTATCTGCCGCAAAAAACCCTCCAGCGAGTTCAGGGGCACCTCATGCCGGGCGGCGTGCGCCAGCGTGGCATCCACAATCTGCTGCGGACTGAGCAGGCCAATGTTCAGCATGGGCGTGAGCAGGGCGTGGTAGAGCACCGGCTCGCGGGCCACCTGCGCATCTTCGTACACGCCAAACTTGGCCAGCCGCCGCGCCAGAAAATCGTCCAGCCACGCCTGGGCGGCCTCATGGGTCGTGGGATAGCGGAAATCGGCGGCCCGGCCGTAGTGGTCCGCGAAGTGCGTTTCGACATAGGCAATGGCCTCCCGCACCTCGGCCGTGGGCGCGGGCCAGGACAGCGCGGGCACGGTTTCGGTTTTGGGAAACTTCTCGCGGTTGTCGGTGTCAAACGTCCATTTGCCGCCGGTGGGCTGCCCGTCGGGCTCGAGCAGCAGGCGGCGCTGCTTGCGCTGGGCCACGTAGAAATCAGTCTGAAAATACTTCTTACGCCCCGCGAAAAAAGCGTCGCCGTCCTTCCGCTCATTCAGAAAATTAGGGTTGGAATGCACCGTGAGGCTGATTCCGGCCCGGGCGGCCGCCTTTGTGATGCGCCGGTTCAGCCAGTCGTCCACCGGGTCGATGACGTGCAGCTCACGTAAGCCGGCGGCATGCGCCTGGGCAATCCACTGGCGCACATCGGCGGTGGGCTGCCGCGCTTCCACGTACTCGCAGGCAAACCCACGCGCCTCCAGTCGCCGCCGGTAGGCCTGCATGCTGGCCCGGTGCAGCACCAGCTTCTGCTGATGAAACCGAAACTGCGTGAAAAACAAGGGTTCTTCTAGGAGCACTACCGCACGGCCGGGCTGCAAAGCCGGGTGCTCATCGTAGAGCTGGTGGGGAAAAAGCAGGAGGCACTCGGGAGGCGTGGCAGGCATAGCAGGCGCGATGATGGGCGCTAGTGCTACAATCGGCGGCGGGGAAGGTTCGGACGCGGCCGGTTGGGAACGGCCATTGAAGAGTGGCTATTTTCAGATGAGCTCATATCAACAAAGCTTCCTTCCTATCCCTTCAATACGCCACTCCTCAATCAGCAGCTACATTAGCACCTCGCAACGATTCATTATTTCCGCCGCACATGAGGGCACCACACCTGAGTATCGACGACGAAGATTTTTACCTCGATATGGTACCTGCTATCGAGAAGTCGTTTGGCATCCGGTTCGAGCAATCTGATTTGGAAACGGTCAGGACGTATGGCGAGCTGTGTGACGTGGTTAATTCCAAACTTCCGCAGTCCAATGCTTCCGACTGCACCTCGCAACAGGCGTTTCATAAGCTCCGGGCCGCCCTGCAAGCCCATACTGCCGCCTCCATCATCAGGCCAACCTCCTCAATAGGCAGCTTGCTCCCCTCACAATGGGCAAAACGACGCCAAGCAGCCAAAGCCACTGAAGCGGCACTCGGCATGAAGCTGAATATTCTAGGCATGCATTCCTACTTGGAAAACGGCTGCATATGCCTGCTCATTTCATCCATCTTTGGGTTACTAATTGCGCTGATTTTTCAAATACTATCGGGCTCGTCAATTGGATATTGGGCATGCCTGGCGTGTTTCCTGGCAGCAATTATTGGCATGAACGCGGGCAGTCGTTGGGGTTCCACCATCAAATATGCCACAATAGCCGAGCTGGTTGCCACGATGAGTTTTCGCTTTTATCGTCAGTCCCGACGCAATCCAGAGCAAGTGAATAACCAGGAGATTGCCGGTCAAATGCACGAATTATTCTGCAATGATTTTGATATCGAGCCAGCCGAATTGACCCCCGAAGCTATTTTGAGTTAAGCCAAGAAGCCGCCTCGTTTCCGAAGCGGCTTTTGGATTCTCAATGGCCAGGGCCAGGGTTGGGAGATTACAGCTTGACAGCAACCACCGGCTTGGGGGCGGGCTTAACGGCAGCCGTTTTGCCGCCTTTCATGCAGCACGAGCTACCGCCGGCCATGCCGCCTTTCATGGCGCAGGTTTCTTTTTTGCCTTTCTGGCCGGGTTTGTCGTGGCCGTCGTGGGCGAAGGCGGTGCTGCCAGCGAAGGCAAACAGGACGAGGGCGAGCAGGGTCTTTTTCATGAGGAACAAGGGTTGGGTGAAGGAAAAAACGAGCCGCCAGCGGCATTCGTAACCCTAAGATACACCGTGGCCGAATTTATTGACGCGGCCAACGGCCTTATTTCAGCCTGGCTTCGAGCAGGGCGATGATGGCGGCGTTGCCGCTCTCTTTGGCCAGGGCCAGGGCATCCTTACCGTCGTCGTCTTTGGCGCGGGCATCGGCTCCGCTGGCCAGCAGCAGCGTTACCAAAGCGGGGTTGCCTTTGCTCACGGCGGTCATCAGGGCCGTGGTTTTGAAGGCATCGACCTGGTTTACCTGGGCTTTGGCTTGCAGCAGCAGCTGCACCACTTCGAGGCTGTTGTTGGTGGCGGCCGTGATGAGGTAGGTGGTGGCCGAGCCCGGCACGATTTCGATGGCGGCATTGGGGTCGGCACCGGCTTTGAGCAGGGCTTCGGCCGTGGGCAGGTCGCTTTTCAGCACCGCTTTCTTCAGGCTTTGGGCGGGCGTGGGCGTTTGGGCCGGTGCGGCGCTAGCGAAGCAAAACAGGGTAGCAACCAACAATAAAACGCGCTTCATATCCAGATTCAGCAATATATTTTAGGGAAAACAACTCACAAAGATGCGCCCGGCGGCGGCGCAAATAGCGCTTAAAAGAGCGCTGCGCTGATAATTACAAGCCTTTGCCCGAAAAGTAATACCGTCCGGTGGCGGCGTCCGAACGTTGTGGGCGGTGGCTTGTTAGGGAGGAACGTTTCTTTTTGAGTTGGCAGCCAGTGGCTGTTAGCGACTAGCTTTCTTTCAATGTCCCTTCGTCGTACTGCCCACCTGGCCCTGCTGGTGCTGGGCCTGCTTTCCGCTCTCAGCGCCTACTACGTGGCGCAACTGCGCTTCAACTACAATTTCAACGACTTCTACCCCGCCGGCGACCCCGACCTCGACTACTACCAGGGCTATACCCGCCGCTTCGGCAACGACAACGACTACCTGCTGCTGGGCGTGGAGGCCCCGGCCGGCCAAACGGTCTTCGAACCCGGTTTCCTGGCCCGGGTCACTGGCCCGGGTCACTGGCCCCGTTCACTGGCCTGATCAGTGACCCTGTCGACCTCCCCGGATTCCGGCCCGCA
>JANNDE010000151.1:0-13773 GCA_031387395.1 Hymenobacter sp.
ACGACGAGACGCAAAGATGCGCCTCTACATCGCACTTACATTAATCTGGAAACCGTTTAACGCCTTGCATAATCCGCTTCGCAACGACGATAATGCCGATATGCTCGCGACAGCGGGCAACATTCTAACGGCAGCTTTCAGGAGGTAAAACCGCTGCCGATGCAGGCGTAGCGGCCCCCGGCCCGGCGGCTAGGAGCTGCGCCGCCACTGCGCGGCGTCCATGCCCAGCGTCACGAGCAGGGCGTGGGGCAGCGTCACGACGGAAGCGGCCAGCAGCGCCAGGCTCACCAGTACGGTGCCGCTGGCCGCCCACGCCCAGGCCAGCCCAAACACCACCGCCAGCCCACCCAGGCTGATGAGCAGCAGCGGGGCCGAGCGCCGTAGAAAGAAGCCCAGCTCGGCCCCCAGGCTGCGCCGGCCAGCGGCCGCGGTGCGGTCCATCAGCTGGTTCATGCGCAGCACGTGCTGCAGGCTGTGCCAGAATACGAAGTATACGCCCGCCGCCAGCACGGGTGGCAGCACCAGCAGCAGCGCCACCAGCAGCCCGGTTTCCAGGGCATCGGTGCGGGCCAGCTCGGCCTGCTGCTGCCGGTAGTAGCTCAGCCAGAGCAGGGCTAGGCCACCCAGCACCGCCAGCAGCAGCATCAGCCCAACCAGCGGGGCAGGCGTCGCGGGCAGGTTGGCAGCCCCCGTCAATACAAGCAGGGCGCGTACGATGGCCATGGTTTCGGTGGGCCAGTGCCACAGCGGCACCGCAAACAGCAGGGCCCCGCGCAGCAGGCTGTGGGCCAGCCACTGACTGCGGTAGCGGGCCTGGGCCGGGGCATCGCCCGAGCCCCAGTGCCAGGCCGTGAGCCCGAAAAACAACGCTACGGCCACCGTGGGCTGCCACCACCACAGCAGGCCCACGGCGGCCGCCAGCCCCAGGTAGCCCACCAAAAACCCGGCCCAGTAGCGGGCCCGGCCCCGCGCCAGCCCCGGGTGCGTGGCCGGCACCACAAACTGGTCGCAGGCCCCGTGGGCCACCCCCAGCACCACCATTCCGGCCAGCAGCACCGGGGCCAGCAGCCAGGCAGCAGCGCCCGGGGCCAGGGCCCCCATGGCCACGGCCCCCAGCACTGCCGCGTAGGAGAAGCGCCGGGACGAGGCCGAAGGCACGGCGGCGGCGGCGGGAAGAGAAATCAGCGGGAGCATGGTTGTAGGAGGGAGCATTCCCAGACGCATAGCCGGTGTTGAGTAGGTAATCAGAATGAAGTAGTCAGGAGTCAGATAATAAAAATTTGTTTATGAGTGCATTAAACAAAGTCTGACTACTGATTACTTATGACTGACTACTTAAAAAAAGGTAGTCGGGCCCAAAACACTCATTCCCGCCCCCCGCGTAGCGCTAGCGGAGGGCGGGAATGAGGTGACCGATGGCGTAGGGCCGGCCCGATGCGCTGTGCAACAGGCCAGCCCTGCCAATAAACTAGGCAGGAACGGTAGTCCGCGACGGAGCCGTGGGCATGGTTTCGTTCACGGCTGCGGCGCTCTTGCCCGATACGGCGATGCCGTACACTACCAGGCCGAAGCCGATTTTATTGATGGCATCGGCGATGTTGTAGAACAAGTCGACGCTCGAAGGCTGCATACCGAAGAGGGTGTTCAGGAAGTTGCCCGGCATGCACATGTAGCCGATGGGGTAGATAGCCCAGCCCACGAGCACGAACCACCCCAGCGAGCGGATGCCTTTGATAACGGCCGCGTCGCCACTGGCCTGGGCCAGCTTCGCCACCTCGCCGAACCAAGCCGTGTAAACGATGTAGATGTAGCCCAGCGTCGAGAGGAAGCCCCACATGATGGACTTGCTGCCGCTGCCGTTCGAGAACGCCTCGCCGATGTAGCCCGTCACGAGCATGAACACCGAGGCGAAAATTAGTTTCCAGAGCAGCCCGATTTTAGCCCCGGCGGCTTTGGTGAGCAGGTAAAACTCGACGCACATCAGCGGCACGGTCAGGGTCCAGTCGATGTAGCGTAGGGCGGTAGGGGTTGAGTGGGTGGCCAGGTAGTAGTCGCGCATGTAGTAGTAGTGCACTGCCGCGATGCCCGTAATCAGGGCCGATACCAGCATCGAGAGCTTCCACTTGCCTTCGACCACGCCACGCTCGGCGAAGAAGAAGACCGAGGCCGCCAGCATGGCCATGTACCCGGTGAAAAAGGTGAAGGCAATGGGGTCGTCGACCTTGATGTCAACGAGATTGACGAGTAGCGTTGGAGTTATCATGGTTACCAGGGTTTAAGGGATGGGAATCGTTTGATGTTTGGGTGCTCAATGTTAGACATTAAATTCGATAATTGATAATAAACATTTTGATGATATTATAATCTTTAAATTAGATGGTGAGTAATTTTTCTAAAATTCGCCCTGGCAGGGCGTTAAGCCGGTTTTTTAATGATTGCAGACGGCAAAAATCATGTAAAAATTACGCGCTTTCTATCGCAGTTCAGGCGCTGCGGGGCGCAAAAAAACCGGTCGGGCAAGTGCCTGGCCGGCATAATATGCTGTTACGAGCATCGCTGCGGGTCATGCGCAACCGCCGCCTGGAGCGGCTACCGGTTCCGCACCGCTCGCAGCAGGTTTTGCAGCGAGGCTAGCGGGTAGGCTTTGCCGCGCGAAATCACGGTATCGATGCTTTTCACGTTGGCAATGTTTTCGAGCGGGTTGCCGGTGAGCAGCAGTAGGTCGGCATCCTTGCCCGGGGCGATGGCGGCGGTGTGGTCGGCCACGCCCATGAACTCGGCCCCGTTGATGGTGGCCGTTTGCAGCGCCTGTAGCGGCGTGAGGCCCGCCTGCACCAGCAGAATCAGCTCTTCCTGCAGCGAGGCGCCGGGGTACACGAAGGAGTTGAACGGGCCGCTGTCGGAGCCCGCCATGATGCGCACGCCGGCGGCCTGCATGGGCGCAATCATGCTCGCAAACCGGTTTTCGAGCTGGCGGCTGAGCGCTTGGGCGGTCGGCGACTGCTGCCGGGCGCTGAGCAGCCGCCGTTGGTAGGTGGCCTGAATTTTCGGGTCGATGTAGGCCAGCAGCGAGTCGCGGGCGTGGTCGCTGCTGGGCAGGCCGGCCAGCGTCTGGCCGATGAACAGGGTGGGCACGGCCGCCGTGTGCCGCTTGGCCATGAGGGCGAAAATGCGCGCCGCCGCCGCCGGGCTGTAGGTGGCATTCACGGCCGGCAGCGTGGCAAACAAGCCCAGCGGCTTGGCCGTGCCCTGGCTGGCCCGCACCAGCGCCGTGAGGCTGTCTTCCTTGCCCGAGCAGGCCTTGAGCACGTAGTAGAGGTGCTCGGTGGCATCGAGCCCCCGGCCGATGGCCTCGGCCAGCGTGACCGTGTAGGGCATGTGGCCGGTGGTTTTCAGGCCGCGCCGCTGGGCCAGCCGGATGGTTTCGAGGTAGGCGCGGCCCGAAATCTTGCTGTCGTAAATCTTCACGTAGTCCACTTTCAGCTTCTGCAGCGAGTCGAGCGCGTGCCGAATCTGGGCCGTGGTTTCCACCTCCAGCGAGCCGGGCCAGGTAGCGCCGGGGCCGTCGATTTTCGGGCCCGAGGTGAAGATGCGCGGCCCGGGCAGCAGGCCGGCCTCCATCTCGCGCCGCCACTCGAAAATGCGTGGCGTGAGGTCGCCGCCCGCGTCGCGCACCGTCGTGATGCCGTGGGCCAGGTACAGGGTCAGACTTTTTTTGTTGGCGGCGGCCAGGCTGTCGCCGCCCCGGAAGTGCACGTGCATGTCCCACAGCCCCGGAATGAGGTAGCGGCCGTTGCCGTTCACGTACTGCTTGGCGGCATAGCTGTCCTTGTCGGCCTCCTGCACCTGCACAATTTTGCCCTTCGCGATGGCCACCACCTGGTTGGGCGTGAGGCGGCCCGTGCGCACGTCAATCAGCGTGACGTGGTTGATGACCACATCGAAAATCTCCAGCTTGGTGGGCCGGGGCTTGCGGGCGCAGGTGGTGAGCAGCACGGCCAGGCTCAGGCCAAAAAGAAGGCGAAATAATTTCATGCAGCGGCGGCGGGAACGGGCAAGTCCGGCAATAACGGAACTGCCGGACAATTCGATTTCTTGAGCAGTTATTAAAATCGTCGGTCATCCTCAGCTTGCGACGGACCTCATCAGCGTCGTAAGGCTTCTAAACAAGGCCATTCAATTAGGATAAGGTCCTTGGCAAGCTTCGGATGACCGAATTTTCTTACTTCCGGCACAAATCCAAAGTTACCCCGGCCACCACGCCCCACGCTGCCAGCCCCGCTTTTTTGCCAGACCTTTGCCCCATCATGCCGTTTCCTGAGTTCCTCGCGCTGCCGGCCCTGCTGGGCGGCCGCCTGCTGCAAGCCCCTGCCGATGCCGCGGCCGAAGCCCGCCACCTGCTGCTCGACAGCCGCCGGGTGGGCCTGCCCGCCGGCGCGGTATTCTTTGCCCTGCGCGGTCCCAGCCACGACGGCCACCGCTACCTGCCCGAGCTGTACGCCCAGGGCGTGCGCCAGTTTGTGGTGGAAGAAAATACCGCCCTGCCCGGCGGCCTGGCCGCCTACCCCGGGGCCGGCCTGCTGGCCGTGGCCAGCCCGCTGGCCGCGTTGCAGGCGTTGGCCGCCGCCCACCGGGCCCAATTTGCCGGCCCGGTGCTGGCCATTACCGGCTCTAATGGCAAAACCATCGTGAAAGAATGGCTGGCTCAGCTGCTGAGCCCCGACGAGGACATCTGCCGCTCGCCGCGCTCCTACAACTCGCAGGTGGGCGTGCCCCTCAGCGTGTGGGAGCTGAACCCGGCGCGCCACACGCTGGGTATTTTCGAGGCCGGTATTTCGGAAGTGGGGGAGATGGAAAGGCTGGCGGCCATTATCCGGCCCACGCTGGGGCTTTTTACAATGCTCGGCACTGCCCACGACGCCGGTTTTGCCAGCTCGATGGAGAAAGCAGAAGAGAAGATGAAGCTATTCTTAGGCGTCGATACGCTCTTTTACTGCCTCGACCACGAGCAGGTGCATGCGGCGGCCAAACGGCATTTGCCCCGCGAAAAGCACTTCACCTGGTCGCGAAGCGCTCGCCGCTCCCGCGAAGCCGACCTCTACATGCAGGTCGTGTCCCGCTCCGACCGCCGCACCTTTCTCAAGGTGCACGCCTGGCCGCAGGGTAAGCCGCACGTCTACTCTTTCACGCTGCCTTTCACCGATGAGCCATCGATAGAAAACGCCCTGCACTGTCTGGCAGTGCTCGTATGGCGGGCCACGCCAACCGAAGAAATCCAGGGGCGCCTCGACCGCCTGCACCCGGTGGCCATGCGCCTCGAAATGAAGCCCGGCCGCCACGGTTCCTACCTGCTCGACGATACCTATAATAACGACCTCGCCGGCCTGGCCCTGGCCCTCAACGCCGTGGCCCGCCAAAGCCGCCCCGGCCGCCGCACCCTCATCCTCAGCGACGTGCTCGAATCGGGCCTTAGCCGGGCCGAACTCTACGCCCGGGTGGCGGCCCTGCTGCCCGCCGCCGGCGTTACCCGGCTGGTGGGCATCGGGGAGGAGATTTCTTCTCAGTTAAGTATGAAGAAGGAGGAATTAGAAATTGATGCTGAGTCAGAAGCAGAACAGCGCGGATGTTCCTCAGACTCACTTTTAATTTTTAATTCTCAGTTTTTAATTCAAACTTTCCCCAGCACCGAAGCTTTCCTCGCCCAGCTCAACCCCGCCGATTTTGCCCACGAAACCATTCTGATTAAGGGCGCGCGGCGCTTCGGTTTCGAGCGCATCGTGGCCGCGCTGCAGGCCCAGCAGCACGGCACGGTGCTCGAAGTCAACCTCGACGCGCTTAGCCACAATCTGCAGCACTACCGCCGCCAGCTGCGGCCGGGCATCCGGCTCATGGTGATGGTGAAGGCCTTCGCCTACGGCGCGGGCTCCTACGAGGTGGCCAGCCTGCTCGAATTTCAGCGGGCCGACTACCTGGCCGTGGCCTACGCCGACGAGGGCGTGGCCCTGCGCGAGGCCGGCATCAGCCTGCCCATCATGGTGATGAACGCCGCCCCCGACGCGCTCGAAACCCTGCGCCGCTACCGCCTCGAGCCCGAAATCTATTCCTTCGAGCTGCTTGATGAATACCTGGCCACCTTCGCGGCCGCGCCAGCGGCCGTGCCCGTCCCCCATTCTCCGCTGCCCGTGCCCCGAATTCATCTCAAGCTCGATACCGGCATGCGCCGTCTGGGCTTCGACGAAGCCGACCTGCCCGCGCTGCTGGCCCGCCTGCGCGCCTACGCCGCCCACCTGCCCGTGGCCAGCCTGATGACCCACCTGGCCACCGCCGACGAGCCCGCCCACGACAACTTTACCCGGGCCCAGCTGGCCGCCTTCCGCCGCATGGCTGCCGCCATCGAGGCGGCCCTGGGCTACCCCGTGCTCAAGCACGCGCTGAATTCGGCCGGCATCCTGCGTTTCCCCGAGGCGCAGTTCGACATGGTGCGCCTCGGCATCGGCCTGTATGGCGTCGATGCCAGCAACACGGCCGACCCTGCCGCCCTGCGGCCCGTGAGCCAGCTGCGCACCACCATCTCCCAGATTAAGACCCTGCCCGCGGGCCACACCGTGGGCTACGGCCGGCGCGGCACGGCCACCGGCGGCGAGCGCCGCATCGCCACGCTGGCCATCGGCTACGCCGACGGCTACGACCGGCGCTTCGGCAACGGGGCGGGTACGGTGCTCATTCATGGGCAGCCGGCGGCGTTGGTGGGCTCGGTGTGCATGGATATGTGCATGGCCGACGTGACGGACATTCCGCTGGCCCGCGCCGGCGACGTGGCGCTCTTGTTTGGGGAGGGCCTGCCGCTGCCCGCCCAGGCCGCCCGCATCGGCACCATCGCCTACGAGCTGCTCACCAACGTGAGCGAGCGGGTGAAACGCGTTTTCGTGAGCGAATAAGGGCCAGAGCGGAGAGCCAAAGCGGCCCGCTGGCCACTACTCAATCATTGGAACAATGGGTAGGGTGGTGAAGAAAAATGGCCGACAACAGCAGGAAATCGGGTCTGTCAAATTGAACAACCGGCGAAAATAATTGTGAAGAACGAATGATAAGTGTGAAATTGCGCCCCGCAATGCATTGCGGGTATTTCACTCCACTATTTCTTATGAAACCAACGCGTTCTCTTTTCTTTCTATTGTCGATGGTAATGGCGGCGCTGGCTGCCCGGGCGCAGGCCCCACCCGTGCCTGCCAACATGAGTGCTATCAGCGGCAGCGTGCAGTCCGAGCAGGGGGGCGCGCTCATTGGGGCCTCGGTGGTGGCGCTCCACCTGCCCACCGGCATTCGGCGCACGGGCCTGACCGACTTCCAGGGCGAGTTTGAGCTGAACACGCTGCTCACGGGTGGCCCCTACGCGCTGCAAATTGTGCAGCCCGGATTCCGTTCTCAGGTCGTGAACGACGTTTATCTGAAGCCCGGCCAGCGCACTAAGCTAACGCTGACGCTGGTACGCGACGTGGTGGCCGTGGGCACGCGCCGCCGCGACCGCAGCGGGGCCGACGCCCTGGCCCCCGTCGATGTTATTGAGATGAGCCAGCTGGCCCTCACCGGAGCCTATACCGACAACACCCAGCTACTCAACTACGCGGTGCCATCGTTCAACTCCAACCGCGAAACTTCGGCCGATGGGGCCGACCACGTCGATGCCTTCAACCTGCGCGGCCTGGGCGTCGACCAGGTGCTGGTGCTCGTGAACGGCCACCGCCGCCATTCCTCGGCCCTGATTAACCTGCTTGGCAGCCGCGGCCTGGGCAGCTCGCCCACCGACCTGAACACCATCTCGGCCAACGCCCTCGACCGCGTCGAGATTCTGCGCGACGGGGCCGCTGCCCAGTACGGCTCCGATGCCATCGCCGGCGTAATGAACCTCTCCCTGAAAAGCGATAACCACGGTGGTAATATCTTGGTCAACAACGGCGTGCATAGCTCTGGGTACGGCTACACCACCGGCATCAGCGTCAACAAAGGACTGAAGCTGGGCCAGCAGGGCTTCCTGAACCTGACTGGCGACGTGGACTACCGCAACTACACGACTTCGCCCCAATACACCCGCGACCTGGATTCGTGGCCCATTTTTTCCGACAAGAGAGCCCGCGAAGACTCCTTCCTGCTGGCCAACGGCAAAACTGCGGCCGACTACCGCCAGCGCAACGGCGACGCCCGGATGCTTAACTACCGGGGCGTGTACAACGCCGGCCTGCAGCTGACCGCCAAAGTGAAGCTGTACTCGTTTGGCACCTACAACTACCGCCGGGGCCAGGCCGTGGCGCCGTGGGTGCTGCCCAGCACCAACCCCTCCGACCTGAGCCTGCGCGACGGTTTCCGCCTGGGCTACCAGCCCGGCATCAATACCCGCGTCAACGACGGGGCGGCCGTGCTCGGGCTTGATATCCGGCTCGGCCCGTGGTCGCTCGACCTGAGCCAGAGCGCCGCCGTCAACCGCCTACGCTACGACGTGGCCAACAGCCTGAACCCCTCGCTGAACGACAGCACCCGCAACAGCTTCGACGCTGGCGGCCTGCAGCTGACGCAGTACGTGACGAACGCCACGGTATCGCGCCTGTTCGGCAACGTGCTGGCGGGTACCAACGTGGCATTCGGCGGCGAGTTCCGGCAGGACCGCTACCGCATCATCGCCGGCGAAGAAGCCTCCTGGAAGCAGTATGGGCGCGGCGTGGCGGGGGCTTCGGGCGGCTCGCAGGGCTTCATCGGCTTCGACCCTACTTCGGCGGCCAACGGCGCGGGCAGCCGCACCAACGTGGCCGCTTTCCTCGACGTGGAAGCCGACGTGGTAAAACGTTGGACCGTGGGCGGGGCCGCGCGCTTCGAAAACTATTCCGACTTCGGGTCCAAGCTCATCTACAAAGCCAACACCCGCCTGCGGGCTACCGATTGGCTGGCGCTGCGGGCCGGCTTTAATACGGGCTTCCGGGCGCCGTCGCAGGCGCAGCAGGTGTTCAGCCAGCTCACGCTGCTGCCTACTACCACTGGTACCACCTACTCGGGTATCTTCAATACGCAAAGTGCCGTGGCCAAAGCCGCCGGCCTGCGGTCGCTCACCGCCGAAACCTCGCAGAACATCAGCGCCGGCCTAGTGCTGACGCCAACCGAAGCCCTCTCGCTCTCGGCCGATATTTACCAGATTGATATCGACAATCGCATTGGCCTGACCAATGTATTCGGGAAGGATATTTCCGCCGAGCTCGCCGCCGCGCTGCAACAAGCCAGCACCACCAGCGTGCAGTTCTTCGCCAACGCGGTCAATACCCGCACCCAGGGGCTCGACCTGGTGGCCCGCTACGCCCGCCATATGGGTCGCGGCGACCTGCACGCCGCCATCGCGGCCAACTTCAACGAAACCAGCCTGCGCGGCACCCTTAATGTGCCTGAGCAGTTTCGCGGTATTCAAAACGATACCCTGGCCGGCAACGACTTTGTGGGCCAGCGCGAGCTGTCGCTGCTCACCACGGGCATGCCAAAAAGCAAGCTTATCGGCACGCTCGGCTACGACGGCAACAAGCTCGGTGGCCAGGTCAGCCTCACGCATTTTGGCCAGGTGTCGTTCTACGATTTCAATTTCAACGGGCTTAAGGAAGGCGCTTACTTCTTCGTTTTCAAGCCCAAAACGGTAACCGACCTGCTCGTAACGTACCACGCCACTAAGGCCCTGCTGCTGGCTGCCGGGGCCCGCAACGTGTTCAACGTGCGCCCCGATGATGTCGCGACGGCCGCCGACCAGGGCCACGCCCCGCTGGGCGTGCCCGCTCCCTACAACCGCGACTACGAATCGGCCAACACCTATCTCTCGGCCAAGTACGGCTACAACATCAGCCTGCCCTACGACCGCGACATCCTGCCCTACCAAATGGTGCAGATGGGTGCCAACGGGACTTTCTTCTACCTGAAAGCCTCGTATAGCTTCGGCTTGTAGCTACCCGGTTTCGTCTGGTGCTGCCCCCGTTTCATCGTTGGAACGGGGGCTTTTTTTTGCTGAATTGTCGGTATGCCTAATGTTGGCAAGGTATTTATTTTGCTACTTTACAGTTGGCTTAGCCCGTCCTCGTTTGTCGGAGGGGTGTTAGAGGGTCATTGTATCTCTTTTTCTATATGAAAATCAATAGTTTACCCATGTTTCGTTTGCTAACGGCCTGCGGCTTGCTGCTGGCGTTTGCGCTGCCCGGACGCGCTGCGGTTGCGTCGGCTACTATGGTAAGCCAGCAGGTCGACCCGCCCGCGCTCGACGGCCTCTGGAAAGGGGCCCTGAAGGTGCCCGGCGGCCAGCTCGAAGTTATCTTCCGCCTCATGAAGCTGACCGACGGCTATTTCTGCACGCTCGATGTGCCGCTCCAGAAAGTGAGCCGCATGAACGTGAAGGCCGAGGTGAAAGGCGACTCTATTCGCCTGTTTGCCGAGGAAGCCGCCAGCCGCTTCATCGGCCGCATCATGCCCGGCAACAAGGAAATGGTGGGCGTCTGGCAGGCCCCCGGCTATAAAACGCCCATGACCCTGACCTTCAGCGCCCAGCCGGCCTTCAATGCCAAAAACGTGCGCCTCACCCCGCCCTACCGCGAGGAAGAAGCCACCTTCAGCAACCTCACCGTCAATGCCCGCCTCAGCGGCATGCTCACCATTCCGGCCGGCCAGGGGCCCTTCCCGGCCGTGGTGCTGCTCAGCGACAGCGGCCCACACGACCGCGACGGTACCGTGGGCGACTTCGCCCCTCTGGGCCAGCTGGCCGACTACCTCACCCGCCGTGGCGTGGCCGTGCTGCGTTTCGACGACCGCGGCGTGGGGAAGTCGGGCGGTACGCCCGCTGCCACCACCGCCGACCTGGTGAGCGATGCCCAATCGGGCCTGAACTACCTGCGTACCCGCCCCGAAATCGACCTCTCGCACCTCGGCCTGGTTGGCCACGGCGAGGGCGGCAACGTGGCCCTGCTGGCTGCCGCGCAGCCCCTGCCGCCGGCCTTTGTGGTCACACTGGCCGCCTATGGCCTGCCCGGCCGCGATATTGTAGTGCAGCAGCAGGCTACCACGCTCCGCACCCTCGGCACCGAAAATGTGCAGATTGAAGCCGCCACCAAGCGCCAGTTGGCCATGCTCGAAATCATCCGCCAGACCACCGACAATGCCCAGGCGCAAGCCATCGTGGCCAATATGCTGAAGCAGAACAACGCCGCCATCGACAACGTCACCGCCCAGGCCAGCGCCACCGAAATGACGTCGCCGCACTACCGCTACTTTCTGGCCTTCAACCCCATCGATAAGCTGTCCGCTGTGGCCTGCCCCGTGCTGCTGCTCAACGGCACTTCCGACCTGACGGTGAATGCCGATGCCAACCTGAATATATTGGAAAAGAGCCTGAAAGCCAGCAAAAAAACGGTGGTCGTGCACAAGATGCCCGGGGTGAACCATCTCTTTCAGCCCGAGCAAACCAAGTGGCCCATCGTCAACGGCCAGCAGCAGCCCAACTTCTCGCCCGAGTCCGAGGAAATCATCCGCGAATGGATTATCGCGCAGTCTAAAAAGTAGGGTCAGCTTCCTGATTCTAATGGCAAAATTATGAAGGCCCTGCTGCACGGCAGGGCCTTTTTGCTGTGCGCTGCTGGCGCGCGTCGCAAACGCGCGCCTACTGGCTCCAAGCCTTTGATTTGGAGCCAGCACGCACGATTGACACCGTCCGCAACCCCGGGCCGCCGGCTCGAACCCCGCCAATACGCGTCGCCGACGCGCGCCAGCAACAGATGGCCCATCAGGTAGTCTCTTCCGCAAACCCCACAAAAAAGCCCCGCTGGCATTACCAGCGGGGCTTCGCGCACGGCAGGGCCGCGCTGTTACTTATACATGTCTACTTCAGCCTTAATCATGGCGTTGTAGCGGCGGCCGGCGCTGTTGGCCAGCGTGAGCAGGTTCCAGCCCTTGCCGATGGTATAGCTCCAGGTACGGCTTTCCTTGAATTCGAACGTGGGACGCATTATCTGGCCGTAGGGCGTGTAGTTGTCCATGAAGTTCGTCGTGTAGAACTTGTCGCCACCCACAATCCACTCCATCGCCACAAAAAAGCCCTCTTCGGGCGCTTTGATGTTGTAGGTGCTCAGGTCGATGGTGTACCATTCGCCCCCGCGCGAGGCCGAAACCACCACGTTTTCGGTCAGTAGGTCGGTATTAGGAGCGTTGTAGTTACCGTCGGCCTTGTAGATGCGGACGCGGAAGGGCTCGCGCGGGAAGCCGTTCTCACCGATGTAGAACGACACCGTGCGCACGTTACCCAGCTTTTTCTGCTTCTCGTTTTTTACGAAGAAAGCGTACTGGCTGCCCGGCAGGCCCTGAATCATGCCCTCGCCCGGGTTGTTCGAGTTGGAGCCGAGTTCCAGGTTTTTGACTTTGGTACCGTTGACTTTCACGTCAGCCAGTTCGATGAAGCGCTTGTTGAGCTCCACAATCAGGTCTTCGGTGCTGCCGCGCTTGATGAAGAGGGCGCTGCGGTCGTAGCCCAGCGTCATCACGATAAGCGAGTCCTGACTGGTTTTTTCCAGGCCGGCCAGCTGAAAGTAGCCGTATTCGTTGGTGAGGGCTCCCGTCCCTTCTTCCCGCAGGGAGATGGAGGCAAACGGCACCGGGTCTTTGGTTTTGGCATCCACGACGCGGCCGGTAATGCGGTTTTCCTGCGCCCAGCTCAGCGCTGGGAGCAGCAGCAGAACCCATAAAGCGAGAAAAGGTATGCGTTTCATCATCGCCAAGAATAATTATAATGGATGTAGTATGGCAAATTTACAAATTCTGCTTCACATATGGTAGTGATGAGCGCGAAGGAGTAAGGAAAGGCAGCCGGGAGGAATAAACTTTTTTAGGCTTTAAGTGAGCATAAATGGCGTTTATCGCGTCAAAAAAGGCATTCGGCAAGGTGGCAAAATTGTTCCGGTTGCTGCTGCGTGGTGCTAAAATTAACTCATTGGCGGCAATTTCGTACCCAGAGGCAAATAATTTCTTTCACATTTTCTTGTCTTTACCCCATGATGAAGTTTCTCATTCCCGGCCTGGCCGTCACTTTGCTGCTGGCCAGCTGCGAAACCAAGCACTCCGAAACCAAAGACCAGCTCGCCGAGGCTGGCCAGGACACGGCCGTAATGGCCCGCGACGGCCAGACGGCCAGCCAGATGGCCGGCAATGCCGCCGCTTCGGCCGCAACTGCCTGGGACATGACCAAAGCCAGACTGGCCGACCTGAAGTTTGCCGAAGTGACCACGCCCGGCATTACCGTGCGGGGCGACAGCACGTACAGCGTGTACAGCGTCGACGAGAAGGTGCTTTTTGATACCGACCAGGCCAACGTGAAGCCCGGGGCCGCCGCCTCGCTGCAGCAGATTACGGCTTCCATCGGCCAGCGCTATGCCACCCAGCAAGTGCGTGTGATGGGCTTTGCCGACTCGCGCGGCGATAAAGGCTACAACCGGGCGCTAAGTGAAAAGCGAGCCGAGGCCGTGAAGAATTACCTCGTCAACACCAGCAAAATCGACGCCGCGCGCGTGAGTGTCGAGCCCATGGGCGAAACCCAGCCCGTGGCTTCCAATGCCACCGCGGCTGGCCGCCAGGAAAACCGGCGCGTCGAAATAGCCGTGCGTACCCGCTAGGCCCGGCCGGCGGCCGGGCAAGTACAAGGCCCGTGCTGTTTCGGGCTGGCTCTTGCCCAAAACGCAGAAACGCCCTTCCGGCCACGGGGCCGGAAGGGCGTTT
>JANNDE010000153.1:0-3428 GCA_031387395.1 Hymenobacter sp.
GAAGCATCTTGCCCGCAGCAAGTAATTCAATCGATTGGTTTAGCGGTGGCGGGCAAGATGCTTCGCTGCGCTCTGCATGACGTTCTAAAAAACAAAGAACACCAACCCCAATGCCCAACCGTCCTTCCATTTTTCAAGCCTACAAAGCGCCCATCGCGGTGCTACTGGCGCTGGCCCTGGCCCTGGGCACGGTAGCCTACCGGCGCATCAACGTAGCCCTGTTTCCGGAGGTGACCTTCCCTAAAGTGAAGGTGATTGCCGAGAACGGCCTGGAGCCCGTGAACCGCATGATGGTGACCGTGACCAAGCCCATGGAAGATGCCATGAAGCGCGTGCCGGGCCTGAAGCTGCTACGCAGCACCACCAGCCGGGGCAGCTGCGAAATCTCGGCTTTCCTGGACTGGAACGTGGACGTGGCCAAGAGCCAGACCCTGATTGAGTCGCGCCTGAACCAGATTCGGGGCGACTTGCCGCCGACCGTGCAAATCACGGTCGAGCGCATGAACCCCGCCATTCTACCGGTGATGGGCTACACGCTGGAAGCGCCGGGCCGCACGGCGCTGGAGCTGCGCAAGCTGGCCCTGTACACCATTAAGCCGTTTTTGTCGCAGGTCGATGGCGTGTCGTCGGTCCAGATTCAGGGTGGGCGTACCAAGGAGTACCAGGTGCAGCTGCTGCCCGACCAGCTGGCCGCCCTCGCCCTCGGGCCCGATGACGTGACCAAGGCCCTCACCGCCACCAATTTCGTGCAGAGCAACGGCTACCTCAGCGACTACCGCCGCCTCTACCTGACGGTGACGGACGCGACCATCACGCAGAAGGAGGACCTCGAAAACCTGGTGCTGCGCAACGACGGCCGCCGCATCGTGCGCCTGGCCGACGTGGCCACCATCAGCCTGGGCGAGCAGCCCGAGTACACCCGCATCAACGCCAACGGCTCCGATGCCGTGCTCATTTCCATTCTCCGCCAGCCCGATGCCAACGTGGTGCTGGTTTCCGACGGGGTGAAGGCCAAGGTGGCCGCGCTGCAATCGGGCCTGCCGCGCGGTGTGCGCCTGGCTCCGTATTATGACCAAGCCGATTTCGTGGCCGAAGTCGTGCGCTCGGTGCAGGATGCGCTCTGGATTGGCCTTGCGCTGGCCCTCGTGGTCACGGCGCTGTTCCTGCGCTCCTTCCGCGCCACCATGACGATACTCGGGACCATTCCGGTGGCGCTGGCGCTCACCATCGCGGTGCTGTATTTCGGCCTGGGCTACTCCTTTAATATCATGACGCTGGGCGCCATCGCCGCCGCCATCGGGCTGATGATTGACGACGCCGTGGTGATGGTGGAGCAGCTGCACCGCGTGGGCGAGGAACACCCCGAGGCCACGCCCGGCGAGGTGGTGCGCCGCTCGGTGGGCCATCTGCTGCCCGCGTTGATTGGGTCTTCGCTGAGTACGATTGTGATTTTCCTGCCGTTTGCGCTGCTGGGCGGCGTGGCGGGGGCCTATTTTAAGGTACTGGCGACCACGATGGTGGTGGCGCTGGTGTGCTCGTTTCTGGTGGCGTGGCTGGGGCTGCCGGTGATGTATCTGCTGCTGAGCCGCCGCGGGAAGTCGCCCTCCCCGGTCACCTCACCCCCCGGCCCCGCATCTGCTTTAGTCGCAGAATCCCGTGGAGAGGGGGAGCCAGACGACGCAAAAACAAAATCGTCAGGCTCCCCCCTCTCCGCAGGAGAGGGGGGCCGGGGGGGTGAGGTGAACGCCCACCACGAAATCCCCTGGGTTCGCGCCGTCATCCGCCACCCGGCCTACTCCATCGTCGGCATCCTGGTGCTCATTGGCAGCATGGTGCTCATCATTCCGCGCCTTGCCACCGGCTTTTTGCCGGATATGGATGAAGGGGCCATCGTGCTCGACTACAACTCGCCGCCCGGCACCAGCATCGAGGAAACCGACCGCATGCTGCGCCAGGCCGAAAAGCTCATTGTGAAGGTGCCGGAAGTGGCCAGCTACTCGCGCCGCACCGGCACCCAGATGGGCTTTTTCATCACCGAGCCTAACCGGGGCGACTACCTCATCCGCCTCAAAACCGACCGTAAGCGCACGACTGAAGAAGTCATTTCCGACATCCGCACGCGCATCGAGGCCACCCAGCCGGCCCTCACCATCGACTTCGGCCAGGTGATTGGCGACATGCTGGGCGACCTGATGAGCACCGTGCAGCCCATCGAAATCAAGGTTTTCGGGCCCGATGCCACCAAGCGCTACGCCCTGGCCGGGCAGGTAACCAAAGTGGTGGAAGGCGTAGCCGGCACCGCCGACGTGTTCGACGGCATCGTGCGCATGGGCCCGAGCGTGGACGTGCGCCCCGACCCGCGCCGCCTGGCCCAATACGGCCTCACCGCCACCGATTTTCAGACCCAGCTGCAAACCCAGCTGGCCGGCACCACGGCCGGCAACGTGCTCGAAGGCGAACAGCTGCTGAACATCCGGATGCGCTACCCCAACGCCGCCCAGGCCACCCTGGCCCAGATGCGCGGCGAGCCGGTGTTCCTGCCCAACGGCCAGCGCCGCCGCCTCGACGAGCTAGCGACGGTGCGCGTAACGGCCGGCGACGCCGAGCTGGAGCGCGAAAACCTACAAGCAATGACCGCCGTGACGGCCCGCCTCGACGGCCGCGACCTGGGCGGGGCCATGGCCGAAATCCGCCAGAAGCTGGAGGCGCAGGTGCCGCTGCCGCCCGGCTACTTCATCCAGTACGGCGGCTCGTATGCCGAGCAGCAGCAGTCGTTTCAGGAGCTGCTCACCATTCTGGGCACGGCGTGCCTGCTGGTGTTCGCGGTGGCGCTGTTTCTGTTTCGGGATTTGAAGGCGGCGGGGCTCATTCTGCTCATATCGATACTGGGGCCGGCCGGCGGCTCGCTGGCGCTGTTTCTGACGAATACGCCCCTGAACGTGGGCTCCTACACCGGCCTGATTATGGTGGTGGGCATCATTGGAGAGAACGCGATTTTCACCTTCCAGCAGTTTTTCGAGGTGCTGGCCGAGGGCAACCCCGTGGAGCAGGCGGTGGGCTACGCCATCGCCGCCCGCCTGCGGCCCAAGCTGATGACGGCCCTCTCGGCCATCGCGGCGCTGGCCCCGCTGGCACTGGGCATCGGGGCGGGCGCGCAGCTGCATCAGCCCCTGGCCATAGCCGTGATTGGGGGCCTGCTGCTGGCGCTGCCCCTGCTGCTGCTGGTACTGCCGAGCCTGCTGCGGCTGGCGTATCAAACGAAAACCTCACCCCCTGACCCCCTCTCCAAAAAAGAGGGGGCACCGGTCTTGCTCAGTTAAAAGGGAAGAGTTAAAAGCCGATGTTACGCAGCTTGGTGGCGATGGCGCGGGGTCGTACCCGGTAGGGCCGTGCCCGGTAGGGTCGTACCCGGCACGGCCCTACCGGGT
>JANNDE010000172.1:0-1234 GCA_031387395.1 Hymenobacter sp.
GTGAGGCAACCGAGGCCACTAGTACCCCGGATTCTGGGTCAGCTGGCCGCCGCTCAGGTCAATCTGCTCCTGCGGGATGGGGAACAGCTCGTTTTTGCCCCGGTTGAAGGTCTTGCCCTGGGCGGCGAACAGCGGCACGATGCGGCCGGGCTGCTCACTTTCTTGGCGCACGAGGTCGAAGAACCGGTCGTGCTCCAGGGCCAGCTCCACGCGGCGCTCCTGCCAGATGAAGGGCAGCGTGAGGGCCGTGCGGGCAGGCAGACCGGCGCGGGTGCGCACCCGGTTCAACTGGGTGAGGGCCGCACCGGTGTTGCCGATGCGCAGAGCGGCTTCGGCGTTGATGAGCAGCACCTCGCCGTAGCGCATCACCCGAATGTTCTTGGGCAGGTAGTCGTTATTGCCGCAGTTCTTTTCCTGGGTGCGGCTGTGGTAGGCCTTATAGCTGTAGCGCAGGTTCTCCACCGAGTCCTTGCTTGGAATCCGGAAGCCGTCCCAGAGCACGGTGCCGGTGGAGCGCTGCCCGGCCGGGGCCGTAGGCTGAATAAAGATGATGGTGCCAGCTCGGCGCCGGTCGCCCGGCTCGTAGGCGTCGGCCAGCTGCTGGGTGGGATTGTTGAAGCCGAAGCCCAGGTCGGCCCAGCCGCCGCGGCCACCGACGCGCGGGCCCTGGCTGACGGCGTACAGGTTCACGGCCGAGTTGTTGCAGGCCGCATTGATGCCGGTCTGCACCTCGAAAACGGACTCCTCGCTGTTGGCACCTACCTCGCGCCAGATGTTCTCGTAGCTGGCCAGCAGCCCGTAGTTACCGGAGCGCCCCGCAATGATTTCGTTGCTGAGCTCGAAAGCTTTCTGGTAGTTTTTCTGGTACAGATACACCTTGGCCAGCATGGCCTGCGCGGCGGCCTTGGTGGCGCGGCCGGTGGTGGTTTCGGCGGCGCCCTTCAGCGGCAGGTTGTCCACCGCAAACTGCAGATCATCGATGATGAACTGGTAGATTTCGGCGGCCGTGGCGCGGCGCTGCAGAGCCGGGTCGTTCAGCTCCGAAGCGGCCGGCACCCGATCCAGCTTGGGCACGCCCCCGAAGAAGCGCACCAGGTTGAAATAGAAGTAGCCGCGCAGGAAGCGCACTTCCGCAATCAGACGGCTTTTGGTGGCCTCCGGGGCCGGACTCAGCGGAATCTTGTCCAGGGCCTGGTTGGCGCGGTTCACGCCCTGGAAGTAGCCCTTCCAGGTG
>JANNDE010000199.1:0-7548 GCA_031387395.1 Hymenobacter sp.
GTTTCGGGCTGGCTCTTGCCAAAACCGCAGAACCGCCCTTCCGGCCACGTGGCCGGAAGGGCGTTTCTGCGCGGTTGCCTGGGTGTTTTACCGCTTCTCGAGCGGGAGTAGCCCGTAAAAAGGGGGCTTGGCGGTATCTCAGGAGAGTTGAAAAAAGATTTGGGCCAGGACAAGTCAGGGCGGGCTTTTTGTTTGGTGGGCAGTGGGAAGCGGGTTGCAGCGGCGCTTTCGCCGAAGAGGCTGAATGGGGAGAATTTCGGTACTCATCCGGCTTTTCCGTACCTTGCAGCTGCCCTTGTCAGTACCAGTTATCTATGAGAAAAAAATACACAGCACTGCTTCTTTCATTAGTAGCCGGCGCTACGGTGGAGGTTGCTGCCCAAACCCCTGGTGCTGCTGCCGAGGCTTTGCCCCTGGGTGGGCTATGGAAAGGCAAGCTGGCCGTGCTGGGTGGGCAGCTCGACCTGACTATCAGCGTGGTGCCGCTGGCCGGCGGCCGGTTTTTCGCGGCCCTCGATGTGCCGGCCCAGAAAGTAACGCGCATGATAACGGAAATGAGCGTGCGCGGCGATTCGGTGCTTTTTATGGTGCCTGGTGCGGGCAGCTGCTATGCTGCCCGCTACGTAGCCACCAAACGCCAGTTCGAAGGCGTCTGGACGCAGTCGGGCGTGCACTCGCCCCTGGCGCTGCACTACGCCCCCATGCCCACGCTGGGCACGGGCACGGCCACCCGCCTGACCCCGCCCTACCACGAAGAAGAGGTCAGCTTTAACAACCCGGTCGCGCGCCTCAATCTGGGTGGCACCTTCACGATACCGCCGGGCAAGGGGCCGTTTCCGGCGGTAGTGCTAGTGAGCGATATCGGGGCGCAGGACCGCGACGGCACGATGGGCGGCTTCCACCTGCTGGCTACGCTGGCCGACTACCTCACCCGCCGCGGCATTGCCGTGCTGCGCTACGACGACCGCGGCGTGGGCAAGTCGGGCGGAAACTCGGCCCTGGCTACCACGGCCATGCTGGTAAGCGATGTGCAGGCCGGCATGAACTTTCTGCGCTCGCGCATTGAGGTAAACATTAGCCGCATCGGCGTGATTGGCCACGGCGAGGGGGCCAACGTAGCCCTGTTGGCTGCTGGCCAGCCGCTGCCGCCCGCTTTCGTGGTATCGCTGGCCGGCTATGGGCTCACGGGCGAGCAGACGCTGCTGCTGCAGCAGGTGGCCCAGCTGAAGGCGAAGAAGCTGGACCCCTCTATTGTGCAGGCGGCCTACGAGCGCCAGAAAACGATGTACGAAATCATCCGGCAGAGCACGCCTTTGCAGGCCCTGGCCATTGTGAGCAACATGATGCGGCAGGACCAGCCCGAACTCACGGCCGAGGAGGCCCAGAAGGCCGCCGCTACGCAGCTCACGCCCTGGCGGCGCTATTTCCTCACCTTCGACCCGGTGGCTGAGCTCGACCAGGTGAAATGCCCGGTGCTGCTGCTCAGTGGCACCGACGATGCGGAGGCTCCCGCCGATGTACACCTGGCCGCGCTGGAAAAAGAGTTGCGTAGCATTAGCCACAGCACCACGGTGCGCCGCCTGCCCGGTGCCAACCACCTGTTTCAGCCCCCCAAAACGGAGTGGGTGCTGATGAACGGCGAAATGCAGCCCATCCTGGCCCCGGTCGCGGCCGATGCCGTCCGCGAATTCATCGAGAGCCTGGGCCCTAAAAAGCCATCCGGCCCGGCCGAAGCTAAGGCGAAATAGCTTGCCGAAGCGCTACTTAATCATATCTACTTCGGCCCGAATCATGGCATTATAGCGCAGGCCCTGGCCGTTGGAGGCCGTGATGAGGCTCCAGCCCTTGCCCATGGTGTAGTTCCAGGTGCGGCTTTCCTTAAACTCGTAGGTCGGGCGCATAATCTGGCCGTAGGGCGTGTAGTCATCCATGAAGTTGGTAGTGAAGAACTTATCACCACTCACTACCCATTCCATCGCCACGAAGAAGCCTTCTTCGGGAGCAATGATGTTGTAGGGCGTCAAATCGACGGTGTACCACTGGCCACCCTGCGGGGCCGAGACCACCACGTTTTCGGTCAGCAGGTCGGTGTTGGGGGCATTGTAGTTGCCGTCGGCCTTATAAAGGCGCACGCGGAAAGGCTCGCGCGGAAAACCATTCTCACCGATGTAGAACGACACCGTACGCACGTTGCCCAGGCGCTTTTTCTTGTCATTCTTTACAAAAAAGGCGTACTGGCTGCCCGGCAGGCCCTGAATCATACCCTCGCCCGGGTTGTCGGCGCGCGAGCCCAGGCCCAGGTTTTTTATCTTGCCGGCCTTCACCGTTACGTTGGCCAGGGCCACGGCGCGCTTAGGCAGCTCGATGGTGAGGCTGGCCACGGCCACGCCCCGCTTCACCAGCACGGCCCGGCGGCCGTAGCCCAGCGCTACCACCACCAGCGAGTCGGCCGTATTCTGGGTGGGCGCGGGCACCACGAACTGGCCATGCTCGTTGCTGAGGGCACCAATTTGTTCGTTTTTCAGCCCAATAGAAGTGAATGGGAGCGGCTCTTTGGTATCCTTGTCGACAATTACCCCTTTAATCTCCGCCTTTTGTGCATTTGCGAGGGGAGCAGTGGCAACCAAGAATAGTGCTATAAAAAGTAGTCTTGCGTACATATTTTATCGAGTAGTTCGGACAAAATTACAAATCACAGGCTTAAAGCTAGCCGTTTTATTTGCCATAAGCAAACAAGGTTTCTTTTTGGATTCTGCAAAGATGAATGAATTGCCTGAAATCGAATTGTCAGGGGATGAAAAAAATTGCGGAGCTGGTAAGAAAATGTCGGTGTACCTTTGTTTGTATTCTTTCTAAATAAGACTTTCGCGTTTCTGCTATGGCCCTGTTTCGTCGTTCTGTTTCTGTAGCCCCGGCCACCGCTGCCCGGCGCAGTGTGCGCGACCTGCGGATAGGTGAAACCGGCACCGTGTGCTGCCTCGAAGACCCGGAAATGGCTCTTAAGCTACTGGAAATGGGCTGCGTGCCCGGCGTACAGGTGCGCCTGAGCGGCCGGGCGCCCCTCGGCGACCCGCTGATGCTGGTGCTGGGCGAACAGGAATACACGCTTTCGGTGCGGGCCAGCGAGGCGGCTACCATTTTACTGAAAGAGTAGCGCGCATGGCGGTAATCGCAGGCAATCCGGCTCCCGCAAAGGTCGCCGGCCTCCCGGCCGACGCACGGCCCCTGCGCATTGCCCTCATTGGCAACCCCAACAGCGGCAAGACCTCGCTCTTCAACCAGCTCACCGGCCTCAACCAGAAGGTGGGCAACTTCCCCGGCGTGACGGTGGACCGCAAAACCGGCGTGGCCCAGCTCACGGCCACCCAGCGGGCCGAGATTATTGACCTGCCGGGTACCTACTCGCTCTATCCGAAGAGTTTGGATGAGAAGGTGATAACGGATTTGCTGTACGATAAAGCTGCCGACAGCTACCCCGATTTCGTGGTGGTGACGGTGGATGCCAACAACCTGCGCCGTAGCCTGCTGCTGTTCACGCAGCTCGGCGACCTTGGGCTGCCGGCCGTGCTGGCCCTGAACATGATGGACGTGGCCGAGCGCCACGGGGTGAATATCGACCTGCCGGGGCTGGAGCGCGAGCTGGGCGTGCCCATCATCCCGATGAATGCCCGGAAGGGTATTGGCGTGGCGGCCCTCAAGATTGTGATGGCCCAGCGGCTCGATGCGCCGCCGGTGCGCTACTGGGAGCCCGATGCCAAGCTGCTGCCGCTGGTGCGCCAGATTCGCACTTCCTTCGACCTGCACAACGACTACCTGGCGCTGCACTACGCCCAGCAGTACCGCCAGATTAGCTTTCTGACGACCGAGGAGAAAACGCACCTGCAGGAGCTGACGCAGCAGGCAGGGTTTGACGCCACCGCCGCGCAGGCCGCCGAAACCATTGGCCGCTACGCCCGCATCAACGAGATTCTGCTCGAAACCGTGACGGTCGTGCGTACCGAAACGCGGGAGCCCGTGAGCAACCGCATCGACAAGGTGCTGACGCACCGGGTGGGCGGCTACGCTATTTTTCTGGGCATTCTGTTTCTGCTGTTTCAAGCCATTTTTGCCTGGGCGCAGTACCCGATGGACTGGATTGACCAGGGTATTTCGGGGTTGAGCGCGGTTATTCAGGCCAATTTTTCGGGGCCGCTGGTGCGGCTGCTCACGGAGGGTGTGCTGGCGGGGCTGGGTGGGGTGCTGGTATTTATTCCGCAGATTGCGCTGCTGTTCGGCTTCCTGGCGGTGCTGGAGGAAACGGGCTACATGGCCCGCGTTACCTTTCTGATGGACAAGCTGATGCGGCCCTTTGGGTTGAGTGGCAAGAGCGTGGTGCCGCTGATTTCGGGGCTGGCCTGCGCGGTGCCGGCCATTATGGGGGCCCGCACGATTGAGAGCTGGAAAGACCGGATGATTACGATTTTCGTGACCCCGCTCATGTCGTGCTCGGCCCGCATTCCGGTGTACACGGTGCTGGTGGCGCTGGTGGTGCCCGACCGGGCCGCGTGGGGCATCTTCAACCTGCGCGGCGTGGCCCTGATGGCGCTGTACCTGCTGGGGCTGTTTTCGGCGCTGGGCTCGGCCTGGGCCCTGAAGAAGCTGCTGAAGGCGCGGGAGCGGAGTTACTTCATCATGGAGTTTCCGGTGTACCAGTGGCCGCGCTGGAAGAACGTGGCCCTTACCATCTATCAGAAGGTGAGTGCGTTTGTGTTGCAGGCCGGCCGGGTGATTGTGGCTATTTCGGTGCTGCTGTGGGTGCTGGCCAGCTACGGGCCGGGCCAGCAGCAAGCCGCGGCCGAGACGCGGGTGCGGCAGGCGGCAACCGCGAAAAGCTGGGATGCGATGGAAACCAGCCGCCAAATAGCTTCGGCCCGGCTGGAAACTTCCTACGCCGGCAAGTTTGGCCACCTCATCGAGCCGGCCATCCGGCCACTGGGCTACGACTGGAAAATCGGCATCGCGCTGCTGACTTCGTTTGCGGCGCGGGAGGTATTCGTGGGTACGATTTCGACCATATACAGCGTGGGGCAGGATGCCGACATGGGCACGCTGCAACAGAAGCTGGCCGCCGAAAAGGATGCGGTCGGGCAGCCGTTTTTCAACCCGGCGCGGGGCTTTTCGCTGCTCGTATTCTACGTATTTGCCATGCAGTGCATGAGCACGCTGGCCGTGACGTACCGCGAAACCAAGAGCTGGCGCTGGCCACTGGCACAGCTGATTTACATGACCGGACTGGCCTACGCGGCGGCGTTTGTGGTGTACCAGGTGCTGGCGTAAGGGCTAGGGGCAGGAAGGCTTTTTCGGCATTGCGTTTCCAAAGAACACAAGGAGCAGGCGGTCGAATGAAGTCAACTTTTGGCTGGCCGCTGGGTTGACCTAAAAAAGCAATGGCCAAGCGTAACTCACCCAACGACTTCAAGGAAATCGACGACCTCAACCGGCTCGATGAGATAGTGGTAGATAAGCGCGACAGCAAGCGGGCTAACGCCAGGAGAGGCCGGCGCAACCGCCACTACGACAAGCAGTTCATTAAATCGGCGCTTAAAGACCATTTGCCTGGCCCCGACGCGGAGTAAGCCCGGTGGCACTGGCGACGTGTCCGGATTTGGCGCGAGTGGCCAGAAACGGACACTTTTTGTTGTGCCCGAATAAACTTTATTTAAAATAAGTCGTTGAAAAACAATTGATTGCATAAATGGCACGCGGCTTGGCAACAGATAGGAGAACCACTCTTCTTTCTGCACGAAAATGGACAGAGCCATTGCCGATTCAATTCAAACCCAACGTAAGCGCCGCCGCTGGCTCGCGGTAGCCGCCGGCTTGGTGCTGGCGCTGGGCGCGGTGCTGGCCTTCCGGACGGTGCTGAAATCCAGCCTGCGCCGCGGCGATATCCTGACGGCCACCGTGGAAACGGGCGAGGTAGAAGCGTCGCTCACGGCCGCCGGCACCGTGATTCCGGGCCGGGAGGCGGTGCTGACCAGCCCGATTCAGAGCACCATCCGGCGGGTGGCGGTGGCGGTGGGCGCGCGGGTGCGGCCCGGCGAAACCATTCTGGAGCTCGATAAGGAGCTGGCCAACTCCAACCTGGCCAGGTTGGATGATGAGCAGCTGCGCAACCAGAACAAGAACTCGCAATTGCAGCTGACGCTGGAGCGCAGCCTGACCGATTTGCGTGCCCTGGCCCAGGTGCAGGCCGTGCGGGTGCGTAGCCTGCAGTCGGCGCTGCGCGACGAGCAGCAGCTGTTGAAAATTGGGGGCGGCCCGGCCGAGAACGTGCGCCAGGCCGAGCTGAACCTAACCGTGGCGCAGCTGGAAGCCGCCCGTCTGACCCGCCAGATGCAGACGCAGCAGCGCGCGAACGCGGCCGATGTACGCGAGCTGGGCTACACCGTGTCGATGCAGCAGCGCAGCATCGCGGAGCTGGCCGGCAAGCTGCGGCAGGCCGACATCAGCAGCCGGCAAGCCGGCGTGCTGACCTGGGTGAACGACAACCTGGGCACCACCGTGCAGGCCGGCGACGCCCTGGCCCGGGTAGCCGATTTGAGCAGCTTCCGGGTGCGGGCCACGATTTCGGACAGTTACGCCGACGCCCTGCACCCGGGCGACCCGGTGAAGGTCCGCATCAACGAAACCGACCTGCGCGGCACGGTGGCTAGCATCAGCCCGAGCGTGGACAAGGGCGTGGTAACGTTTCTGGCCCAGCTGGATAACCCCCACCACCCGGCGCTGCGCCCCAACCTGCGGGCCGACGTGTTTGTGATAACCCGCGCCCACCACGGCGTGCTGCGCGTGAAAAACGGCCCTTTTTACCAGGGCGGCAAGGAGCAGCCGGTATTCGTGCTGACGGGTGACGGACGCGTGCTGCGTCGCACGGTGCGCTTCGGCGACAGCAATTTCGACTTCGTGCAGATTACCGGCGGCCTGCGGGCGGGCGAGGAGATTGTGGTATCGGATATGAAAGAGCATCTGGACACGCCGGAGCTGACGGTGCGGGACTGACCTGCCGTAAAACCTCCCCCCTCGGCCCCCTCTCCTGCGGAGAGGGGGAGCCTGACGACTCTCCCCGACGGTTAAATTCCTAAATTCCGCATTAATGCTTTTCTCTCTTTTTTTCTGCAACAGCCTGAACAGGTCGTCTGGCTCCCCCTCTCCGCAGGAGAGGGGGCCGGGGGGGGAGGTGAGCCGCTGGCTGCTGCTCCCGCTCCTGCTGTTAACGTGCCCTGCCGCCGCCCAAACTACCCTTCCTGAAACCATCACGCAGGCGCTGGCCCACTCGGCTGCCGGCCAGCAGGCCCTGACCAACCGCGAAACCGGCTACTGGGCCTGGCGTGGCTACCAGGCCAATTACCGGCCGCAGCTGGGTCTGGCGGGCACGCTGCCCAATTTCAGCCGCGTGATTACGCCCGTGGTGCAGCCCGATGGCACCACCGATTTCCGGGCCGTCCGCATCAACAACTCCAACCTGGCGCTCACGTTGAGCCAGAACATCGGACCGACGGGGGCGCAGGT
>JANNDE010000218.1:0-2991 GCA_031387395.1 Hymenobacter sp.
CGGGCCTTCGCCGGCAGCGCCACCGAGCTGCCCACCGCCGGCCTGGCCAGCGGCATGTACCTGCTCCGCGTGCAAACCGACGGCCACGCCCCCGCCGTGCAACGCCTCGTGGTGGAATAATCCTTATTTCGGGGCCGGTATTGCCGGCCCCGAAATAAATTTTCTCTATTGATGACGCGCCTCCTCACTTCTCTTTCGTCCAAAACCCTCCGGCGCATGAAATAACTTTACCCCGGCCCGCTCACCCAATGACTGCCACCCCAGCCCGGCTCCTGCCCTGCCCACCCCCGGCGGCCCGCGCCGGGTTGACATCGCTAAAAGCTGAAATGAACACCGGCGTACCCCCCTTGCGCCGGCGGGCCGGTCCGGCGGCGCGGGCCCATCGCGTCGTTATCCGCCAACGCAATGGGGGCCCCGGCTACCCGCGCGCGGCAGCAGCCTTTGCCGCGCAGTCCTAAAATAGCCGCTTGCTGATGGAAAACATTATCGCTGACGGCCCTGCTGGCCGGGCCGCCGACCGGTGCAATCAGGCAGGAGCAGCTGGCCGTAAGTCCGCGATAAATCAAGCTTAATACATTACCCAACAATCAATTACATATTCGCATGCTCTATTGTACTAATCGCCTCCATTACCATGACAGCCACCTTATTTATCCCGCAGCAATTGCCGGAGCCCGCCCTGGCCGAGGGCCTGAGCTGTGAGCCCACAAGCCTGAACATGGGCGTATTGTGCGTGGCGGCCGGCTTGCTGGGCGTAGGGCTGCCCGATGTGCAGGCCTTCTGCGTCAACTTCGCCACCGGGGTGATGGCCTACGTGGGCAGCGAATGGCAGGAATCGGCCATGATGCGCAACGTGGATGCCGAGCAGGCCCTGAATAAGCGGCTGCCGGGCCATTCCTTCTTCGGCAACGCGCACGCGCCGGCCACTTGCCTCTACGGCCCCCTACTGCTGGTGGAGCGCCGCAACCAACGGAAAAGCCGACGGGCACCCACGCAATAGCAGCGGGGCCCGGCGGGCCCGCGCCGCGATACCCGCACGACGGGCACGGGAAACCGGGCAAAAACCGCCGGCCGGGCTGGTGGCAGTCACCACCACCGGGTATCAGGCTACGAAGCAGCGCAGGAAGCTTTCGCGGTATTGCCGGCCGATGGGGATGTTCTGGCTCATCAGGGTGAGCTCCTGCTCGGTGAAGGAGCTGACCTGGTCCAGGTTCACGGCATACGACCGGTGCACGCGTACCAGCCGGCTGCCGTGCAGGCGGTCGAGCAGACTTCCCAGGGTGAGGCGCAACGCGTATTGCTGGGTTTCGGTGACCACTAAGGTGTGATTGTTTTCGGCCTGGAGCAGCAGGATATCGGCCAGGGGCACCCGCACAAACCGGTAGTTGTACCGGACGAAAATGGCTTCGCCCAGGCGCAGCACGGGCTCGGGGCTCAATGGGCCGGCGGCAACGCCGACGGCCGGACCGGCGGGCCGGCGGCTCCTGAACGTATGCAGGGCCAGTTCGATGGCCACGCGCAGGCTATCGAGCGTGACGGGCTTGAGCAGGTAGGCCGCCGGCAGGGTTTGAATGGCCCGCTCGCGCAGGGCCGTGTCGGCAGGGGCCGACAGATAGATGACCGGCACCAGCGCCCCGGCCCCCAGCCGCGTCACCGTCTCGATGCCATCCCAGGGCCCCGCGATGCGAATATCGCAGAGCACCAAATCGACCGGGTTCGCCTGATAGAGAGCCAGGGCTTGCGGCCCATTATCGGCGATACCCACCACGTAGCCCTCGGCTTGCAAGCGGTCGCGCAGGTCGAGAGCCAGCGCGGCGTCGTCCTCAATTAGCAGAATGCGAACAGCGGCGGCAGAAGGGGAAAGCAGCATGCAGAAACGGAGAAATTACAAGTGGCATTCGCCGGGTTAGCAACGGGCCATTCGCCCGGCACTGCGCGGGGCCCAAAGCGCTAAATACGGATATAAACGCAAAGAAACGCGGCAACGCCCAACTGGTAATATTATAAAGTATATTGAAGAGAATACTGTTGGAGCTGGAATGGGAAGGCTATTTTAGCAGGCAAGTATCGGTGCCTATGACGGATACGACATACATATTTGCGAATCTCACCACTCCCTATTTGCATCTCACAGCTAATTATTATCTGCATAATCGCGACAATAATAAATTTAGCTTATTGCATTTTTCAAACCAAAGTTCAAAACTCACGCTATTCGGTAAAGTTGCTGATTGGTTTGGTTAGTACCTCTTCGCATTGCCCTGTACATTCTCTCCACTTTTATGACGCAACTGTATCACGGCCCACCCACTACCCAGCGGCTGGCCGCCCACACCGGCTGGTGCCCACGCCCGCGCCGGTTCCGTGCCCTGCTGCTCACGGCCCTGGGCCTGGCTACGGCCGCCCACGGCCAGCAGCGGCCCGCGCAAAACTTCTTCCAGGCCGACGCGGCCGCCCGCACCGCCGCCGCCGCTTCGCCGCTGGCCACCGCGCTCACCCGCCCGCAGGCCCTGACGCTCGACGCCGCGGGCCTGCGGGCGGCGCTGGCCACGGCCCCGCCCGAAAGCCGCCCCGGCGCGGCCCCGCTAATGCTGGCCCTGCCCCAGCCCGACGGCACCAGCGCCCGCTTCGCCCTGCGCGAGGCCCCGGTGATGGCGCCCGCCCTGGCCGCCCGCTACCCGATGATTAAAACCTACGCCGGCGTGGGCCTGGATGATGCCACGGCCACCGTGCGCCTCGACCTCACGCCCCAGGGATTCCACGCCCAGGTACTCAGCAGCACGGGGGCGGGCTTCGCCATTACCCCGGTGAGCCTGACCGACCCCCGGCACTACCTGAGCTACCGCCGCCAGGATATGCAACCGGCCGCCAGCCAGGCCCCGGCCTGTCGCTTCGTGGCCACGCCGGCCCAGGAACAGGCCACCGCGGCGCGGGTGGCGGCCTGGCGGGCGGCGGCCGGCGGCGCGGCTCGCGGCGCGGCTCGCGGCGCGG
>JANNDE010000239.1:0-10106 GCA_031387395.1 Hymenobacter sp.
TTTTGGGTATATTGGGGTTGAGTTAAGTGGAAATACTTCGTGTCCGGCCCTGCCTCACTTCCCGTGCCAGCGCCACAAACCTGACAAAATGGGCGTCTTTTAGCGGTGGAAGGTGGCAGAAGTGGCGAATGTGACGGCCGCGGCAATCGGTTCATAGCTCTCTGGTTTGCTCCCAGCGCCAGCATAATGAACAACGAAAAAGCCGGTGCCCCTCGCTAGAGAAGCACCGGCTTTCGCAATTGCCGAAATACCAGCTACGCTTACTTGGCCGGCGCGTTGGCCGGAGCGGGTGCGGGCGCAGTGGTACCAGTGGGGGCCGAAGCCGGAGCCGCCGGGGCCGGGCCACTAGGAGCCGAAGGCGCGGGCAGCTTGGTTTGCAGGGCGCGCTCCTGGTTCACGCTGCGCACCGGCCCACCGCCGGTGGAAGTGAGCATATGCGAGCCGAGCGACAGCACCACCAGGCCAATGGCGAAACCCCAGGTGAGCTTTTCGAGCAGGTCGCCGGTACGTTTCACGCCCATCATGCTGGCCGCGCCGCCGGCACTAAACTGGCTGGAAATTCCGCCCCCTTTCGGGTTTTGGGCCAGCACCACGAGGGCCAGCAGGAAACATACCAGGAGAATGAGGATGATGAGCGCAGTGTACATGAAGGGTTAAAAAAGGAAGCTGCGGACTACGCAGAAGGTTGCAAAGACTGAATTTGAAGCGCAAAGTACGCCATTTTTTCCGGCTGTTTCACCATGAGCTTTTCATAAATCTCAATGGCCCGGGCCGTTTTGCCCTGCCGCACGAAGATGCGGGCCAGGTTTTCCGACACCAGGTCGGGTTCGGTACGGGTGCTGCGCACGCTCAGGTCGGCCTGGTGGGTGGCGGCGGGCGGCAGCATGGCGGGCCGGGTCAGGCGCGGCTGGCGCTTAAGGAAGTTGTTGATGAGGTCGACCGTCGAGGGCAGCTCGGGGGCGGCCGGGCGGTGCGTGGCCCAGTGGCCGAGCAGCAGCTGGTCGGGCTCGAAGAAAGTGCCGGTAGGCGGCAGGGCAGTGGCGGGCGGCTGGGCGGCGGCCACTACGGCGGTGGCACTTTCAGCTGCCTCCGCGGTAGCCGCCAGCAGGTCCAGCAGCTGCATCGACAGGCCCAGGCGGCTGCTTTCGCCAAACGCATAGCCCACTACGGCATCGCCGGTAAAGGCAGCCGGGGTGAAAACCGGGGCCGCCGGGGCCGGCGTGGCCGGGGCCAGCGCCTTGGGGCTGCCCATGCTGCGGGTAACGGCCGAGGCGGCCCATTCGTCAATCAGTCCGGGCAATTCGTAGGTGGCCAGGGCAGCAGCTGGCGCGGAGTCGGCCAGCCCAAACTCGAACCGGGCCTCGCCTACTTCTACCGGTGGGCGAATGGCCGGAGCCTGGGCCGGTAGCTCGGCTTCGGGCTGCCTGGCAACCGGGGCGGGGACCGGGACAGGTGCTGGGATGACGGCAGCTTCCGGAGCGGCCGGTGCCACTGGCTCCGGTACCGGCTGCGGCAAGGATGCTGCCATGGGAGCCGGCTGCTCCACCACTGGCGGCGCGGCTGGTTCCGGAGCTACGGCGGGCCCGGGCCCGGCGACTGCAGCAGCCGTTTTCTCGGCGGCGGGCGGCGGCCCAGTAATTTCGAAAGCCGGTAGGGCGGGCGGCGCAATAGGTGCTGGTGCTTCCGCAACAGGCGCTTCGGCTGAAGCGGCGGCGGGCGCTTCGGCCGAAGCGGCGGCCACTGGCATCGCAGCCGGTTCGGCTGCTACTGCCAAGGCGGTGGCCGGGAGCTCAGCCGGCACGACCAGGGCTGCGCCGGAAAGTAGTTCGGGAACGAGGACCGGGGCCGGTGCGAGCGGGGCCACCAGCTCGGGTGGCGGGGGCGTCACCCGGGCCGCAGCAGTTTCAGCGCCGGCCACTGGTGCGGCCACAACCGGCACTTCCGCAGCGGATGCGGCCGGGGCAGGCACCGGGCTAACCGGGGGCGATGCTTCGGCGGGAGATGGGGTCGCTACTGCAACGGGCCGCGGCGGCGCTACGGCCGGAGTGGCGGTGGGCGGCACGTACTCGTCGGGCCAGTCCACGAGGTCGAGCGGGTGCGGGGCGGCGGGCAGCGCAGCCGGTTCCGGGATGGCTGCCGCTGCTTCCGCCTTGGGCTCTTCCTGCTCAATCAGGCGGCGCAGCAGGGTGCGGTCGGCGGCGTAGGTGGCGGCGCGGCGCAGGCGCTGGCCGGCCAGCATGGTGCCCTGGTCGTGGGCGGCTTTGGCCAGCAGCAGGTGGGCCGTCTGGCAATAGGGGAAGGCCTGCGCCAGCTGCTCCAGCTCGCGCACTTCGGCCGGCCCCAGGGCTGTAGGGCGTTCCAGAACGTGCAGAAGGGTGGCGCGGGTCACGATGGTGAGAGGAAGGGCGGGGAAAAAAACAGCATTACACCCGCAATTCGAGCCCAGGGGCACGAAGCGGGGCGCAACATTACGCCAATTTACGCAAATGCCCGCCGCCATTTCGCGCTAAAAAAGTGCTTCGGGCTAACCGACTGGCCGTTACCCGCAATAAATTGCTCAGCTACGGCTACGCATCCTGTCAAAACCAGCCGCTACCAGTTGGCGACCGACTTATTGAAGATGTCGGTAATTATTTTGTCGGTGGTGGAGCGCACCGCCGTCGGGTCGCTGTTGATGGTGGCGATGTTGCGGCCGGCAGCGTAGTCGTCGAAATTCTGGAATACCTGCTCGAAGCTCTGCTTGTCGTCTTTGGTATTGGTGAAGCGGATTTTCACCTGAATAGTCAGGCGGTTGGAGCCCGCCTGCGACACGCCATTTACTTGCTCAATGGAGGCCGGCGCAAAGTCATAGGCAATGATATTGCCGTCGAACTGCAGGTCGCCATCGCGCGGTACCAGTCGCAGGTTGGTGTTGCGCTGGAAGTAATCCTTCAAATCCTCGGTGAAGCGCTGGGTCAGAAACGCCGGGCCCTGCGGCGAGTTATTCTGAATGGTAGCAATGGAAATCGTCCGCACCGCCGGGTCAATGTTGGTGCCGTTGAACGAATAGATGCCGCAGCCGGTGAGGCAGCTGCAAGCGACCAGCCACAAGCTACAAGCCAACAGGAAGCGCCAGGTTATCGGTTGGCTTGTAGCTTGTAGCCTGAAGCGGACAGCTTGCCGCTTAAAATCAAACTTGCTCCAAATCATATTGCTTGAGTTTGCGGTAGAGGGTGCGCTCCGAGATGCCCAGGTCGTGGGCGGCATATTTGCGCTTGTTGTTGTGCTTCTTGAGGGCTTTAAGAATCATTTCCCGCTCCTTGATGTCGAGCGAGAGGGTTTCTTCTTCCGTTTCGTGCGGAATATCTTCCACCGGGGTTTCATCGTCGTAGCTGGTGGCGGGCTCGTTGTGGTAGGCGTTGGCCGGGGCTGGCAGGAAGTATTCGCTGCCGGCATTGCTTTCAAACGCCGCACCCTGGCCGGTATTGCCGAAGAGGTGGCTGTTCTGCCGCAGCAGCTCCTGGGCTTCGTGCGGGCGCTGGCCCGACGCCAGCTCCAGCACCATCTTTTTCAGGTCCGTCATGTCGCGGCGCATGTCGAACAGAATTTTGTAGAGCAGGTCGCGCTCCGAGTAGTTGGTAGCCGCCCCATCGGGTGCGCCCTGGCCCAGCAGCATGGGCAGGCGGCTGGCCTGGTCCTGGGGCAGGTAGGGAGCCAGGCGGCGAGCATCCACGTCGCGCTCGGTTTCGAGTACCGACATCTGCTCGGCGATGTTTTTGAGCTGGCGGATATTGCCGGGGAAGCGAAAGCGCGTGAGCACCGGCACCGCGTCGGGCAGCAGCGTAATAGGCCGGGAACGGTAGCGCTCGGCCGCATCCGAGGCAAACTTGCGGAACAGCAGATAAATGTCCTCGCCGCGCTCGCGCAGCGGCGGCACCGTGATGGGCACCGTGTTCAGGCGGTAGTACAGGTCTTCGCGGAAGGTGCCGGCCTGCACGCGGTCGAGCAGGTTCACGTTGGTGGCGGCCACCACGCGCACGTCGGTTTTCTGCACCTTGCTGGAACCGACGCGAATAAACTCGCCATTCTCCAGCACGCGCAGCAGGCGGGCCTGCGTACCGAGCGGCATCTCGCCGATTTCGTCCAGGAAAATGGTGCCGCCGTTGGTGACCTCGAAGTAGCCCTTGCGCGCCTCGTTGGCGCCAGTGAAAGAGCCTTTTTCGTGGCCAAAGAGCTCCGAGTCAATGGTTCCTTCCGGAATGGCCCCGCAGTTGATGGCGATGAACTGCCCGTGCTTGCGCGGCGACAGCGCGTGGATAATCTTGGAAAATGACTCCTTGCCCGACCCGCTTTCGCCGGTGATGAGCACCGTCATATCAGTGGGCGCGACCTGCGCGGCCACCTGAATGGCGTAGTTCAGCGCCGGCGCGTTGCCGATGATGCCGAACCGAAGCTTGATGGATTGAATTTCTTGCGTAGTCAATTGAAATGGTGTTTGGAACTCCCTATCGTACTTTTTTGCGCACAGAGTTAAAGGAGTTTTTGTTGCCCTGTAAAACTTCTTTAACTCTGTGAACTCTGTGCGAGCCTTAGCCCACTACTTCGCCCAGCAGCGTGCTGGCCGAACTTGAATGGACCAGCACATTCACGTAGTCGCCCTTCTTGAAGTTTTGCTTGGGGAAGATGACAACCTGGTTCTGGCTGTTGCGGCCGCTGAGGTCGTCCTTCGAGCGTTTCGAGAAGTTCTCGACCAGCACCTTGTGCACCTGGCCCACGGCGCGGGCGTTGCGCTTGGCGCTATAAACTTGCTGAATGTCAATCAATTCCTGCAGGCGGCGCTTCTTGGTTTCGAGCGGAATATCGTCGGCTAGCTTGCGGGCGGCCAGCGTGCCGGGGCGCTCCGAGTAGAAGAACTGGTAGGCCATGTCGTACTGCACGAAGTGCATCAACGACTTCGTATCCTCGTGCTCTTCCTCGGTTTCGGAGCAGAACCCCGCAATCATGTCGGTCGAGATGGCGCAGTCCTCGCCCAGCACTTCACGGATGCGGTTCACCCGCTCCTCGTACCAGGGCCGGTCGTAGGTGCGGTTCATCAGAGCCAGCACGCGGGAGTTGCCGCTCTGGGCGGGCAGGTGGATGTACTTGCAGATGTTCTCGTGGCGCGCCATGGTGTGCAGCACCTCGTCGGTGATGTCCTTGGGGTGCGAGGTGGAAAAGCGCACCCGCAGCTCGGGGCTGATGAGGGCCACGCGCTCCAGCAGCTGGGCGAAGTTGACGTGCTCGGTGCCGTCGGTGCTGGCCCACTTGTAGGAGTCTACGTTCTGGCCCAGTAGGGTTACTTCCTTGTAGCCGGCCGCCACCAAATCGCTGGCTTCCTGAAGGATGCTGTGCGCATCGCGGCTGCGCTCGCGGCCGCGGGTGAAGGGCACCACGCAGAACGAGCACATGTTGTCGCAGCCGCGCATGATGCTGATGAAGGCCGACACGCCGTTGGAATTCAGGCGCACCGGCGTGATGTCGGCGTAGGTTTCCTCGCGGCTCAGCAGCACGTTCACGCCTCTTTGCCCGCCATCGACCTGGCTGATGAGGGCGGGCAGGTCGCGGTAGGCATCGGGACCGACCACGAGGTCCACGATTTTGTCTTCCTCCAGAAACTTGCTTTTCAGGCGCTCGGCCATGCAGCCAAGCACGCCCACGAGCATGCCGGGCTTGCGCTTTTTGTGCGCGTTTATCTGCTTGAGGCGCATGCGCACCGTCTGCTCGGCCTTCTCGCGGATGGAGCAGGTGTTGAGCAGTACGAGGTCGGCATTGGCGAGGTCGTCGGTGGTGTCGAAGCCTTCATCAAAGAGAATGCTCGACACGATTTCGGAGTCCGAGAAATTCATCTGGCAGCCGTAGCTCTCGATGTAGAGCTTACGTTGGCGGCCGGTGCGGGTAGCCGCCGTGATGCGCACCTCGCCGCTGGGCGTTGCCTCGGCGGTGGGGGCGGCTTTATCTAAAAAATCAAGGGTTAACAGAGGTTGGGCCATGTGATAGTCGCGTTTCGGCGGAGGGCAAAGATACAGCAGGCGGGGGCAAAATGACAGAATGGCAGAATATTGTAGGGGCGGGTTGCACCCGCCCGGCGTTCTAGAAATTCAGCCTCAAGCAGCCGGAACTATGCCAGCAAAGCGGTGATGGCTGGTCGTTCAAAGGCAATTTCCTCCGGGTGCGGCAAACGGCGGGCGGGTGCAACCCGCCCCTACAAAACACTCGTTCCCAGTACTTCCAGCATGGCCCGGGCTTTCAGTAGGCACTCGTCATACTCACGCTCGGGCACCGAGTCGTAGGTAATGGCCGAGCCGACCTGGAAGCTGAGGTAGCCGGTATCGGCGCGGTACTGCAGCGAGCGGATGACGACGTTGAAATCGAAGTCGCCGCCCGGCCACACCACGCCCAGGCTGCCGCTGTAGAGGCCGCGCCGGCTGCGCTCGTAGTGTTCAATGAGCTGCATGGCTCGGATTTTGGGCGCCCCGGTCATCGAGCCCATCGGGAAGGCGGCCCGCAGAATGTCGACCAGGTCAACGTCCGGCCGCAGTTCGGCGGCCACGGTCGAAATCATCTGCCACACATGCCGGAAGGGGTAAAGGCCGAAGAGCTCGGGTACCCGCACGGTGCCGGTGCGGGCTACGCGAGCGAGGTCGTTGCGCACGAGGTCCACAATCATCAGGTTTTCGGCGCGCTCCTTTTCATCGTGCAGCAGGCTTTCGCGCTGCTGCGCGTCCTCCGCTGGCGTGGTGCCGCGCCGGGCAGTCCCTTTGATGGGCTGCGAGATAATCTGGTTGCCGCGCCGGGCCGCAAACCGCTCGGGCGAAGCGCACAGCAAGTAATGGTCGTGCCAGCGCAGGAAGCCCGCAAACGGGGCCGGCGAGGCCGCGTTCAAACGCTCGAACACGTCCAGCGGGTCCAGAGCCACGCCATCGGCATAAAGTTCCTGGCAGAGGTTGAGCTCGTACACTTCGCCGCTCAGAATGTCTTCGCGCACGGCTTCCACGGCCTCTAGGTACTTGGCCCGGGACAGGCGCGGGCGGAGCGAAGGAACCTGCGGCACACTGGGAGCGGGAAGTTTAGTGGCTAAGATAGCGGCCAGCACGTCAGCCGTTTCGCCATGAATTTCCAGTTGCTCCGGCTGCCAGCGCAGCCAGGTTTCGGCCCGAAAAAAGTGCAGCTGGGGCCACCCGAAGCCGGCGTAGTTGGCGCTGCTCAGCGCCTCTAGCTCATTCTTGACATCGTACGTCACAAAGCCGCAGCGTGGGGCCGTCCCGCCCTGTTGCAGCCAGGGCTGCAGTTCATCGAGCGTGCGCGGGGCGTTGTCGCAGTGCGCGGCCACGGCCAGCAGGCGTTCAAACGGGCCTTCGGGATACGTCAGGTCGTTGGGCTCGAAATAGGCGCAGTGCGCGAAGCCCGCCGCCCAGCGCAGGGCCCGCGCCCGAAAATCGGGGGGCAGCCCGGCCAGCGGTACGATGAGACAGGAAGCAGCAGCAGAAATGTCGGACACAGGAACAGCAACAGGGAAAGCGGCCTTTTGTGCGAGCCGCGCCGGCGGGCCCCGGCCAAGGTCCAAAGTTCGGGCTTAATCCGGCCGCCGGCGTTATTTCAGGGTGCGCAGGGCCAGCTTGGCCTTGGCGTCGGTGCTGTTTTTATACTCGTGCCAGGGGTAGGCCAGGGCTTTCATAAAATACTTGCGGGCTACGGGCTTGTTGCCCACGCTCTGGGCCAGGTAGCCCTGCTGCAAAGCGGCCTGCGGGGCGTAGTAGTAGGGCGCTTTGGGGCCAGCTTCGGTCAGGGTGGCTTCGAAATAATACCAGGCCGAATCAAGCTGACCCAGCCCCTGGAAGGCCCGCGCACGCCGGTAGGGAGCCTCAATGCGGTCGCGCCAGAGCGTGCTGGCCGTAGCCTTGAAGCCGCGCAGCGTGGCCAGCGCCTCACGGTCGTAGCCACCGTCCGACTGCAGCCGGGCCCGGGTGAGGGTGGGGTTCAGGGTTCGGGCCTCGTCGTAGTAGTGCTGGGCGTAGGTGTCTTCCTCCACGTCGGCCGGGCCGGGCTGGTTGATGAGGGCTCGGTAGCGGGCCAGGGCCGCTGCCGGCTGCCCACCCAGCCACGCCGCCAGGTAAAGCTTAAAGGCGGCATCCTTGCGGTAGTGCAGCCCCCGCGACTCGTGCAAAAATGCCAGGTTTTCGCGCTCCGACGCGGCGTAGTCGCCCCGGTACAGCAGCAGGTCGGCGGCCATGTGGTGCAGGTAGGGTACGGGCAGGTAGCCCGGGCCAACAGGCCGGGCGCGGTAGGTGGCCAGGGCGGCATCGGCATGGTGCTGGCGCTTTTCCACGCTCATGCGCACGTAGGCGAAGAGCAGGTTGTCGGGCTGCTCGGCTAGCAGGCGGGCCGTCAGGCGCTCGGCTTCGGCGGGCTGTTTGTAGTAGCTCTCCCGAATCAGGGCCTGCAACAGCTGGCTTTCCAGCTGAAAGTCGCCGGGCTGGCTGGCGGCCATGCCCAGGTTGCGCAGGCCGGCTTCTACGCTGGGCGTGAGGCCCAGCAGGCGCAAGAGCCAGTGGTAGCCCTCGGGCATGGCTCCCACGGCAAAATCGCACGCACCCAGGGTTTTGCGGGCCGGCGCAAAGCCGGGGTAGTGCCGCACCACGTCCTGCATCTGGTGGTAGCCGCTGCGCAGATGAAAGCCGCCCATCACCACATGCCTGAACAGCAGCTGGCTCAGGCCCAGGTGCAGCGTGATTTCGGCCCGGGCGTAGTCGCGCAGGGCACTGGGGGGCGCGTCATCCAGCGCCCCGAGGCGGGCCTCCTGGTTGGCCGTCAGGGCGTCGTAGCGGTTGGCATCCTGCGAAATTACCAGCTCCACGAAATCGGCGCAGTTGGCTACCAGCAGCGGGGCCGGGGCTTGGGGCGCAGCGGCCAGCTCGGGCCGCAGCAGGCTACGGCCCGCATCAAGGCGCAGCTTCAGCACCTCGGCGTAGGCCCGGCGGCTGGTGGGCGTGAGAGGTTCGGAAACGGTGGGGGCAGTCGCGGTTGGGGGCGCGGCGGCCTGCGGCGGCCCGGCACTCAGCAGCAGCAGGCTGCCCAGCAGGCCGGCCCCGCCCCGCGCCGCCCGCCGCCGGAATCTGCCGGCTTCTGCCAAGCCCCATAAAAATGCTGCTAACGCCATTAGGACAGGAACAAAAAAGGAACGACCCAGGGCCGTTCCTTCTTACGAGCTAAGTCAGTCAATCAGATTGATGACTGGTAGTTAAAGCCGAGCTTAGGCAACGCGGGCTTCCACGTCGGCCAGGATGCGGCCACAATGCTCGCACACGATGATTTTCTTGTGCGAAATGATATCGGCTTGGCGCTGGGGCGGCACCGTGTTGAAGCAGCCGCCGCAGGCGTCGCGGCGCACCAGCACCACGGCCAGGCCGTTGCGCACGTTGCCGCGGATGCGGGTGTAGGCCGTCATCAGGCGGTCTTCGACCGGCTTGGTGGCTTCCTCGCGCTTGGCCATCAGGCTGCGCTCTTCCTCCTCGTTCTCGGCCACGATGGTGTCGAGCTCGCCTTTTTTATTGTCGAGGTCCTTGCGGCGCTCGTCCAGCTTGCCCTTCGTTCCGCTGATTTCGGCGTTTTTCACGTCAATCTGGTACTGGGCTTCTTTGATTTTTTTGTCGGCAATTTGAATTTCAAGACGCTGGAGCTCAATTTCCTTAGCAATGGCTTCGAACTCGCGGTTGTTGCGCACGTTCTGCTGCTGCTCGTCGTACTTTTTGATGAGCGACTCGGCGTCCTTGCTGGCCTGCTTGCGGCTCTTGATGGTGTCGTTGAGGCCCTGAATTTCTTCGTCGAACTTCTTTACGCGCACTTCGTAGCCGGCAATCTCGTCTTCGAGGTCGCTCACTTCCTCGGGCAAATCGCCCCGCACGCGCCGGATTTCGTCGAGCTGCGAATCGAGGTGCTGCAGGGTGAGCAGGGCTTCGAGCTTGGCGGCTACGGGAACGTCGGCGGGAGCCACGGCGGCACTTTTAGCAGTCATATTGAACGGGGTTCGTAGGGGTTTCAGCGATTAAGACCGCAAAAGTACGTTCAAATCCGGCCGTTAGCAAATCCCG
>JANNDE010000274.1:0-4111 GCA_031387395.1 Hymenobacter sp.
CGCTGCAGCTCGGCCAGCGTTTGCGGGGGCAGGGGGCGGGGGCTGCTGAAGGGCGAGGCCTGCCACGCCATACGCATGGCCTGGTTGCCGAATACGAGGCGCTGCTGGCTGTCGCGCACGAGCACCACCGTCGGAATGGTATCGAGCACCTGCTCCATAAACTGCTGGTGCTCGCGCAGCTGATGGCGGGCGGCCTCGCGCTCAGTGACGTCGGAGAAATACAGGTTGGCGTAGGTGCCCTGGGCGAATGGCACAATGCACACATCAAAAATGCGGTCGCCGACAACCACTTCTTCGCGGTGCTCGGCCTGTTGCTGAAGCGCCGCCTGCACGCCTTTCCGCAGCTGGCGCTGCACCCGCACCTGGTCGGCCCGCCCCATGCTTTGGCCCAGGCGACAGGCGGCGGCGTTGGCAAACTGCTGCTGCAGGTTGGCCCCGAGGCGCACGATGGGGTTGGGGTTTTCGTCGCGCAAGCGGTTGAGGGAACTCACCAGCTCTTCGGCCTCACGCGCCTGCGCCAGGGCTTGCGTGAGGTCGCGAATGCGTTGTTCGGCGGCGGCCAGGGCCGCGGAAATTTCAACCTGAGAAGGGGAGGCAGCAGACGTAGACATAATAGCGCGGCAACATTAGGCGGGCTAATGTACTACCTGCCGCCTTCGGTTCCGCACCGGAGGGGCTTGGCGGGTCCCGCTGCCAGCCCTCCGTTAGCTGGGCAGCAGGTCAATCCAGCCGTCCTCGCTCACCACCACGGCCAGCACGGGGTACTTGCTGCTGTTCACGTAGCGCAGGGCCGAGTTGAAGCGCGAGCCCCGCGAGGAGTCGCCTTTTTCGGTGGCCAGGCCATCGAGAATGGCCCCAATGGCGTGGCAGATGCCGTTGGGTTCGATGAGCACGGCCCCGTCGATGTTGGTGACGAGGCGCAGCACCGTCGGCGTCATAATGCGCGGCACTACCCGGAAGCACTGCCGGGTGAGGCGCTGCGCCTCCTGCGCCGCCCCGGCGCTGATGACCAGAATGGTGCCATTGGGCTGCGTAGTTGCCTTTTGGGCTAAGTCCCAGAGGTAGTCGGTGCCGTCGCCGCTTAGCTCGGGAAACACGATGCGGATGACGCGGGCAAAATTGTCGGCCGCCACCTGGCCCTGCGGCAGGCGCGGCGTGTTGCTCACCACGCGCATCAGCACGTGGCCGGCGTGGCTCACCTCCCAGCTGTAGTGGTTGGTGAAGTGCACCGTCACCAGCGGCTCAAACTGCGAGTCGGACTGTGGCACCAGCTGGCCCAGGCCAAACACGTGGGAGGCATCCGAAATCAGGGCCGTGTGCCCCTCGCTCAGTTCCAGCAGCTTGCGGATGGAGCGATGGTCGCGCATGGGCACCGGCGTTTCGAGCGTGAGCACGGGCACTACCGCCGGGTGCAGCCGCCGGCTCACCAGCATGGTGCCAACGGCTTCGTCGCCCTCGTGGCGCAGGGCGGCCACCCCGTTGCAGGCATCATACAGGCCGTGCGTGCCGGCTGGGGCCACGCGCAGCATCAGGCGGCGGCCGGCCGAGCGCAGCAGCTCGTTGTGGTCGCGGTCGAGCACGGGCTGGTCGTTATCGGCGGTGTCGGCCTCGCGCAGGGCCCGGGCGCAGTCGTGCATAAACTCCAGCACCGCCGCGTGGGGCAGGTTGATGGGGCGCCCCGGCCCGGGCTTGGGCAGGGCGTAGTAGCCGTCGTAGCAGTCGGTGGCCAGCTGCAGCACCACCGTCACGAGGTAGCCCTGCAGGCTCACCGGGCCCGAGCAGAAAGACCAGCGGTTTTCGCCCCGGCTGGCCGTTAGCTCGTTGAGCCTTTGTTCAGTGGCCTGGCACACCAGCTCGTACCAGTGCTGCTTTTCGGAGCGGTCGTGGTCGTTGGGGTGCAGGTGGTACACCGAGCCCTGGGGGCCGGCATTAGCTTCGAGGGTGGCCGCGTGGTTTTTCACGTGCATGAATTCGGCCGGCGAATACCGGTGCGAAGCGGGTTCGAGCATCACGGCCTCGGGCGACTCAGCCTCGCGCCCGGCGGCAAATCCCAGCAAAAAAACCTCGGGCCGCAGGCTGCGGTCGAGCAAATTAAAAACCCCCTCGGCGAAGAGCTGGGCCGAGACGCGAAACAAGCTTTGGTGCTCCCACATGGACAATAACCGAACGGCCGTCCCCCGTTGCGGGCACGACTTCGCCCCGAACTACGGGAAAAACCAATTAACAGAGGCATTTTCGAACAAATTTCCTTCATTGGCGCTTCATTGGCTGCCTCCGCCGACGTATCTTCGGGGTGCCGCCGGCCGCCGCCGCGGCTTCACTGTCACCACCTCAACCCACTTGCTTATGTTGTTTGTCGACATGCTGTTCGTGGTGGCGCTGGCCATTTCGTTTATCCCGATTCTCACGGGCTACTGCGCCCAGAGCCGGGGCCGCTCGTTCTGGCTGTGGTTTGCCTTGGGCTGGCTGCTGCCGCTGGCTTCTTTTTTCTTGCTTTTCGCCCTCATCGCCCGCGACGAGCTCAACCCTGGCCGCCGCTTGCTTGGCGAAGCCCGCCAGATTCTGCGCGAGGCCGAAGAAAAAAGCCGCGTGAAAACCGAGTCGTAAGAGTGGTTTTCGTGCATTGGTAGAGCGTCATGCAGAGCACAGCGAAGCATCTTTACCGCGCAACGCATTGTAATCGATAGGTCTACTGTTGCCGTAAAGATGCTTCGCTACGCTCTGCATGACGTTGTTTGTGCGTGCTTAGCCCAACCGTTCCGCAATGCCCCGCGCCACCCACGCCCCGGTACTGAAACAGCCTTGCAGCAGGTAGCCGCCCGTGGGCGCTTCCCAGTCGAGCATTTCGCCGGCCACGTAGGTGCCCGGGCGCTGCCGCAGCATCAAAAACTTGTCGACGGCCGCGAAGGCGATGCCCCCGGCCGTCGAGATTGCCTCGTCGAGCGGGCGCAGGCTACTGATGGGCAAGGGCAGGGCGGTGAGTAATTCGGCCAGCGCTTCGGCATCGAGGGTGGCGCAGTCGGGGCGCAGCTCGCGCAGCAGCGTAGGTACCGGCGCGGCCAGGTGCAGGGTGCGCTTCAGGAAATCGGCAAAGGAGGCTTTGCCGCGCGGCTGCCGCAGCTTCTGGCGCAGGGTGGCGGCCGGCAAGTCGGGCTTCAGGTTGAGGTAGAGCGCGGCCGGGGTTCCTGCCGCCAGCGCGGCGCGCACGGCGGGCGTGAGGGCGTATACGGGCGTGCCCTCCACGCCGTAGTCCGTCAGCAGGAGCTCGCCGCGCACTGCCGGGCCGCCGGGCCCGCGTAGGGCAATGTTTTTGAGGGGCGCGCGCCCCACTTTTTGGCGGAAGAATGCCGACCAGGCCACTTCGGCCCCGCAGTTGGCGGGCGCAAAGGGCACTACCGGCACGCCAATTTCCTGCACCAGCGGCACCCAGGCCCCGTCGGAACCCGTTTTGGCCCAGCTCGCGCCGCCCAGGGCCAGTACCGTGGCGGCCGGCTCCAGCACCAACTCCCGGTCCGCGCCGGGGCCGTTGCTTTCGTCGCGCAGCCTTAGGCCGCTGGCCCCGGCAAACCCCAGCCAGCGGTGGCGGGTAAAAATTTCGACGCCCAATGCCCGCAGCCGGGCCAGCCAGGCCCGCAGCAAATCGGCCGGCTTGTGGGCGGCCACCGGAAAAATGCGCCCACTGGTGCCCACGAAGGTTTCAATGCCCAAATCGGCGGCCCAGGCCCGCAAATCTTCCGGCGAAAAATGGCCAAGCAGGGCCCCAAACCGCGCGTGCTCGATGCCGTAGCGGCCGGCAAAACCCATCGGCTCCTCGCTGTTGCTCAGGTTGAAGCCCCCGTGCCCGGCCACCAGAAACTTGCGTCCCACCGTGGCCTGCGCTTCAAAAAGCTGCACGCGGTGGCCGGCTTCAGCCAGCCGCTGGGCGGCCATCAGCCCGGCCGGCCCGCCGCCGATAATCGCTACGCTTAATGAGGAATGAAGAATGAGGAATGAGGAATTAAAAGTGAAACGATGCAAATGAACGACTTCACAAATGTAAATTCCTCATTCCTCATTCCTCATTCCTCATTCCTCATTCCTCATTCCTCATTCCTCATTCCTCATTCCTCAT
>JANNDE010000277.1:0-1893 GCA_031387395.1 Hymenobacter sp.
ATAGACCGACATGCATTGCGCAGCGAAGCATGTCGCGTGCTGCTGGTAATCATTTGTTTTAAGTACGTGGTGGCGGGCAAGATGCTTCGCTGCGCTCTGCATGACGACTTGCTGAAACATCCAACACCCATGAACAAAGAACTTCTTGGCATCCTGCTCATCTTCGGTAGCACGGTGCTGCTGGCCGTGCCGCTGGGCTGCTACCTGGCCACCATTTACCGGGGCGATAAAAGCTGGACTGATTTCCTCGCGCCGTTCGAGCGGCTGCTCTTCCGCGTCGGTGGCATCGATGCCAACCGGGGCATGACCTGGCAGCAGCACCTGGTGGCGCTGCTTACCATCAACCTAGTCTGGTTCAGCTGGGCCATGTTGGTGCTGTGCACCCAGGGTTCGCTGCCGCTCAACCCCGACCACAACCCGTCGATGCCGCCCGACCAGGCGTTCAACACCGCCATTTCGTTTCTGGTGAACTGCAACCTGCAGCACTACTCCGGCGAGTCGGGCGTGACGTATTTCTCGCAGGTGTTCTGCCTGATGTTCCTGCAATTCGTGACGGCCGCTACCGGCCTGGCCGCCTGCGTGGTCGTGTTCAACGCCCTCAAAGAAGGCAGCGCCGAGAAGCTGGGCAACTTTTATAGCTACTTCGTGAAAAGCATCACGCGGGTGCTGCTGCCGCTGTCGCTGGCCGTGGCGCTGGTGCTGGTGTTCCAGGGCACGCCCATGACCTGGCAGGCCAAAGCGCCCATCGTCACCGTGCAGGGCGACTCCGTGAACGTGAGCCGCGGCCCGGCCGCCGCCCTGATTGGCATCAAGCAAATCGGCACCAACGGCGGTGGCTTCTTCGGCGTCAACTCGGCCCACCCGCTCGAAAACCCCACCTACCTCACCAACGCGGTGGAAAATGGCGCGATTGTGCTCATTCCCATTGCCATGGCGCTGGCTTTCGGCTTCTACCTGGGCCGCCCCCGGCTGGGCTGGATGGTGTTTGGCGTGATGACGGCCGGCTACCTGCTGCTGCAAGTGCCCACCGTGGCCCTCGAAATGCACGGCAACCCCGCCATTACCCGCCTGGGCATCGACCAAAGCCTGGGCTCGCTGGAGGGCAAGGAAGTGCGTTTTGGCGCGGCGGCCTCGGCGCTCTGGGCCATCACCACCACGGTCACCAGCAACGGCTCCGTCAATGCTATGCACGACTCGCTCACGCCCATCTCGGGCATGAACACGCTGCTGGGCATGATGACCAACGCCTTCTACGGCGGCGTGGGCGTGGGCCTCCTCAACTTCTTCGTGTTCATCATCGTGGCCGTGTTCATCTCGGGCCTGATGGTGGGCCGCACCCCGGAATTCCTGGGCAAGAAAATCGAGGCTCGGGAGATGAAAATTGCCATCGTCATTGCCCTGCTGCACCCGCTGCTCATCCTCACGGGCACGGCCATGGCCACCCACCTCTACGCCGGCAACCCCACCGAATACGCCGGCTGGCTGGCCAACCCCGGCTACCACGGCTTCAGCGAAATGCTCTACGAATTCACCTCCTCGGCCGCCAACAACGGCTCCGGCTTCGAGGGCCTCGGCGATAACACGCCGTGGTGGAACATCAGCACGGGCTTCGTGCTCATTCTGGCGCGCTACCTGCCCATTATTGGCCCGGTGGCCATCGCGGGGCTGCTGGCCCGCAAAAAGTACATCCCCGAAAGCGCCGGCACCCTGCGCGTGGATACCGCCACCTTTGGCGTGATGGTCTTCTTCGTGATTTGGATTATCGCGGCGCTGGCCTTCTTCCCCGCGCTGGCGCTGGGCCCGCTGGCTGAGCATTTCACGCTGTATTAACCCCACCCCAACCCCTCCCCGATGGGGAGGGGCTCTGATTTACTCACTCCAAACGCCCCAAAA
>JANNDE010000280.1:0-1400 GCA_031387395.1 Hymenobacter sp.
GCAAAATGCCCAGCGGAGCCGCTACCACCCCGTTCGTGTAGGTCAGCGTTTCCATGTCCAGCGACGAAGCGGCGAACACCACTTCAAAGTGGGTCGTGCCTTGCGGCGCGGCAATGTCCGAAACCGGATTCAGCGCCGGAATGGTCATCGTCACGTCCGCACCGGCCCCCGTTACCTCGTAGGGGAAGTACATGGTCTGGCCGATGCCGGCCCCCGCGTTGAAGTTGAAGCCGAGCAGCGGGGCCGAGTTGGACGAGTCGAACACGCGCTGGCCCCGGTCGTTCGTGTCGTCGAGGCCCACAATCTCGCGCATCTTTTGCGTGAGGCGCGAGGTTACCCGGCTGTCGCTGGCCGAGGCAATGGCCACCCGCAACGAGTCGCGCAGCACCTTGCTGTAGCTGGCCGCCATGCCGAATTCGGCGGCGTTTTCGCGGGTTCGCGCCCGGCTCGGGGCGCTGGCAAAAGCGGCCTTGTTACTGGCCGGCTTCTGCGAGATGTTGCCGTTTTTGCTGAACACTAGGCCACCTACGGTGCCCTGAATGCCCAAAATACCTGTCTGACGTGCCATAAGTAAGGGTCGTAATTAGGAGTGAATAATTCGTTTTCGTCGTGACTGCTTGCATTCTGCGGCCTTGCTACCAGGTGCAGCCCACCCCGTAACGCCGCTATTTTCCCAGTTGAATTTTTGCTGCCGGCCAGCAGCATTGACTGCTCCCCGGCCATCAGTTCATGCATAGCCGGCCCCACTTCTTAGGGCCAGCTGCGCCATGCCCATCACCGCCGAGTTATCAGCAGAAACAGTACTCGTGCAATCAGTCGGGCAGTCCGTAAAAGTTTCATGACCCGAACCTAATACCCCTCGACGCTGGTTGTATATTTGCCTAACCAACTATACCCCAGGAGTACCCACTATGCCCCAGGTTTGCATTTATCCCAAGCAAGTAGCAGCAGTCACCGGCAACGGCTATCAGGCCGGCAAGCGCTTGTTGCAGCGCATCCGGGTGCAGCTCGGCAAGCCCGCCCGTGCCCTGGTTTCCATCCAGGAATTTTGCGCCTACACTCACCTGCCCGAGCAGGAAGTTCGCGCTGCCCTGAACGCCAGATAAGTTGCACCGCCACCGTAGCGCGACCGTAGCGGAAGCCTATCGGGAGCCTATCCGCCGTGCGCGACCAAGCACGAAAAAGGCCCGCTCCCAGTTGGGGCGGGCCAGTTCTTTTTCCGGGCTTTATTTCAGCCAAAAACAAGTCTGCTGTAAGCAAAAATCCTGGTGCAGCCAGCCGGCCAGCATTGGCTGCTGCCTTCAGTCCCCGACTCGTTGGGAGCCCCGGTGTTAGTCCCGTGAAGACTATTTTCACAGGCCATGCCCCTCCAACTCAAGGTAGCCCTACGACAAAGGCTT
>JANNDE010000281.1:0-1885 GCA_031387395.1 Hymenobacter sp.
AGCAGCCCGGGCGGGACGCTGGCCGGCGTGGCAGCGGGCACCCGCGGCTGCGCCCGGGCCGGGCGGCTGCCCAGCAGCAGCGCGGTGGTGGCCAATACCAGCAGGCCAACAAACAAATCATTCATGTGGTAGAAATGGAAGTGAGGCAACTACTGCCAAATAGATAAGCGGGTCCGTTTGCGATGGCGGCGGGGCCCGATGGAATTTGGGAAAACAGGGTATTGCTAAGCAAATAGAACAAAATCGCCGACTCAAGGGCATTGGCACATGGCACCTGCCAAACCCTCCCTTTACTAAACTACTAGTGGTCGAAAAACCTTATTGGGTCTGCTGCGGTTTTGGGTAGAAACGCCCATATCCCATGTTAATTTATCGCCTGTTTCTAAGCGCCGAAGAACGCCAGACCCTGGAAGGGTGGCAGAAGAAGTACAAAAGCCACTCGCCAAAGTTGCAACGCATCCAGATTCTATTGAACAGCGATGAACACACGGGGCGCCGGCCGGCTTCCGAACTGGCGGCCGTGCTGGGCTGTGCCACTAAAACAGTGGAGCGGGTGCGCCGCCAGTTTTGCGAACAGGGCCTGGTGATGTTCGAGCCGAAGCTCCGTAAAACGCGCTCGGACAAGAAGATAGATGGCCGGGTGGAGGCTCACCTGACGGCACTGCTCTGCCAGAGCCCGCCCGACGAACAGCCCCGCTGGCAGTTGCAACTGCTGGCCGACCGGCTGGTCGAACTGCACGTGGTCGAGCACATCTCGACCACGATGGTGGCGCGTTTGCTAAAAAAAACGAACTCAAGCCTTTTCACGGGCCGCAGCAGTGGGTGATTCCCGCCGAGCAGAGCGCCGCGTTCGTGTGCCAGATGGAACAGGTACTCGACCTCTACGAGCAGCCTTACGATGCGGACTACCCCGTCGTGTGCCTGGATGAATCACCCAAGCAACTGCTCGATTATGAAACCTTTACCACTTCCTGCGGCCAGCGCTGCCGCGATTCGGAATACGTGCGTCGGGGCGTGGTGGAACTCTTCGTGGCCACCGAGCCGCTGCGGGGCTGGCGTTGTTTGACGGTTGAGGCCGACCACAAAGCCGCCACGTGGGTGCAGTTCGTGGCTCGCCTGATGGACACGACCTACCGCGCAGCCAAAAAAGTGCATTGGGTCATGGACAACCTCAGTACGCACAAGCGCAGCTTCTTCTACGCCCATTTTCCGCCTGCCGTGGCCCAGGCCTACTTACGGCGCATGGACATCACCTACACGCCGGCGCATGGCTCGTGGCTGAACATGGCTGAACTCGAATTCTCCGTCCTCAGCCGGCAGGTACTCGACCAACCCTTCACCACCTCCGAGCACGTGCGCCGAGTAGTCGAGCAGTGGCAAGACCGCCAGAATGCGCGAACGAAACCGCGCAACTGGCAATTCAAAACGGCCGATGCACGCATCAAGCTCGCTAAATTGTACCCGACTATCTAAGGTTTTTTAACTACTAGCATTGCGCCCAAAGTACTAGCTCTGGACGTCTAAGTGGGGGTTGCTTGTTTTGCAGATGCCCGGCATTCATAGCTCCTTCTAAGCTGTGTTTTTTCTCTAATCGTTATGCTCAGCACCCTATTGCTAAGTGAAACTGCGCCCATAACAGTTGGCTTGTTCCTGTTGGCAATCCCCCTATTAGGCGTGTGCGTGCTGCTCTTCAAACTCTCGGCAAGCAGTTCTCTCTTCCTAAGAATCATAGGTCTGAGCCTGTCCTTTATCTTGGCAGTACTCGGTTATCTATTGCTTACCGATTTGAATTTCTTTTATGTTTTTCTCTCATGGGTTCCCCTGCTATATGGGTTGTGCTTCATCCTTTTTTTTCGCAAAGAATCGAGCGACCACTAGTTCCGTA
>JANNDE010000313.1:0-4172 GCA_031387395.1 Hymenobacter sp.
TGGGCCTGAAAGCGGTTTTGCTGGGTGAGCAGCCAGCAGGCCCGCCTGCTGGCGGGGGTGGGCGAGGCCAGCGCCGTGCTGGCCGAGGCCTACGCCCGCCAGCGCGCCTACGCTCCGGCCCTGGCCGCGCTGCGCCAGTACAACGCCGCCCACGACAGCCTGACCGGCGACAACACCCGCCGGCGCGCGGCGCTGCTGCAGTTTGGCTACGAGCGCCAGCAGCAGGCGACCCAAATCCGGCTGCTCACCCAGCAAAACCGCTTTCAGGCCCAGAGCCGGGAGCTGGAGCGGGTGCGGGCCCAGCGCACCCTCATCGGGCTGGCGGCCCTGGCGCTGCTGGCCGGCGGACTGGCCGGTGGGCTGTTCTGGCAGTACCGCCGCCGCGCCGCCCAGCGCCTGACTACCCGCGACGCGGCCCTGCGCCAGCGCCTGGCCGCCGACCTGCACGACGACGTGGGCTCGCTGCTCACCCAAATCAGCCTGCAATCCGACCTGCTGCGCGAAGCTCCCGCCGCCCCCGAAGCCACCCTGGCCCGCCTCAACCGCCTGAGCGACACCAGCCGCCGCGCCGCCCGCCAGATGGCCGACGTGGTGTGGGGCCTGCACGCCAGCTCGGCCACGCTGCCCGAGGTACTGGTACACATGCGCGACCACGCCCACGAGGTGCTGCCCCCCGCCAGCCTGGCCGTGGACTTTGCCGTGACGGACGAGGTGGCGGCCCTTACGCCCTCAGTAGCGGTGTGCCAAACGCTCTACCTGATTTACAAAGAAGCCCTGCACAACGCCGTGAAGCACGCCCGTGGGGCCACCCAGGTCACTATTGGCCTCAGCCAGCAAGCCGGCCAGCTCTGCCTGCGCGTGGCCGACAATGCCCCCGGCCCCGCCCCCACCACCCGCCCCGGCGGCCGCGGCCTGACCAACATGCGCCAGCGGGCCGAAGCCGTGGGCGGCACCTTGCGCCTGTCGGCCGGGGCTATGGGCTTTGGCGTGGAAGCATGCTTGCCAGGCTGATGGAGAACGGCGGATAGCCCGAACGTAGCGCGGCGGAATGCCGGGCCGTATCCGGACTGAGCGGCCGCTCGCCGCGATTCCTCGCGGCGCGATTAGAGCGGTTTTGGGGTTGGTGTACGGTTTCTGGAAAAATTAAAAGTTAAGCGTTAAAAGCTATGCAAGCTGCATTTTAACTTTTAACGCTCAACTTTTAACGCTACACATCGCATGGAAAACCGCTCTATATGCAGGTTGTTGGCAAGCCCATAATGCCAGCGGCCGCCGCGTGACGTTCTTTTGTTACCGTATCTGTTTTCCGTTCATCGCCTCATGCGCCTGCTTCCCTTTTTGTCCCTGCTGCTCACCCTGCCCGCCCTGGCCCAGCAGCCCGCGCTGCCGCTGCCGCGCAACTTCCAGCCCTTGTTTGAACGCGGAACCCGCGCCGCCACCGGCGCGCCCGGCCCCAACTACTGGCAGAACACGGCCGACTACGACCTCAAGGTCAGCTTCGACCCCGCCACCCGCCGCGTGGCCGGCACGGTCGATATCAAGTACGTCAACACCAGCCCCGACGCGCTGCCGCAAATCTGGTTCAAGCTCTACCCCAACCTCTACCAGAAGGGCGCGCCGCGTAGCCGCTCCATCGCGCCCGAGGACCTGAGCGCGGGCGTCAGCATCAGCGCCCTCAGCATCAACGGCGAAACGTTCGACGTGCAGAAACTGCCCATTCAGGCCACCAACCTGCCCGTGAAGCTGGCGCAGCCGCTGGCCGCCCACGCTACGGCCACCGTGCGCGTGGCCTACTCCTACATCCTGAACAAGGGCTCGCACCAGCGCACCGGCGAGGTGGAGCCGGGGGCCGCTTTCGTGGCCTACTTCTTTCCCCGCATCGCCGTGTACGACGACCTCGACGGCTGGAACAAGCTGCCCTACACCGGCGACGCGGAGTTCTACAACGACTTCGGCAACTTCCGGGCCGCCATCACCGTGCCCAAAGACTTCGTGGTGTGGGCCACCGGCGACCTCACCAACGCCGCCCAGGTGCTGGCCCCCAAGTACACTCAGCGCCTGAAGGAAGCGGAGCAGAAGGACGCCGTCACCACCATCATCAGCCCCGAGGAAGCCCGGCAGCGCGGCATCACCGCCGCCAACGCCCAGAATACCTGGCGCTTCGAGGCCCGCAACGTGACGGACTTCGTGTTCGCCACCGCCGACCACTACGCCTGGCAAAGCACCAGCCTGGTCGTCGACCCCGCCACCAGGCGCCGCACCCGCGTCGATGCCGTGTACAATGCGAAGCACAAGGACTACGAGGAAGTCATCCAGTTCGCGCGCAAAACGGTGGAGGCCATGAGCTATACCTTCCCGCGCTGGCCCTACCCCTACGCCCACGAAACCGTGTTCGACGGCCTCGACCAGATGGAGTACCCGATGATGGTGAACGACAACCCCACCGAAACCCGCGACGACGCCATCACGCTCACCGACCACGAAATCTTCCACACGATGTTCCCCTTCTACATGGGCATCAACGAAACCAAGTACGGCTGGATGGACGAGGGCTGGGCCACCATCGGCGAGTGGGTGCTCTCCAGCATCATCGAGCCCAAGCTGGACGACGACTACGGGATTGCCCGTTACGCCCAGTTCGCCGACACTGAGCAGGATGCGCCCATCGTCACGCTCACCACCCAGATGAGCGGCGTGCCGTCCTTCCTCAACTCCTACCCCAAGCCCGGCCTGGGCTACCTCTACGTGCGCGATATGCTCGGCGACGAGCTGTTCACCAAAGCCATGCACACCTACATCCGCAACTGGAACGGCAAACACCCGCTGCCGCCCGACTTCTTCAACAGCATGAACACGGGCGCGGGCCGCGACCTGAACTGGTTCTGGCAGCGCTGGTTTTTCGAGGGCGGCTACCCCGACCTGGCCATCGCCGACGTGCGCAAGTCGGTGCCCGGCTACGATATTCTCGTCGAAGCCCACGGCCGCAAGCCCGTCCCCGTCGACCTCACCCTCACCTTCGCCGACAACACCACCCAGCAGCTGCACCGCAGCATCAGCGTCTGGGAGTCGGGCGAAACATCCGTCACGGTGCCGGTGGTCAGCAAGCAGCCCATCCGGCGCATTACCCTGGGCAGCACCCTCGTGCCCGACAGCTACCCGAAGGATAACGTGTGGGAGGAGAAGTAGGAAAAAGTCAATTATACGGAACGTCAAGCCCCGTAGGAGCGGCATATCGGTAGAAACGCCTGCCCCTTGGTTGATAAAAGCCCCAGCGGGGCGACATTCGTTGTCGTGCGCTATTTTCTACCAACATGTCGCCCCGTTAGGGCTTTGCGATGGCCAATACATATACCCAAATTCACCTGCACGTTGTGTTTGCAGTGCAGGGCCGCCGCTCGTTGATTCCGACGATTCATGCGCAAACGCTTTACCAATACATCACCGGCATCGTCACGCAACAGGGCCAAAAGCTGTTAGCCATTAATGGAATGCCCGACCATCTGCACCTACTCATTGGCCTGCGGCCGGATAAAGCGTTATCTGAGTTAATGCGCGATGTGAAAGCCAGTTCCGCCAAATTCATTAATGAGCAAAAATGGCTGCTAGGCAAATTCGCCTGGCAGGAAGGGTTCGGGGCCTTTTCCCACGGTGCTTCGCAACTTCCGCTGGTTATCCGTTATATCGAACGGCAGCAGGAACACCACGCTAAGCGGACATTTGGGCAGGAGTACGAATTACTATTGCGCCAATTCGGGATTGATTACAACCCGGCTTACGTCTTCAAACCAACCGACGACGAATGCTGACGGCTCAGGCGAGTGTCGCCCCGCTGGGGCTTTGCCTACATAATTTCGGTTGTTTACTATCGATATATCGCCCCGCTGGGGCTTTCTTAACGGCTCTCCCTTACCTTTGCCCGCGTGATGGGTCGCCTCACCGCGGCGCTTTCGAGCGACGAGGAAAGTCCGGGCAACGCAGAGCACCTTGCTTCCTAACGGGAAGGACTGGCAAGTATAATGCGAACCAGGACAGCCAGTGCCACAGAAAATAACCGCCAGCGGTAAGTGAGTAAATGAGCAAGTGAGCAAGTGAGTAAATTACTCATTTACCACCTTACTCAATTACCACTGGTAAGGGTGAAAAGGTGCGGTAAGAGCGCACCAGCGGGCGGG
>JANNDE010000323.1:0-14243 GCA_031387395.1 Hymenobacter sp.
ATCAACGCCCCCGCGGGCGACACTCGAGGCACGAGTGTCGCCCGCTGGGGCTTTGATGTTTCATTTCGACTTGGTCACTACCGATATACCGCCCCGCTGGGGCTATTTTTTAGCCGCCCGGGCAACCGCGCAAAGCAACACTGCATCAACCAATCGACCCAAAAGCCAATGGAAAGGTATAGGGCGTCAAGCGTCAGGAAAATATTTCCGTCTCTTACAACCTGAATTTCAACTGGTAATAATCTCCAAGGCTTTGCTTAAGAGAAGTTTATTTTGTCAGTACCTTGCATTACAAAGTACCTGTTCTACATTTGTTCCGTCCAACACCTAGTAGCTGCCGTGAACTTGTACCAAAGACGGCCCGCTAGCTGGCACGGATTTTCACCCACCGGAGATTCGGGCCCCGGACTCCTCCTTCCCCCAGCAGAACCGCGGCCGCTGCCGGACCTGAGCCGTTCCTCGCCCGACCTCATCTTCTTTACTGCACCATGAAAACCTTTTTCGCCGCTTTCGCCACTGCTTCATTGGGCCGCCTGTTGCTGGGCGCGGCCGCCGTTTACCTGCTCCCGCTGAGTGCCGCCACGGCCCAGGCCACCGGTGCCGGGCACGTCAGCGGCCACCTAGTGGAGGCCGGCACCCACAACCCCGTGCCCTTCGCCGATGTGCTGCTGCTGCGCGCCGCCGACTCCACCTTCGTGGCCGTGGCCCAGACCAGCGAGCAGGGCGGCTTTAAGGCCATGAACCTGCCCTATGGCACCTACCTGCTGCGCGTGCAGGACCTGAACTACCGGGTATTGCGCCGCCGCTTCAACCTGACGGCCAGCGCGCCGGCCATTGAATTCCCTACGTTTGAGATGGCTGCCGCTTCGGCGACCCGGCTGGGCGAAGTGGTGGTGACGGCCCAGAAAGCCACGGTGGTGGAAGAGCTGGGCAAGCGCGTGATTAACGTGGAAAAAGACCTGGGCAGCATCGGTGGCACGGCGGCCAACGTGCTGCAAAACGTGCCCTCGGTGAGTGTGGACGTGAACGGCACGGTGAGCATGCGCGGCACCAGCAACCTCACTATTCTGATTGACGGCAAACCCGCCGGCGTGGGCAACGGCGCGGCCGGCGGCCCCCGCCTCGACCAGATTCCGGCCTCGCGCATTGCCCAGGTGGAGGTGATTACCAACCCCTCGGCCAAGTACGACGCGGCCGGCGGCGGCGGGGTTATCAACCTCATTACCAAGAAAGACCACCAGGACGGCACCAACGGCACGGCCGCCGTGCAGCTGGGCACCCGGGACAAATACGCCGGCACCCTGAGCCTGAACCGCAAGCAGGGCAAGGTGAACTGGCAGGCCGCCTACGATGGCCGCGACGTGACCTACCAGAGCCACGGCCACGCTGAGCAAACCGCCCGCCTGCTGCTAAACGGTGCCCCCGCCACCGTGCAAACCACCCAGAACGGCATCGGCTCGGAGCGGCACGTGAACAACTCGCTGACCGTGGGAGCCGACATTGAGCTACCTAAAAACCAGACTCTTAGCCTGAGCGTGCAGCCCGGCCTGGAGCGCAACCTCGAATCGGAGGGCCAGATTTTGACGCAGCGCACCGACGCCGGCCCCGTGGCCCGCACCCGCGGCCAGCAGGACCTGGACGTGAAAGTGAAGCTGCTGGAGTACTCGGGCAACTACCGCCGCACCTGGGAACAGCACGAGGGCCGCGAGCTGACAGGCAACTTCGGCGGGGTGCTGATTGATGCTGCCGTGCCGGTGGTGCAGCGCCAGTTTGCCGAGGCCGGTAGCCCGGCCGTGGCCCAGCCCGGCACCCGGCAGCAGCTCGATGTACGGGCCAATATCCAGTTCGGGCAGGTGGATTACGTGCACCCGCTGGCCGCCGGCAAGGGGCGGTTGGAAACGGGCCTGAAGGTGGAGCGCCAGTTCAACCGCGGCGCGAATGCTTTCGGCTACGCCACCAGCGAAGCGGCGACCAGCGCGTTTGTGGATGACCCGACCCGCTCGCTCACCTACACCTTTGAGCAGGTGGTGCCCGCCGGCTACGTGACGCTGCAACGGCTGCTGGGCAAGAAGTGGAGCACCCAGCTGGGCCTGCGCGGCGAGCTGACCCACAACGCCGGCACGATTGAGGGCGGCGCGGGCATCGTGCAGCGCGGCAGCCTGGCCCAGAACTACTTCAACCTCTTTCCTTCGGCCCTCATCAGCCGCGAGCTGGGCAAGGAGGCCGGCCAGAACCGCCTGCAGCTGAGCTACGCCCGCCGCTTGGACCGGCCCAACTTCATGCAGCAGCTGCCGCTGCCCATTTACCAGGACCCGCGCAGCTACCGCCTCGGCGAACCCCGCCTGCGGGCCGAGTACAGCCACAACATCGAGCTGGGCCACCAGCTGACGCTGGGCGCGGCCACGCTCACGAGCACGCTCTTCGCCCGCATCACCACCGACGCCATTCAGCGCCTGCGCTACGTCGATACCCTGGCTACCCGGTTGGCCGGGTTCGTGGTTACCGAAGAAACTTACGCCAACGCCGGCACCACCACCAACCTCGGCGCCGAGTTCAGCCTGAGCCAGCCCCTGGCCAAGTGGTGGCGCATCAACGCCAGCACTTCGCTCTACCGCGCCCAGGTGGCCAGCAACGGCCTCGGCACCAACCGCCAGGCCCTGGTGGGCTCGGTACGCCTGACGAATAATTTCACGATTCGGCCTACCCTCGACGTGCAGCTGAGCGGCAACCTGCGCTCGGCCCAGATTACAGCCCAAGGCCGCCAGCTGGCGCAGGGCCAGCTGGACCTGGCCCTGCGCCAGCGCCTGTTCTCCGACCGCGCCGCCCTTACCCTGCGCCTGGCCGACGTGCTGAACACCCAGCAGAACCGCGCCGAAATCAACACCGACGCCCTGAGCAGCTACCGCTACGGTAAGGACGAGAGCCGCGTGGGTTGGCTGGGCTTTACGTGGTACATCGGGGCCAGCAAGGCCAAGCCGGGCCGCATCGAGGCCGCGCCGCAGGGCGGGGGCGGCTTCGGCGGCTGAGTTGGCCCCGCTTTTCCCGCCGCTTTTTTTGGCATGAAGCCCCGCCGCCAACTGGTTTGGCGGCGGGGCCTGGGGTTGAACAGGGCTGCCAGCACCGGGAATACCGGCCCGGCTGTAATGCCTGGCCTGGCGGCCCGATTCACTGGCCGATACTGCTGCACCACGCGAGTGCCCCTGAAACCGTAGTTTAGGGCCGCCGGACCAGGAATCCGCCTAACGCTTCGGCTTTTTTTGCAACACTTTTTCTCACTCTTTCCGACTCCTATGTCAAAACAACTTTCCCTGGCCGTCGCGCTTCTGCTGGCCGCCGGTACTACTTCGGCCCAATCGGGCAAAGTGAAGGTCAAGGTGAAGCCTGGCCGTACTGAAGCTACCGCCGCCCCGGCTCCGGCCGCCGCGCCCACCGACTGGTCGCTGCCCTACGCCGCCACCATCACCCCGGCCGGCCTGAAAGCCGACCTCGACGTGCTGGCCTCCGATGCCTACGAGGGCCGCGAAACCGGTAAGAAAGGCCAGAAGATGGCCGCCGAATACATTGCCAAAGCCTTCGCCGCTGCTGGACTGGCCGGGCCCGTGGCGGGCTCCGACAACCCCTACATTCAGCACTTCGGCATGAAGCGCGTGGAGCTGGACCCCGCTTCAACGGTGAAGATTGGCAACCAGACGTTCGTCGTGAACAAGGATTTTTACGTACTGCTGCGCGACGCTTCCACCACTTCGGGCGTGGTGCAGCCCGCGTTCGTGGGCTACGGCATCAGCACGCCCGGCTACGCCGACTTTGCGACCGGGGCCGCCGACCTCACCGATAAAAACCTGGTGCTGCTGCTGGGCGAACCCCTGAACAAGGCGGGCCAGCCGCTGCTGGGCAAAGCCGGCCAGGCCAGCCCCTACGGCACTGCGGGCACCACCGAAATGATGGCCCGCACGGCGGCCGTGCGCTCGCTGGCCCCGCGCGCCACCTTCCGCATTGCCCCAACCGCGGCCGCTTTTGCCCGGGTGCCCCAGGACTACAAGGGCCTGTTCGACCACCGCGAGCGGCTGGAATTTCCCAACGAGCCCCCAAAAACGGGCCTGAATACGAACCTGTTCATCGTGTCGCCCGCGATGGGGGCGGCCCTGCTGGGCACCACGCCGGCCGGGCTGGCCAGGTACCAGAAGGCCGTGACCACCGCCGGCAAACCGGTGGCCTCCCCGTTTAAACCGGCAGCGACCACGCTGCACGTGGTGGAGAAAAGCGAGCCCCTGGCCACCGAAAACGTGCTGGGCTATCTCGAAGGCACCGACAAGAAGGACGAAGTCATCGTGGTGTCGGCCCACTACGACCACCTCGGCATCAGGGACGGCGTGGTGTTCAACGGGGCCGACGACGACGGCTCGGGCACGGTGAGCGTGCTGGCCATGGCCCGCGCCTTTGCCCAGGCCAAAAAGGAGGGCCACGGCCCACGCCGCGGCCTGCTGTTTCTGGCCAACACCGGCGAGGAAGAGGGCCTGCTCGGCTCGCAGTACTACACCGACCACCCCGTGTTTCCGCTCGAAAAGACGGTAACGGACCTCAACATCGACATGGTGGGCCGCGTGGATAGCCTGCACCAGGGCAAGGGCGACTACGTGTACCTGGTGGGGGCCGACCGCCTCAGCACCGAGCTCAACACCCTGAGCGAGGCCACCAACCAGCAGTACAACCCGCTGGCCCTCGACTATAAATACAACGACCCGGCCGACCCCGAGCAGATTTACTACCGCTCGGACCACTACAACTTCGCTAAGCACAACGTGCCGATTATCTTTTATACGAGCGGTCTGCACCCGCAGTACCACAAGGCCACGGATGACATCGAGTTCATCGACTTCCCGGCCATGGCCCGGCGCGACCAGCTCATCTTCCACACGGCCTGGGCGCTGGCCGCACGCGAGACCCGCGTGGCCCTGAAGCCCGAGCTGCTGCCCACCGGCTTCACCCCCGCCCCGGCCGACCTCGACCGCTACGCCGGCTCCTATGCCAGCCCCCAGATTCCGCTCAAAATCGTGGTCACCCACGAGGGCACCAGCCTCAAAGTACAAGCCACCGGCCAGCCTGCCATCGCGGTCGATGCCGTGAGTCAGGGCGTATTCAAGTTTGATGCGGCCGGCCTGCGCATGGAGTTCGATGCTGCTCAGCCCACGTTCAAGCTCAAGCAGGGCGGCGGCGAGTTCGAGTTTAAAAAAGAGTAGTTTTCCCCTTTCTCTCTGCGAAAAAGGCCCCGTCGTCGGTTCGTCCGGCGGCGGGGTTTTGCGTTTTTGAGGGGGCTGGGCACAACCCTGTGCTGCCGCGCAGGCCCCTTCCCCGCAGTGCGTGGCACCCGGGCCGGAATCAGTGCCGGAATGCCGCCTTAGCCCCCATGGAGGGATATAAGCTGACATCAATCAGGACATTGGCTGATTTGCGTCATGCGGGCCGTGGGCGGCCCCGGCTACTTTTGCGGATGGTCGGCGGCCTGGTACCGGCTGGCTGCCGCCCCCTCCAACTACGCCCCCGTTTCGTGTCCATTAGCTCCATTCTGGCCGAAGCCGGCACCATCACCCGGTTTGCCGGGCGGGTTTTCCGCGAAGGAGTACGGCCGCGCTTCGAGTGGCAGGAGCTGCTGCATCAATGCTACGTAATTGGCTATCAGTCGCTGCCGCTGGTGGGGTTCACGGGGTTCATCATGGGGCTGGTGCTCACGCTGCGGCTGCGGCCCACGATGATACAGTTCGGAGCCGAGTCGTGGATTCCGGTGATGGTGGGCCTGACCATCATCCAGGAAATGGGCCCCATCATCACCGGGCTGATGGTGTCCGGCAAGGTAGGCTCCAGCATCGGGGCCGAGCTGAGCTCGATGCGCGTAACCGAGCAGATTGACGCCATGAGCGTGTCGGGTACCAACCCCTTCAAGTACCTGGTCGTGACGCGGGTGGTGGCGGCCACGCTCATGGTGCCGGTACTCACGGTGCTCTCCGATGCCATCGGGCTGCTGGCGGCCTACATGGGTATTAACATGAGCGGCGTGACCACGGTGGCGCTGTTCACCAACCACATTCTGGCCCGCCTCACCTTCGGCGACGTGCTGCCGGCCGTGCTAAAGACCTTTTTCTTCGGCTTCGCCATTGGGCTCATTGGCTGCTACAAGGGCTACTATGCCGACAAGGGCACCGAAGGCGTGGGCCGGGCCGCCAATTCGGCGGTGGTGGCCGGCTCGCTGGCCGTATTCCTGCTCGACCTGCTGGCCGTGCTCATCAGCAGCCTGCTCGGACTGTATTAACTAGCTGCCATGCACTCCGTTCCCGCCCCTGCGCCGCCTGCCGCCCCCGCCGCCAACCCGGCCGAAGCGGTGCTCACGATTGCCAACGTGAGCCTGACTTTTGGCGAAAACCACGTGCTGCAGGACTTTTCGCTCACGCTGCACCGCGGCGAGAACATTGTGGTGCTGGGCAAGTCGGGCGCGGGCAAATCGGTGCTCATCAAGTGCGTCATTGGCCTGCTGCGGGTCGATTCGGGCACCATTACGGTGCTGGGCCAAGACGTAGCCACCCTCGACCACGACGGCCTCGACCGCTTACGCAGCAAGCTGGGCTTCCTCTTCCAAAGCAACGCCCTGTACGACTCGATGACGGTGCGCGATAACCTGCTCTTCCCGCTGCGCCGCCAGTGGCTGACGCACACGCCGGCTCAGGAAACGGAGCTGGTGAAACAAGCACTCGAAGACGTGGGCCTGGCCGATACCGCCGCCAAGATGCCGGCTGAGCTCTCGGGCGGCATGCGCAAGCGCATTGCCCTGGCCCGCACGCTCATCCTGCGGCCCGAAATCATTCTCTACGACGAGCCCACCACGGGCCTGGACCCCATCACGGGCCGCGAAATCGACCACCTCATCCGCGAAGTGCAGAAAAAGTATAACACCTCGGCCCTCATCATCTCCCACGACCTGGCCTGCGTGCGCCTCGCCGCCGACCGCGTGGCGCTCATTGCCGGGGGCCGCTGCTATGCGGAGGACACTTATGCGGCAATGGCCAAAAATCCCGACCCGCTGGTGCACGATTTTTTCGTGTGAAGCATCTGTGCGTCACCTTACCTCATCTCCTAACCACCTCCCACCATGCCCCAGCGCCCCATCGGAAATGCTATTCGCCTCGGCGCGTTTGTGCTGGCGGGGCTGGGGTGCCTGCTGGCCGTGCTGTTTCTGCTGGGCCGCAAGCAGAACCTGTTCAGCCGCAGCCTGGTGATTGAGGCCGATTTTCGCAACGTCTCGGGCCTGCTCACCGGCAATAACGTGCGCCTGGGCGGCATCACGGTGGGCACGGTGAGAGACATCACCATTCTGAACGACACCACCATCCGGGTGGCCCTGAGCCTGAATACCGACGCGCAGCCCTTCGTGCGCCGGAATGCGCTGGCCACCATCGGCACCGACGGGCTGGTGGGCAATACCATCATCAATCTGACGGCGCAGCCCGCCCCCGCCCCGCCCGTAGCGGCCGGCGACCGGCTGCGCACCACCACCCCGGCCAGCATCGACGCCATGCTGGGTACGCTCGACATCTCCAACAAAAACCTGGTCATCATCACCCAGCACCTGCGCCAAATAGCCGCCAAGCTCGATACCAGCGCCGTATGGCAGCTACTGAACGACCGGCAGCTGCCCGCCAGCGTGCGCCAGAGCCTGGGCAATGTGGTGGCCACCACCGCGCAGCTGCGCCAGGCCGCCAACAATGCCGCGCGGCTCACCAACGGCGTGCGCCGGGGCCGGGGCCCACTCGGCTACCTGCTCACCAACCAGCAGTTTGGCGGCCAGCTGAACCACGCCGCCCGGCAGCTGGCCGGCACTTCCGATACGCTGGCCTCGACCATTGCGGGCCTGCGGCGGCAGGTGCAAACCGGCGCGGGCCCGGTGCACACGCTGCTAGCCGATACCGCCGCCGCCAGCCAGGTGCGCCAGAGCCTGCGCAGCGTGCAACAGGGCACGGCCGGCTTCAACCAAAGCATGACGGCCCTGCAGCACAACTTCTTGCTGCGCAACTACTTTCGCAAGCAGGCCCGCAAAAAAGCCCGCGCCACCGCCGACTCGCTCAGGCGCGTGGGCCGGGCCCGCTAAGCCAGGCGGCGGGGCAGCCCCGAAATCGCGCGGCCGCAGCCCTACACGGCCCGCCAGCTACCAGCACCAGCATTGGGGGTAGCAAAGCCCACGCTTTGGCCGCGGCCGGGCGCCTGGCGCGGATGGCCGGCCTGGGCAACGCGTGGGGCATGAAAACCGGTGTTTGGTGCTCCTGCGGCTCGTTAGCGCGGTTTCGGAGTTAGCATGCACGTTACGGTTGAGTTAAATTTTATAAATCAACATGTTGAATATTTTTAATTTATCATCTTTAATTCTGTTTATTGGCTCGAAAACCGCTCTGGCGGTGAGCCGGGCAAGCTTGCCCGCAAGCTGCCTGACGGTTGCGGGCCACGGCTTTGTGCAGCTTTTGGGGGGCTTCTCATTCAGGCCGCCGAGGTTGAGCTGCAGGCTTTCGGCCAGAGCGGCGCGGAGTTTTTTCGGCATTTTTCATTGGTATTCAGAAAGTTGATACGGGGCCAGAAGGGGCTTGGCACCAGCTGAGCAGACCACCAGCAACCACCAGCAACTGCCAGCAACTGCCAGCAAATAACCTGAATAGCCACTCGGCAAAACCCGATGATTATCCGGCGAAAGCCCGATTTATATCATGGCCTGCGCCCGCCGCCCCTACCTTTGCCCCGTTATGCAAAAACCGAGTATTCCCAAGGGCACCCGCGACTTTGGCCCCGCGCAGGTGGCGCGCCGCCAGCACATTTTCAACGTTATCCGCCGCACGTTCGAGTCGTTTGGCTTCGCGCCGCTCGAAACGCCGACGCTGGAGAATCTTTCCGTGCTCACGGGCAAGTATGGCGACGAGGGCGACCAGCTGTTGTTCAAAGTATTGAACTCCGGCGATTTTGCCAAGGACGTAACGGCGGCCGATTTGGAAACCGGCAGCAAAGCCCTGCTGCCCAAAGTGGCCGAAAAAGGCCTGCGCTACGACCTCACCGTGCCCTTCGCCCGCTACGTGGCCATGAACCGGGGTACCCTCACCTTCCCCTTCAAGCGCTACCAGATGCAGCCCGTGTGGCGCGCCGACCGCCCCCAGCGCGGCCGCTACCGCGAGTTTTACCAGTGCGACGCCGACGTGGTGGGCACCGACTCGCTGCTCTGCGAAGCCGAAATCGTGCTGATGATGGCCCAGGTGCTCGGCGGCCTCGGTCTGCACGACTTCACCATCAAAATCAACCACCGGGGCGTGCTGCGCAACATCTATCAGGCGCTGGGCGGCGAGGGCCGCGAAACCGATTTGTTCGTGGCTATCGACAAGCTCGATAAAATCGGGCGCGACGGCGTGAGCAAGGAGCTGCTGGAGCGCGGCTTTTCGGAGCCCACCATCGAAACCCTGTTTGCCCTGCTGACGGTGGATGGCACCTACGAAGAGAAGCTGCAGCGCCTGCTGGCCGGCTTCGTGACGGCCGGCGTGGAGCCCGACGGTGCCCGCCCCGACGAGGCCGACGAGGAGACCGCCGCCAACTACCGCGGCCTGACCGAGCTGGCCGAAGTGCGCGATTTGCTGGTGGCCTCGGGCTTCCGGCAGTTCGACCGGCTCGAATTCGACCCCACCCTGGCGCGGGGCCTCTCCTACTACACGGGCTGCATTTTCGAAGTCAAAATCAACAACGTGCAGATGGGCAGCGTGAGCGGCGGCGGGCGCTACGATAACCTCACCGGCGCTTTTGGGCTGCCGGGCGTGTCGGGCGTGGGCTTCTCGTTTGGCGTAGATAGGCTCTACGACTGCCTGGAAGCGCTGGATTTGTTCACCGAAACGGCCGAAACGCCCACCCGCTGCCTCCTCACGCATTTCGACGTGGCCAGCGGCCGGGCCGCCCTGCTGCTGCTCGCGCAGCTGCGCGCCGCCGGCATCCCCGCCGAGCTGTATCCCGATGCCAGGAAGCTGGGCGTGCAGTTCAAATACGCCGACGCCAAGGGCATTCCGCTGGTGCTCATCATGGGTCCCGAAGAAGTGGCGGCCGGGGTGGTGAAAATCAAAATCATGAAAACCGGCGTGGAGCGCGTGCTGCCGCTGGGCGAGGTAGTACCAGCCCTCACGGCGGAGTAGGGATTGATGGCACGACCAACTCCCCTCCTTTTTTAAGGAGGGGACATTTCCGCGCAGCGGGAATTGGGGTGGTGAAATCGTTGCACAATGGCCGAACGATGGCCAAACAATGCATAAGTGCAACGAGAATAAAGTCCCCCTGAACGACCTGCGCGGCCATCGTGCAACGATTTCACCACCCCCGTTTTTGCTGCGCAAAAACTTCCCTCCTTGAAAAAAGGAGGGGAGTTGGTCGTGCCATCAATCCCTACTCCACCGCCACGCGCCGGCTCACCGCCTGCCCGGCCACCGTGGCCCGCAGCACGTAGAGCCCCGGCGGCAGCCCGCGCACCGGCAGCGGCCCGGCTACCCCATCGGCAAAGGCCCGCGCCAGCCGGCCCTGGGCATCGTAGAGGCGCAGAGCGGCGGGGCGGTTGCCACTGGACAGTTGCAGCCGCAGCTCCGTGGCCGCCGGGTTGGGAAATACCTCGAACCCCAGGGCCGCCGCGGCCCGCTCGGTGCCGAGCAGCGTACCCGAATTTTGCATCCGGCCAGCGCAGATGTTTTGGCCGGTGGCAGCTACTGCGGGCGAGCCCCAGTATACCTGCACCAAGCCGTTGGGCTGGCTCACGGGCACGTAGTCGCGGTCGTTGGGCTGGCTGGCGTCGCTGTTGTAGAGCACGGTGCCGTTGACGGGGAACACCAGGGAAGCATCGGGCCGGATTTTCTGGGCCCGAAAGCCCTGGCTGGCGGAGGTGGAGTAGAACGCCATCACCGCTCCATTGTCGGAAGCAGCCAGCTTGGGGGCGGTATAAAAGGCCGGCAGGTTGCAGATGAGCACGCCGGCCGCGGGCCAGGCCAGGGTGCCGGCCCCGTCAATCTGCTGCGCATATTCGGCCAGGTTATTTCCGCCGAGCCGGTCGTCGCTCCACACCATCCAGAGGGCGTTGTTGTGCCACAGGGCGTTGGGCACGCTTTGGCGCGAGGCGTTGGTGCACAGGCTGACGTAGCCGGGCGCGGCCCAGGCGAGTGCGCCGGAGGGCAGCACTTTCGACACCAGCGGGTCGCCCGCGGAGGAGGCCCAGGCCACGTACAGGTTGCCGGCCGGGTCGATGAGGGGCTGCCACTCGGAACCCCGGCCCGAGGGACCACCGGCGGAAATGGTGGTGTAGCTGGCCCAGCTGGCCACGCCGGCGGGGCTGAAGCGCTGGGCGTAGATGGGCGAAGTGAACCCGCCGGCGCTGGCCACCATATAAAATCCGTCGCTGCCGTCGCCCACGGTGAAGTAGTAGTCGGAGGCAAAGCCACCGTTCGGGCCCACGTACACCTGGCGGTCGTTGTTGGGATAGGCCAGCACCCCGGTGGGGCCAATTTTGTTGAAGGTAAAGCGGTTGCTGCCCCCGTTCAGGGCCAGGGCGTGGGTGATGGTCGCGCCCGAGCTGGTGGCGATGACGTTGAGGCCCTGTTCGCTTTCGTAGATGACTGAAGGCAGGGTGCGGGAGGCCACCACGGTGGGAATAGACCACTGCGGCACCCCGGCCGCGCTGAAGAACTGGCAGCGCACGCTGTCGCCCCCGATGCCAAAGGCCCCCTGCACCCAGGCCACCAGCAGCCCGCTTTGCCAGGGAATGGCGCGCATCCCGAAAATGTCGCGCCCGGCGCTTTGAAACAGGCGCAGGCCGTTGGCGGGCAGCAGCTCGGTGCCGGCCGCGTTGAGGTGCTGGGCGTAGATGGCGGTACCAGAGCCGGTGTTGTTTCCCCCACGCTTGTCAATCCAGACCTGGTAGGCCCCGCCCGCGCCGTCGGTAAAGGCTTGCACGCCAAACTGGTTGCCGGGAGCGTTGCAGATGTATTGGGTTTGGGTGGTCGCAGTGGGGAACTGAGCCCGAGCCGGACCAGCCAGCAGCGCCAGCAAAGCCAGCGCGAGCAGCGCAGCGTGCCGATTGCATACAGCAATTTTCATCGTAAAAAGTAAAAGTGGCGTGCCCGAAACAACTGCACGGGAATCGAAAGTAAATATATTAAATTTAATATAATTTATTTTATATTATTTACAAATTTATATTGCGCCCGCAGGGCCAGCAGCAGCAAGAGAGCCAGCAGAGCGGCTGCCCTTGCACAGGTCGAGATTCCGCCCATCGGGCCGCTCCTCGTGCACGTGCTGGCTCTGGGCGTGGTTTTTATTGGGGCTGGGGATAAAAACGCGGGAGGGAATACCAGCCAACGAGCCGGGCCGGCCGCCCGGCCGGCCCATAGCCTGACCAAATATGGCCGCTCGAACACCCTGTTGCCGGCTTAGTCGCCCGGCGACGGTCGGGGGCACCAACACGGCCGCCCGCCGCCGCCCAACGGCCAGCTACGTCGTTGGTCGATGAACGACAGCCGTTGGTCTACCAAGTGTTTTACCGGCGCGCCGTCCACTCATAAATCGTTATATTTAAGTAGCATAACAGAAACAATATTTTATTCAAAAATTTGACTACTAAATTATTATATTTTTACTGCTTGCTACTCAATTCTGACTACTTACTTGTAGCCTATCCGAATAGACTCGAAAAATGAACGGTCATGCTGAGCTTATCGAAGCATCTCTACCGCGTAACTAACTCATTTAATAGGATTACTTGGGCGGTAGAGATGCTTCGACAGACTCAGCATGACGACCTATTTGGATAGGCTCTTAAACAAGCTTACCCCCTATCATCCCGGCATGGCACACGCAAACACGCCCCCGCACGAACCCTGGCTCGGCCGGTTTCTGCGCGCCCTCGACGAGCGGTGGTGGCTGCGGCACGGCCTGTTCTGGCTGGTGCGCACCGGGCTCATGACAGCCCTGTTCCTGTTTGGCCTGCACTCGACCACCGACTGGCGCGTGGCCCTACGCGACTCGCTGATTCTGCTGCCGCCGCTGCTGTTCACCACGTATTCGCTGCTGTATGGGGTGCTGCCCTGGCTGGGGCGCGCGGGCCGCCGGGGTCGTTTCGCGGGGCTGCTGGCCGCCTGGCTGGGGCTGGGGCTGGCCCTCACGTTTGCGCATCGGTACTATGTGTTCGTACCCTCGCACGACGGCCAGCCCTCCCCTTTTTCCGACTATTACGTGGTGTATGCCACCGGGGCGCACATGCCGCTGCTGCTCACGGCGGGGGTGGCGGCCTGCCTGCACGTGTTCCGGCAGCAGCTGCACCAGGGGCGCGCTATTGCCCGGCTGGCCCAGGCCAACGCGCGGGCCGAGTTGCAGCTGCTCCGGGCCCAGATTCATCCCCACTTTCTGTTCAACACCCTCAACACGCTCTACGCCCTTACCCTGAAGCAGTCGGAGCAGGCGCCGCTGCTGGTGGAGCGCCTCACCGGGCTGCTGCACTTTGTGGTGGCGCAGGGCAGCGCCCCACTGGTGCCCTTGCCCGACGAGGTGGCGCTGCTGCGTAACTACCTGGCCCTGCAGCAGCTGCGCTACGGCCGCCGCCTCACGCTCCGGCTGGAAGCCGGGCCGTTTGGGCCCTCGGCCCGCATTGCGCCGCTGCTGCTGCTGCCGCTGGTCGAAAACGCCGTCAAGCACGGCGCGGCCGAGCAAATGGGCGCGGCCCACATCGATATTGCGCTGGCCGTGGCTGATGGCTGGTTTAGCTGCGTCGTCACGAATTCAAAAAACCCCGGACCCGCCCCACTTGCCCGGCCCGCCGGCATTGGCCTGCCCAACGTGCGCCAGCGGCTGCAGCTGCTCTACCCGCAGCGCCACTGCTTCAGCGTGGCCGACAACGGTGCCACCTTCATGGCCCGCCTGGCCCTGAAGCTGCCCGATGAGCTAGCCGCAGCCCCACTCGCCGCCCCACTCGCCACGCCGGCTGCCTTTGCTGCAATGGCCGCGGCCGGGGCCCAGCCGCGACCCGCATGAGCCGCTGGGCGCACAGCCGCCTGGCCCGGCACGTGGCATTCTGGGCGGGCACGGTGGTGCTGAGCTGGCTGATGCAGCTGCCGGCGCACGTGATAGCGGGCGTGCCGCTCTACGCGGGCGGTATTCTTTTGGTGCAGTTACCCGCCTCGCTGCTGCTCGTGTACCCGCTGCTCTAC
>JANNDE010000380.1:0-3054 GCA_031387395.1 Hymenobacter sp.
CGGCTGTCAGCCGCCCCTAACCTTTGTGCAACCAACCTATCCGACCAATCGCATGAGCACTCCCCAACCCTCCAGCATCGAGGAAAACGAAATTATTCTGGGCATCGGCATGGGCCCGCTGCGCTTCGGCGCGACCATGGACGAGGTGCGCACCCTCGTGGGCGAGCCCGAGGAGATTGAAGAGTCGGACGAGGACGACGACTTCGAGCACCAGGCCTGGAACTACCACGAAGAGGACTATCTGTTGTCGCTGTACTTCGACCGCGAAGACGACTTCCGCCTCAGCTGCATCGAAACCGACAATCCTGGCATGCGCCTCTACGGCGAAGCCATTTACGGCCTGAGCACCGACCAGATAAAGGCCCTGATGGCCCGCCACCAGCAGGCCGAGCCCGAGATGGAAACCATGGAAGAAGGAGCCGTGCGCCTCTCCTACGAGAAGTCGATGATTGACTTATACTTCGAAGAAGGGGAGCTGCAGTTCGTCAACTTCGGCGTATTCATCAACGACGAAATGGAAGTGCAGTGGCCGAAGTAATTTGGGTTTATCCACATTTCGCGCAATTTTAGCTGTGGATAAGTGGATAAATCAGTGAAAACTGGAAGCTTATCCCCGTTTATAGATGAGATTCTCAATATGGAACGGAGTTTCCGTAACCCCTTCAAAACACAAAAAGGCTGTTCCAGTGCGGAGCAGCCTTTTTGTGTTTTGAAGGGGTGAGCTGCCTAGCCCAGTACCGCCCGGAACAGGAGGAACAGCAGGCCCGAGAGTACCATGGTAACGGGCAGCGTGAGCACCCAGGCCAGCGCGATGTTGCGCACCATGCCGGGATTAATGTTCTTCACGCCGCGGCTGGCCACCATGCTGCCCGCGATGCTGGAGGTGAGCACGTGCGTGGTAGACGAGGGTAGTTTCAGGAAGGTGCTGGCGCCAATCATGGCGGCGGCTACCAGCTCCGAGCTGGCACCCTGGGCGTAGCTCAGGTGCTCTTTGCCGATGCGCTCGCCGATGGTTTTTACGATGCGCTGCCAGCCAATCATGGTGCCGCAGGCCAGCGAGAGGCTCACCATCAGCAGCACCCACCAGGGGGCGTAGTCGGTGAAGGTTTTCATGTTGTCGGTGGCCTTGTCGTAGATGCTGCGGTCCTGCGAGCTGAGGCTCACGTTGGGCGAGGCCAGCAGCTTTTTGGCGCGGTTGGAGAGCAGCAGTACGTCGCGGCGAATTTCGAAGCGGGTGGCCTGGGGCAGGTCCTTCACCTGGGTTTTGCCGGCGAAAATACGGTCGAGGTCGGCGGTTTTGGCCTGGATGTCGACCAGGTCTTTCTGGTCGTTGGGTCTGAGCTCGGCGCGGTTTACGCGGCCAATGACGTACTCCACCTTGCTCAGCGACTCGCGCAGGTCGAGCGGATTTTTGCTTTCATCGAGAGCGAAGCGGAAGGGCACGATGCCGATGAGAATCAGCATCACGAGGCCCACGCCCTTCTGGCCATCGTTCGAGCCGTGGAAGAAGCTCACCAGCGTGCAGGTGGTGATGAGCAGCAGCCGAATCCAGAGGGGGGGGGGCTTGCGCTTGTGCGGCTCCTTAAAAATGGCCTTGCTGGGCACGAAACGCTTAAACAGGAACATCATGCCGATGGTGAGCGCGAAGCCCAGCAGCGGCCCTACCAGCAGCGCGATGCCGGTTTCGCCGGCTTTGGACCAGTTTACGGCGGCACCGCGCGACTCGGGCAGCAGCGAAAACGCAATGCCCACGCCCAGAATAGAGCCGATGAGCGCGTGCGAGCTCGACGCCGGAATGCCGTAGTACCAGGTGCCGATGTTCCAGATGATGGCGGCTAGGATAAGGGCGCCCACCATGGCAATGCCGTGGTACACGTTGGCATCGACCAGGCTCTCGACGGGCAGCAGATACACGATGCCCATGGCCACGCCAATGCCACCCGAAAACACGCCGATGAAATTCCAGAACGCCGACCAGACCACGGCCACCCAGGGCCGCAGCGCGTTGGTGTAGATAACGGTGGCCACGGCATTGGCCGTGTCGTGGAAGCCATTCACGAACTTGAACGCGCAGGCCGCCAGCAGGCACAGGCCGAGAAGCAGGAGTACGTGCGGTTCTAAACCAAACATAAAAGGCGGTTTTGTGGGAAATTGGATGTAATCATGGGTCAAAGGTAGGGCGGTTGCTTGCAGACGCTATGTTACCGAATTGTGACGGGGTCCTTGATATTTGAGAGTGTCTGTCTTCCTGAGCGCAGCGAAGGACCTTATCACGTCTGAGCCGGTTATGCTATTTGCTCAAGTGTGATAAGGTCCTTCGCTGCGCTCAGGATGACAGACGAGCGCGCCTTTTACGCGCAAGTTTCGGCTTCCGCCGCATCGGCCTACTTTTGTGGGCATGAACCCAGCAATCGAAACCACCCAGCTTAAGGATATTGTGGCCCACGCCAAGGAATACGGCTTCGTATTTCAGTCATCGGAAATCTACGACGGCCTGGCCGCCGTGTACGACTACGGCCCCAACGGCGTGGAGCTCAAGAACAACCTCAAGCGCCTGTGGTGGGAGGCCATGACCCAGCTCAACGGCAACGTGGTGGGCATCGATGCGGCCATTTTTATGGACCCGCGCACCTGGGAAGCCAGCGGCCACATCGCCGGCTTTAATGACCCGCTGATTGACAACCTCGACAGCAAGAAGCGCTACCGGGCTGACGTACTAGTAGAGGAGAAGTTGCAAGAGCTAGAAAAAGAGCTTGTAGACGTTAAAACGAAGCAAGCCCAAATTGCAAATTCTTTGCCTGATGGCCCTTGGTCAGGAGAATCAAGAATAGAGTGGTTGGAGCGATATACTAAATTTCTTAAGCAAACATTAGAAATCGGTACACCTGAGGCTTTCAATACTGTTTTCAGTGACACAGAAATCGACATCCTCTGCCCCATCTCCAAAACCGGCAACTGGACCGAGGTGCGCCAGTTCAACCTGATGTTCTCGACCCAGGGCTCGGCCGTGGACTCGGACGCGCCGCCCGTGTACCTGCGCCCCGAAACGGCCCA
>JANNDE010000419.1:0-1209 GCA_031387395.1 Hymenobacter sp.
TCTGGTATCACCACCAGCCCGCCGCCCGTGGCCATGATTTCATCGTCGGCCGCGCCATCCTCTGTCACGACAAGCAATTCAAATAAGCAACCGGCCACGGGGCCGGCCGCTGACAGGCCCCACCTTTTTCATTTCAACCCCCAAATCATTACCATTATAGGACTTACGCACAAGGTGTAACTTGAAAGGAAAAGCCATGAAAGTCACCGCACAGCTTTACGGGCAGTTTTTGGTGAGCAGCCAGGTAAATTACACGGGCACGTACCTGGCCGACCACCTGGAGGGCCTGACGCACGACAACGTGCGCTACTTTCTCAAAACCAGCCGTTTCACACCGCGTCAACTCTGGCAGCAGGTGCGCCCGCAGGTCGTGCTCAGCCCGCGGGGCTACGTCTTGTTCGACGACACGGTGCTCGACAAGCACCACAGCCGGCGCATCGAACTGGTCCGCCGCCAGTACAGCGGCAACGCCCACGGCGTGATTGCCGGCATCGGCCTGGTCACCTGCGTGTACGTCAATCCCGAAACCGACCAGTTTTGGCTGATTGACTACCGCCTCTTCGCCCCCGAGGCGGACGGCAAAACCAAGCTTGACCACGTGGCCGACATGCTCGGGCAACTGGCTCCGCGCGGCATCCCTTACCGGACCGTGCTGATGGACAGTTGGTACGCCACCACGGCCCTGCTCAAGTGGCTGCTGGCGGCGGGCAAGACGTTTTACTGCCCGCTCAAAAGCAACCGCCTCGTCGACGACTCGGGCGGCCAAGCGCCCTACCAGTCGGTGGCGTTGCTTACCTGGTCGGCTGCGGAAGTGGAACGGGGCAAGGTGCTGAAAGTAAAAGGGATGCCCAAAGATTGTAAACTGAAACTTTTCCGCGTACTGGTGTCCACCCACCGGACGGACTACCTCCTCACCAACGAGGCCGAGCCCCACGACACGGCCGCTGCCGAACAAGAAAGCAGCGTCCGCTGGACGATTGAGCAGTTTCACCGCGAACTCAAGCAACTCACCGGCGTGCAGGCCTGCCAGTGCCGGCTGGCCCGCAGCCAGCGCAACCACATCGCCCTGGCCGTGCGGGCCTGGACCCGACTTAAACAAGCCGCCTACCAAACGCAACAAACGGTTTACCAGCTCAAACAAGGGTTTTTAGAGGCGTATATGCGGCACGAATTAATCAAGCCAGCCTTGGCTTTTGCGTAAGTCCTATT
>JANNDE010000426.1:0-1001 GCA_031387395.1 Hymenobacter sp.
AGGCCGCCCAAAACTTCGGGCGACGACGCGTTCGAGAACAAGCCCCGGCAGCCGAAGCCCACGATGATGGGCGTGAGCAGGGCAATGGCCCCGGGCAGAATCATCTCCCGAATCGCGGCCTGGGTGCTGATGGCCACGCACTTTTCGTACTCGGGCCGGCCGGTGCCTTCCATAATGCCTGGAATCTCGCGGAACTGCCGGCGCACTTCCTGCACCATGGCCATGGCGGCCCGGCCCACGGCCGCGATGGCCAGCGAGGAAAAGATGAACGGAATCATAGCCCCGATGAACACGCCGGCCAGCACGGGCGCTTTGCTGATGTCGATGGACGTGATGTTGGCCGTGCCCATGAAGGCGGCAAACAGGGCCAGCGACGTGAGCGCCGCCGAAGCAATGGCGAAGCCCTTGCCGGTGGCCGCCGTGGTGTTGCCCACGGCATCCAGAATGTCGGTGCGCTCGCGCACTTCCTTGGGTAGCTCGCACATTTCGGCAATGCCGCCGGCGTTGTCGGCAATGGGGCCGAAGGCGTCGATGGCCAGCTGCATGGCGGTGGTGGCCATCATGCCGGCGGCGGCAATGGCCACACCGTACAGGCCGGCCGCCTCATAGCTGAGCACGATGCCGGCGGCCAGCACCAGAATGGGCAGTACCGTCGACTCCATGCCCACGGCCAGCCCGCCGATAACGGTGGTAGCGTGGCCCGTGCTGCTTTGCTGAATGATGCTGTTCACGGGGCGCTTGCCCATGGCCGTGTAGTACTCGGTGATGATGCTCATCAGCGTGCCCACCACCAGCCCCACGACTACGGCATAAAACACGTGCATGGCATCGAAGCTGATGCCGCGAATGGTGAAGGTGCCGGCCGGCAGAATCCACATAATCAAGCCATAGGCACCCACCGCCGATACGGCCACCGAAATGTAGTTGCCGGTATTGAGCGCGCCCTGCACGTTGCCGCCCTCCTTCACCCGCACGCAGAGAATGCCGATGAGCGAGGCGAT
>JANNDE010000443.1:0-2163 GCA_031387395.1 Hymenobacter sp.
TACAACGCCGAAAACGACCAGACGATCAAGGGCGGCGACGCCACCGACGTGCTCAAGCGCGTGCCGCTGCTGAGCGTGGACCTCGATGGCAACGTGAGCCTGCGCGGTTCGAGCAACATCAAAGTGCTCATCAACAACAAGCCCTCGGCCATTGCCGCCACCAGCATTGCCGACGCGCTGAAGCAGATTCCGGCCGACCAGATTAAGACCGTGGAGGTGATTACCTCGCCCTCAGCCAAGTACGATGCGGAGGGCACGGGCGGTATCATCAACATCATCACCAAAACCAACAACCTGAGCGGCGGCACCCTGGGCGTGGATGCCAGCGTGGGCACCCGCAGCAGCAATCTGGGCCTGCAGGGTAGCTACCGCACCGGCAAAATGGGCTTCTCGCTGGGCGGTTTCGGCCGGGCGGGCTACAACGTGCCGGGCGAGTTCTCGAACGAGCAAATCATCAAGAACGCCGACGGCAGCGTGGCATTCGTGACCTCGCAAACGGCTGATACGCGCCAGAGCCAGGCGTTTGGCCGCGGGGTGCTGGGCTGGGACTACGACATCAACAAGCACAACTCGCTCACGGCTTCGCTCTCGTACGGGGCGCGCAACGCGCACACCTATCAGAACGGCCTCGCCAGTGTTTCGTCGCTGGCCAACCGCAACTCGGTGCGCGACGTGAACATTCTCGACAACTCGGGCACCGTGGATGCCAGCCTGAACTACACCCACACCTTCGAGAAACCCCAGCAGGAATTCAGCCTGCTGACGCTTTATAGCCGCAACGACCGCACCAATAACTTCACCAACAGCATTCTCAGCTCCGATACGAGCTTGCCGAGCCTGCGCAACGAGAACCCCAGCGCCAACCAGGAATTCACGGTGCAGGCCGACTACCAGACGCCGCTGGCCAAAAACCAGATTCTGGAGTTTGGCGCCAAGGATATTCTGCGCCGCGTGAGCAGCGACTACAGCTACTACCAGGCCACCGGGGCCAACGGCGAGTTTGTGCCCAGCACCGGCGCGGGGCTGAACAACGGCTTCAACTACCGCCAGAACGTGACGGCCGGCTACGCCACCGTGACGATGGGCCTCCCCAAGGGCTTCACCCTGAAACCCGGCCTGCGCTACGAATACACCATTATTTCGGCCGATTTCAACGACGGCAAGACGGTGGCGATTCCCGACTACGGCGTGGCGGTGCCCAGCGTGAACTTCTCGCGCAAGCTGGCCAATGGCAACGTGCTGAAGCTGGCTTACAACCGGCGCATTCAGCGGCCGTCGCTGCAATTCCTGAACCCCAACCCGCAGCAGTCCAACCCGCTCATCATCACGAAAGGCGAGCCCACGCTGCAGCCCGAGTACACCAACAACTACGAACTGGGCTACAGCACCATCGTGAAGCGGGCCAACCTGAACTTCACGGCGTTTGCCCGCAACACCACGGGCTCCATCCAGTCGGTGCGCACGCCCGTGAAGGACCCCATCACGGGCGTGCCCACCGGCGTACAGAACGTCACCTACGCCAACATCGGCCGCGAAGACGCTTATGGCGGCAGCGTGTTCGCCAGCATCAACAGCGGCAAAGTGAGCCTGAACGGCGGCATCGATGCCTACTACGCCGTGCTAAACAACAACGTGCAGCTGCCTAACGGTGCCCCTGACCCGCTATACAATGCTCACAACGAGGGATTTGTAGCCAGCGGCCGGGTATTTGGTAGCTATAAGCTTACTGATTTGTGGGGCTTGCAGGGCTTCGTGTTCTACCGTGGCAACCAGGTGCTGCTGCAAGGCAGCCAGAGCGGTTTTGGCGTGTACAGCCTCAGCATCAAGCGCGACTTTGCCGCGAAGAAGGGCAGTATCGGCTTCGGGGCTGAAAACTTCTTCACGCCTTCCATCAACATTCGCAACCAGGTAAATACGCCCCTGCTCGACCAGACCAGCACCAACGTCATCCACAACATGAGCTTTAAGGTGAATATCAGCTACCGCATTGGCAAGCTCACCGTGGCCCCGCAACGCGGCAGCAAGAGCATCAACAACGACGACCTGAAGAGTGGCGATGGCGGCGGCGATGCCGGTGGCGGGATGCCTGGCGGCGGCGGTGGTGCCCCGGGCGGGGGCGGCGGTCGGCCGGCCGGCCAGGGCGGTGCCCGCCCGGCCGCCGCA
>JANNDE010000493.1:0-1126 GCA_031387395.1 Hymenobacter sp.
GCGTGAGGCCCAGCAGCCCGGTGCGCGAGGCGTAGTAGGCCCGCTGGGCCACGGTGCCGGGCGCGGCGGCCGTGCCCGGCCGGGCCTGCCGCGGGTCGGCCGCGAACTGCGCCCGGGTGAGGCCGCCGGGCAGTTGGTAGCTGATGTCGGCATAAAGCAAGTGTACTGCCAGCGTAGTGTTGGGCGAGGCCGTGGTGCGCACGTCGAGCGCGAATACGTCGCGCTGCAGGGCGCTTTGCTGGCGGTAGCCGTCGAGGCTTTGGTGAGTGTACCGGGCACTTACGCTGGTGGTGGCGCTGCCCGTTTCGGCCACGATGGTGCTGCGGCGCAGCCCGAAGCTGCCCACCGTAGCCCCCACCGCCACCCGGCTGGTGCCGACGGCCACGGCCGGCGTTTCGAACCGGGCCACGCCACCGGTGCCGGCCCCGTACACGCTGCCGGCGGGCCCTTTCAGCACTTCGACGCGGCCGATGAGGGCGGGGTCGAGCAGGTTGAGCGGGGTGCTGCCGCCGGCCTCGGTGAAGGGCAGGCCGTTGTAGTACACCTTCACGTTGCGCACCCCAAACGGCGAGCGCAGCGTGCTGCCCCGGATGCTGAGCCGGTAGCTGGCCGTGGCCCGCTCCTCCAGGCGCACGCCGGGCAGCGTGTTCACGGCCTGGGTGAGGGCCGTGGGGCTGAACTGCTCGATGGTGCGGGCCCCGAGCACGCCCACGGCGGCGGCAGTGCGGCGCAGCGGCAACTGCTGGCCGTAGCTCGTGACGGTGGCAGCGGGCAGGGCCACGGGGCGGGTGGTGTCGGGGGCGGGGGTTTGGGCCAGGGCGGGTAGCGGCAGCAGCCCCAGCAGGGCAAGGAAACGAAGCGACATGGTAAAAGACGGGTGCGGGAATGGCAGACCACTGGCATACGCGAATTGTTGGCCGGCCGCGTACTTTTTGCCGGCTTTATAGCGTTGCCCTTGGCCGCAACGCACTTGCGGTGACCACACCGCCTTGTGCATTTCCATCTGCTCCACCGCCGTCGCCGCCTGCTACTGCCGCCGGGCCTGCCGGCGCTGGCGGGGCTGCTGCTGCTGGCAATCCTGGCGCTGCGCCCGTGGCAGGAGCGGCTGACGCGGCGTTGTGCGTTA
>JANNDE010000506.1:0-1057 GCA_031387395.1 Hymenobacter sp.
GTCGTGGGGTGGCCAGTCCCCTCTATTAAATCCTATAGAAACCGCCGCCGCAACTATAACGCCCCCCCTCTCCTTTTGGGTGTGGGGGCCGGGGGGTGAGGCGCTCCATTAGAACGACCCAAACATCTCCCATGGCTTCTCCCGACAAACCCGAAAACCTGACGGTGGCAACCGTGAACGGCGTGAAGTGGACGATGACGGCCACCCTCGTGAACTCGGTGCTGCAGGTGGGCTATACCGGCGTGATGGCCCGGCTGCTGAGCCCGGCCGCGTTTGGACTGGTGGCCCTGGCCGGCGTGATTCTGCGCTTCGGGGTGTACTTCGCCAAGATGGGCATGGAGCGGGCCATCATTCAGAAGCCCGACCTGACCGAGCGCGACGTGCGGGCAGCCTTCACGTCGTCGGTGGTGCTGGGAACGTTTTTTGCGGGGCTGCTGGTGGCGGGCGCGCCACTGGCGGCCGGCATCGTGCAGCAACCCGAGGTGGTGCCGGTAGTGCGGGCCCTGGCGCTGGGCATTTTTTTCAGTGGGGTGAACGGCACGGCCATGAGCCTGCTGCACCGGGCCATGCGCTTCCGGGCGCTGGCCGCGTTCGAGATGGCCTCGTTCCTCGTTAGCTACCTGGGGCTGGGGCTGCTGCTGGCCTGGCGGGGCTTCGGGGTGTGGGCGCTGGTGGCGGCCACGCTGGGCCAGGGCCTGATAATGACCGTGCTGGCCTACGCAGCGGTGCGGCACACGCTGCGGCCGCTCTTCAGCTGGGAGGCTTACCGGCCGCTGCTGGCCTACGGCAGCCGCATGTCGGCCATCAGCTTCGTGGAGTTCGTGACGATGTCGCTCGATACGCTGCTGATTGGGCGGCTGCTGGGGCCGGCGGCGCTGGGCATTTACACCCGCGGCGGGCTGCTGATTGGCTTGCCCGTGTACCTGCTATCGAGCAACATTGCCAAGGTAGTGTTTCCGTCGTTCAGCCAGGTGCAGGCCGACCGCGCCCGGCTGCGCGAGGTGTACCTGAGCAGTATCACGCTGGTGGCCATGCTCGTGACGCCGGTATGCGCCGG